>JBIINB010000145.1:0-10512 GCA_044337705.1 Pirellulaceae bacterium | reverse complement strand
TGAATCGCTTCCGAGCGACGCGAGAGAGGACCACAACAACACAGAAGAGGCCCCACAGGGCGACAGCTGCAAGGAAGAAGTAATCCAGAAAACTGACAAAGTTAAAAACGTCGGTCATGCTCGATCTACTTTCATCAACGGACTAGAAGTTTCTTTTCGGACAGTTACCAACGATCGATCCCACCAGCTATTTTTTGTCGGACTGGGAGTTTCCGGCCACCGCGCGGTACCGCTGGTCGATCACCACCCACTCGTACCCACCCGATCCCTTCGCCCGGCTCTCAAAAACCGTTTTGGCGATCTCCTTGACCTTCACATTTTTTCCCTTCTTATCGCGCGCATAGAGCATTTCGCGCTGCGCCAGGTCTTCCTGCAGCGGATCGGGGATAAACTTCAGAACCATGCGCCGTCCGGTCTGGACTCCGCCTTTTTGGAGGAGTTGGCGGTCGTATTGCAGGAGCGGCCCTTCCTGGCGCCACATGAAGTAAAGCCGCTTTTCGGCATCCCCGGCACCACTTCGCTTTTTGGTGGCTCCGGTGAAATTCGCGACGTAATCGACGGTGGAAACCCCACCACCAATCGCTCCCAATTCGATTTTGTAGAAGTCGAGTTGCGAGGCGTACTGCTGCTGACTGCGCGCAAGGAATTTCAGATCCCAACGCTCGTACCGCGGAACAATGTCGTCCCCTTCCCCTAACGGCCCGGGAGGACGCGAATCTCCCTGGCCGGTACCTGGCGAAGCCGCCAAAGCGGAGGTATCGAGCGAGTCGAGGGAAGCCAGAACGGAGCTTAGCGTCTCGGTCACCGCCTCCAGCGTCTGCTCCAGCGACGGTTCGCTGATCTCCTCCACCTCCTCTGCGCCAGGCGGTTCCAGATCCCTGGCAAAGCCCGCCGCATGGTCCCCGCGCCCCGCCACCCTCTCGGGCTCCAGAACTATTTTTTCGGGACCCCATTTGTAATTGTGCAGAAAGTAAATTGCCCCCATCATCGCCACCGCTAGGCCGATCATCAGCACCAGGCTCAACAGCATGCTGGAGACCAGATCGACCTTGCTGGTGCGAAGCAGGTCGTACTCGCGCACATCCGACGGGGAACTGCCGCTGGGCTCGATTACACTCATCGATCACTGCTCCACAAACACATAATCGGGCCGCACTCCCTGATACCATTCCTGCCATAACGCGACCGCTTTCTTGCGGTCTGCTTCGTTGGGCGGCTGATCGATCGAAAAGACACGCGTAGTCATTCTCCGGGAGAGAATCCGGAGCGAATTTTCAGCGTACTTCGGCACGTAGGGATCGGGATCGGTCAGTGCATAAATCAGAGCCGGCACAAAGTCGAGATCATCGCCTCGACCCAGAAGCTTCGCTGCACCCCGGCGCGCCAACGGATCCTTCCCGCTGAGCAGTCGGCTGAGTCGGTTCAGCTGTTCTTTGCGCCGCTTGGGATCCGGGTCCAGCTTCATCCGGTCCGAGACCAGCGCGTCATCCATCTTGGCCGTTCCTTCAGCCTCCATCATCTTGAGCATATCATCGAGCGAAGAGGTTTTGGTTTTATCGACTACCTTCCCGTCCACCGATCCCGCGTTGGCAAGATCCTTGGGTAGTTCATAGCCACCCATCAGCATCCCTTCATTGATCTTTCCGATCGCCTTCTGAGTGCTACGGATCAGATAGAGCACCGCAAACGAGGTGCTTACCTCGGGAGGTGTGTTGTCGCGGTCCTCCGCAAGAGCCCCGAAGGCCCCGGTCGCCGGATCCTGCACCTTGCGAAACTCTTCAACGCCTCGGTTGTACCACGCCGGGCTCTTGATCTGCTTGCCCTGACGGATCTCCAGAAACGCTTCGCATCGCTCTTCGCTGTAGCGGAAGTAATAATGCCATCCAGCAGCCGCTGCGCGCGTGTATGGATTCTTGGCAAACATCCCCACCGCATTGTTGATCGTCCCCTCCACCTGATCGCGCTGCATGGTCACCTTCTTGCGAGGATTTTTCAAATCCTCTTCCACTACCCGCTTGAACGCCTTGGGAATGTAATCCTCCTCCGCGTCGGCCTTGCGATTGCGATAGAACCCAAGAAAATCTCCGGCGACAAGAACCGCCGATAGTCCTGCCGCTCCCATGCGATGATCGATAAACCCTCCACCCGCACCTTCATTCGAATTCGGTTGATCGCTTCCGATGCGACCCTGATAGTTCCAACTACCCGACGCCAATTGCTCCGCCTGCAGCCACTTCAAACATCGCTCCACCATATCCACCTGCACCGGCACTCCCATCTGATCCAGCGTCCATAGAGCCAGGATCACGTACTGGACCTGCGAAGTATCTCCGGTGCGGGCATGGGCGCCGGCAAGATATCCGAAAGCGCCATAGGGACGCTGCACACGCGTAAAGAAATCGCGAAGTGTCTCGCATTCCTTCCGATACATATCGACATCCACAGACGCCAATAGCATCGCTGCCACCGACGCCTCGTAGATGATCTTCTCGTACCCGCCACCTGCATCCGGCCTGCCAGTCCGGTTGGCGACATCCTTCGCCAGAGCAATCCCTCGCTTGACCAGCGCGTGATTGGAGTCGCTTCGGACTTTGTAATGCGCCAGGGCCATCAGCATCGTGCCGCCTTCGTACTGGCCGACGTTGCCATTGCCTGACTTCTCTAGATAGTCGACCGCCTTGTCGACCATTTCGCGCACCACTGGGTGGTCCGGGTAGTAATCTTCACTACGCGCAGCGGTCGACCCGATCACCACCATCATCGCGGCGACCAGAAAAGTCCGCGGCATCCTATCGATTCCGATTCGCAGCCACCAACCGCCGAATCCTGACATCACCTGATCCCCCGCGCTACCCCCCAGCCGTACGGAACGCCCACCTGGCCTCTCCAAGGTGCTTTGCCCTGCCATTCTTCCTAGTCGAACCGGCTCCTTTCCAGGCGCCGAAAGACCATCCCGCGCATTTGCCATCATCCCTGCACAAACGCCTGCCCAACCGATCGCTTCGACCGGCCCCTTTTCCCGTCCGTCGCGGCGTTGCTCCCACATCCCAGCCGCTTCCAATCGACCGATGAGAAGATCTCTCAAATGATCGGCACGATGGCTTCTTTGGGTCGATACGCTCAGGAAAAGCCCCATCCAGGGGTGGCGACAGTCATCAGAATTCAGCCTGCTCCCAGACGAACTACCATGCCACAAGTCCCGTCTGTATGGGACCCAGTCCACGGAGTCGTCAGAGGGAGTCATGCAACCCGCCTTCCGACGCTCTGTAAGTGTACTCGTTCCGTGCTTGGTTTGCACGAATCGGCCTCGCTCTTTTAGGTCGAAACCCCCAATCAGTCGGCTCAGTCCCCTCGTCGGGCGACAGCACAGATCGACTCCCCCATCGGACCTGTCGACCTTGGATTTGCCCCAGGGGCGATGGCCGGCAAAGAAAATCCTGGGAACGTGAATTGACAACTCTACCGCACTGCCACTAGCATCGTGGATCCTGGGGCCAGATAGCTCAGTTGGTAGAGCAGAGGACTGAAAATCCTCGTGTCGGCGGTTCGATTCCGTCTCTGGCCACTCTTCTTTCTCTACCCCACCCTCTGCGTGGGTCGGCAACGAACTGATTCGCCTCCGTTTCGCACGCTGCCGTCGACCTGGCCCAAGTCGACAGACCGAATCGTATGTCTGGCAGCAAAGGCTCCGTTCCTTCGGCTTTGCCAGGAGCTAAAATAAAAAGCAGTCGAATGTAGGGTCGATGACCTCAGGCAACTGTCGCTGATTGCTTCGACGCATTTTGTCAATCCTTCCCTTCAGGTCGCTTTCATGTCTGCACCCACCTCTTCAGGCCGAAAACGCTCTGCCAAGCAGATCGTCGATGCCGAATACCTTCTGGCCCGCAGCAAGATTCTCGAATTGGCTGCGACCCTCGATCGAATCGATCGCGGCCAAGCCATCGAGGAAGCATCCGCCGAGAGGAAGCTCCTGGAAGAAGCGATAACCCTCCTGCAGTCCCCGGGCACCGATCGCGCCGAACGCCTCCAATTGCTGCTCAGCCGCCCCTACGATCCCCAGTGGCGCAGCCACATGGGCCTTTGAAGCAAAGGCGATCTGCAATACGAACCATCAAGCGACGATGATTCGGACGATCTGTTCCTCAGTGAAAGACATCGACGATGGATTACATCGATCCCCACATTCACATGGTCTCGCGGACCACCGACGACTACGAAACGCTGGCACGCATGGGCTGTGTGGCGATGAGCGAACCGGCGTTCTGGGCTGGGTTCGATCGCGGCAGCGTCGATAGCTTTCGGGACTACTTCCGCCAACTGACCGACTTCGAACCCAAACGGGCCGCTCAGTTCGGTATCCACCACTACACCTGGCTGTGCATCAATGCCAAGGAAGCCGAAAACGTGTCGCTATCGCGCGAAGTGATCGCGATGATCCCCGAATTCCTCGATCGCCCCAATGTCCTCGGTATCGGTGAAATAGGACTCAACAAGAACACCCGCAATGAAGCGACCATCTTTCTGGAGCACCTGGAATTGGCGGTTCGCCACCATCAGCAGATCCTGATCCACACGCCCCACCTAGTAGACAAGTACCAGGGCACCCGCATGATCCTCGATATGCTGCTGGGCGATTCCAGGATCCAGCCCCATCGCGTGCTGGTGGATCATGTCGAAGAACATACGATCCGACCAGTTCTGGAGGCGGGATTCTGGGCCGGAATGACGCTTTATCCGGTCACCAAGTGCACGCCCCAGCGAGCCTGCGACATGATCGAAATGTATGGTCCCGATCGACTCCTAGCCAACTCGGCCGGCGACTGGGGACCCAGCAAACCAACCGCCATTCCCGACCTGATTTTTGAAATGCGCCGACGCGGTCATCCCGAATCGCTCATCCGCAAGATCGTCTACGAGAATCCAAGGCAGTTCTTTCTGCAGAGCAAGAACATTGTCCTAGAACGCCCCGTTTGAATCTCTACCCCGTCAACCGGTCCCCCGAAACCGGTAGCAGAGCCTAGGAAACACCATGCACCCTCTCCCAACTGCATTGCTCTGCATGGCATCGGTGCTGGTCTACCAAACCTCACCTTTCTGCTTCGCCCAAAGCTGGGAGGACAAGGTACTGCCGATCGAACTGACTGTGGGATACGCCGTTCGCGCCATCGACATGAATGCCGACCGGAAATTCGATGTCGCTATCGTCGACAGCAAACGAATCGTCTGGCTGGAAAATCCTTCCTGGACGGCACACACCATCGATCATACCCCCGATGGACAGGCAGACAATGTCTGCTTTGCACCTCTCGACATCGATGCCGATGGAGACCTCGATCTGGCCATCGGTGGTGACTGGCAACCCAACAACACCACCTCCGGAGGTTTCCTGGCCTGGCTGGAAGCCCCTTCGGACCCGACCCAGCAGTGGACTCGGCATCCCATCGCCAACGATCTTCCTACCCTGCATCGAATGCAATGGGCCGACATCGATGCCGACCAGCGGATGGAACTGATCGTGGTGCCACTGAAAGGGCGAGGGTCCCAGCCCCCCGGCTGGGACGACCAACCGGTCTCTGTTACGCGCTGGAACCCGCCGGCTCACCCTACCACGATGCCTTGGACCTCTGAAATCATCGAATCGACGCTGCCGGTGATGCACAATTTTCAGCCGGTCGCTTTCGAGGGAGGCCAACGCCAGGATCTCCTTCTCGCCAGCTTCGAAGGTGTACACCTTTGGACCCGGCCGGACCCCAGCCAACCACGCCAGCTGGTCCAGCTGGGTGTCGGACATGCCGGCACGGCGCCTGGGAAAGGGGCCAGCGAGATTCGGATGGGGTTCCTCTCGAAGTCGCTGCGTTTCCTTGCGACGATCGAACCGTGGCATGGTAATCAAGTCGTCGTCTACGAACAGCCAGCGGCCGGCAATCCTCTTGCGCAGACTCCTTGGCCACGAAAGTTACTCGACAATCAGCTCCAGTGGGGCCACGCCGTCGCTTGTGCCAACCTCGACCAGGACGCGGAAGAAGAGCTGATCATCGGCGTTCGCGACAATCTGGAACCTCATCGCTGCGGTGTGCGGCTCTACGACCGCCAGCCCGATGGCAACTGGTCGCGTACCCTGGTGGCTCCTGGACAAGTCGCCGTAGAAGACCTGACCGTCGCAGACCTCGATGGCGACGGCCGACAGGAAATCATCGCCGTCGGTCGGGCCACCCACAACGCGGTGATCTATCGGCAGGTTCCCTGACGCGTCGCATCACTTCGCTTCGCGCACAACCAACTCCCCCTGCATCGCCATCCAGTGCCCCGGAAAGGTGCACAAATAGGGATAGCGGCCCGGGGCCGAAGGAGCCTGAAAGTAGATTACCATCTCCTGCTTGGGCTCCACCACATCGGTGTGGCAGATCACCTTGGGAGACTGCGGCACGTACTGTTTGACTACCGCCTCGGGGTCACCGATCAGCCGATTGGCCTCCTCCCCCACCTCCTGCTGAGCACCGGGTGCCAGAAGAACCCAGTTGTGAGGGACAACATCGGGATTGACCAGCCGCACTGCCAGCCGCTCGCCCGCCGTCGCCTCCAACCGCGTCTGTATGTAGCTGAGGTTTTTTCCTGTCTCTACTCGAAGCTCCCGTGCACCCTCGATTTTCTTTCCCCAGGGATTCGGAACCCTGCGGACCACCATCGCCAGATCCTGGTCGATCGGATGCGAAGGTAGGGGACGTCGTTCCGTTGCGACGCCAGGCAGCCCTTCTCGGGGCGCTGCCATCTGGTGCACCGTCGCGAAAAGATCGACCCAGCGCCCCTCGGCCACCTGCAGTTGGAGATGCAGCTGGTTGCAAAGCGGCAGATCGGGGATCTCCAGGAACAACTCTCTTCCGTCCGGCGATCGATGCGAGGAGCGGATCTCCAACCGGTCGTGACCCCGCACTCCATAATGCCGCGTCGAGTATTCGGCCGATCCGTAGGCCGAAGAATATCGATAGTTCCAAGCCTGCGCAAAATGCCGCTCGGGCGACTCCTTCACCTCCCCCGATATTGGCTCGCTGAATCGGACCCAGACGCCATTCTCGTGCGCTTTCCACGCAATAGGCATCACCACGCTGCCGCCGGTATACCGGACTCGGTGCAGGCAGCCATGCTGCGGCGTGTAGCTGCCCCAGCCACCCATCCCTCCGACATATAGCTGGCCATCGGATGGCGAAAACCTACCGCGATGCGCTCCCGAGAGAAACTCGCCTGCCAGAGGAACCACAGCCCCCTGCCACTGCCCCTCCACCTGATCGCGTAGCAGCAGGAAATGACTGCCAGTGCCAAAGGAAAGATGAATCATCTGCCCTTGGACCGGCCCCCAACGTTCGCCGTCGATCGCCACCTGCCCCCCCGAAGAATTGTCCAGGCCGCGCGGCAGATAGACCAGCGGCAATCGCGGTCGCTCGATCGGCCGCCCCACGAATCTCGCACCGCGATATCCGTAGAAGGGAGGCTGCGCCGAGGGAAGTGCCTTGGCATCGACCGCGCATAGCATGCTGGTAGGAGTCCATTCTCCCTCGGAACAAGGCACCGTCACCGTCCCATCGGGATAAAGTCCCAAACCGTCAGGATTGCGGAACCCCTCGGCCAGCACCTCGGCACTTCTGCCATCGCGACTGATCCTCACCAGGCCCTGATTGCCGCTGGCGGTATAAAACCTCCCCTGGTCGTCACGCTGAAGTCCACAGATGAAGTCGTGTCCCGCTGGACTCGTCTCATACGCGCCACTAAACCGCTCATAGAAGTCGATCTCCTCATCTCCATTGAGGTCGACCAAGCGCGTCAGTTGATCGCGACCCAGCACAAACAGCCCTTCTTCATCCCACCAGATCCCAAGCGGCTGATGGAGTCCCGAGGCGATGCGGCGCCAGGTTGCTTCCAGAGGCACACTCCCCTGGGGATCCTCCTGAGGCAGCGTAAAGCCGCTCCCTTTCCAGACATCTCCTTGCATCGTGCAGACGATCACCGAACCATCTGGCAAGCAGGCCAGGTCGCCACAGAACATCAGCGCCTTCCAGGGATTCTCCCACGGCAGCCCGATGGTATCGGTGGCGTAAGGAGCTCCATTGCCGGGCCTCACTTCGGTGACGATCTGCTGGGGCCACTGCCGAGGTCCCTTCGCCAGCTGATCTCGCAGCGAATGGGTTGCCCTTGGACCGACTTCATTGACGAAGCGATCCCCCTCGGCCCACGGCGCCTCCAGATACTCGACCTCACCTACGCGGTACGCAAAGACGACGCGCGGCCCGACGCGATAGAACCCCAGATACTCGTAAGCTCCCTCAGGCCGCTCGCTGGCCACCACCGGCTCCAGCTTCCCCTTGGGAAGCAGTCCATCCATGAACCCATGCCGCACGGTCGAAAAGCCGACGAAACCTCCACGCCACTGCGCTTCGTATCGCCACTGATCGGGATGAAAGCAGATCGACAGTTGCTGCTGATCGCCTAGCCTCAGACAGATCGCCCGCCCGATCGGCTTGCCATCGATCCCATGAAAAACCCCGGAGAGCATCGACCCCAGATCCGTCTGGTTCCAATCGCCATTGGCCCATGTCTCTTCCTTCTGATTTCCCCAATGCCCATACTTCCCCCGGTCGACTCCAGGGTAAGGCTCCAACAAACGCGCCCTGTGATCCTGCTCCCGAAAGTAATTGGCCTGCTTGGTGTAGTAGTCGTAGACTCGATCCCGATTGACAAAGGCCTGCCAGGATGGCCACGCTTTGGGATCGATCGGATCCCGTTCGTAGGGAAATGGCGTCGGATCGTGAGGCTGCGCATGGGACAGCACCGCCTGCCCGATCTCAGCTCGCAGCTTCTCATGCTTCCCCAGATCGGCCAGATAGGCGACCAGGTCCCATTGCGACCTCTCCGGAAGACTTTCCATCAGCCCTTCAGGCATCAGACTGGGAGCCTCCTGCAGACGCTCGATCTGCTCCCGAGGCCAAGTCGATGTCTCGCCCCGGTTGGGATCCCTCAGCACCACCTCCCGCTCGCTCTCCGACTCCAAAAACCCCCGTACCGTCTCCCCCTCGTCGGTCAGCAACTGGACGACACGGTACTTGGGATCGACGTGGTGGTTGGGGAAGTAGAGCGATTGAGCGATCTGGTCGGTGGTCCGCTCGACACCCAAACGGTTCAGTGGCGGTCCGACGTTTCCACCATGCTCGCCAATCCGATGGCACGAAAGGCAGGCCAGCCTCGCCGATGCAAAGACCACGGCCCCCCGCTCCGCCGATCCCTCCTCGATCGCTCGCCGGGCAACCTGCGGCATCTGGTCCAAATTCCACTTGGGCATGGCGCTCCTTTGTGTGGTTTCGATCGATGCCTCGGCTTTGCGTGGCGTCGCCTTGCCATCGACGAAATCCCATGCGGCCAGAGGCTTGCCCGAATCGATCCAAACCGCGCGTTCGATCGCCCCCAAAGGCAGCAGTCCCGCATCGATCGCCACGCGGTCGATCTGGCCGATGCACTGCAGCGAACCTTCCACCAAGCGGCCGACCGCCAACTGCCCTGGCTCACCCTGCCGACCTAGCTTCGTGGCGATCGCCGAATCCAGCACCAATCGACCATCCACCCACAGCCTCATCCGATTCGCTTCGTAGACCATCGTCAGCAAATGCGACTTGCCATCGCACACATCGACAGGACTGGTAAGAATCGATGGCTCACTCCCAGGAACATACGCCGCCAAGCGGCCACTGCCCGCCTCGGTGTAAAGCTCCCAGTGCTCCCCACTGCTCTTGGCATCGGATGCCACCAGGATGTTGTACCCTTCGCGCTGATCTAGCCTCGCCAGGCACTGCAGGGTAATAGGCGGCTGTCGAACAGCCGGTGGACTGTCGAACAACATCCCACCTCCCAAAGCCGGCTCGGCAGACACCTTCCATGTTTCGAAGTCCATCGAGCCAGGGCGGTCGGGTGAAAAATCGAGCAACCAGTCGAGCCCTCGGAGGTTGTCTTGCAGGCGGGCCCTCGCGTCCAGGTCGGTGTGGTTGAGAATCCCGATCGGCCCGCGATACCCGCTGGCCGCCAGAATCGACAATAACCGTCGATCCTCCGAACCACCTCCCAAGGGAATAATCTTCTGCCCTTTGCGATCCCCCTGGGGGATCATCCCGTTGAGGTTCACCGCGATCAGATGCGGCAGCATCTTCTTCAGCATCGGCTCGAAGCGATCGATCTGATCGTGCCCATGATGCTGGTTGTAGACGATCCCGACGTTGGACATCCCGAGCGACTGGATGATCTCGATCTGATTCTCCGGCTCCCCAAACCAACCCCCATGGTTATAAAGCCCCACCTGGCAACCGATCCGCTGGGCTGCCTCGGCAATTGGCCGCAATCGCTTGACTTCCGCCGCCACCCGCTCAGCCTGCTCCTGAGCACCAGCCACCGGGCCTCCTCCGCCGGTCACCCAAAGCTGCGTCTTGAGTTGGTGCTTCTCCAAAAGAGCCAGGATTCCCTTGGCCTCCTCATTGA
>JBIINB010000046.1:0-30999 GCA_044337705.1 Pirellulaceae bacterium | reverse complement strand
ATGCAGCATTTCAGGAAGCCTACAGCCGGCGGATCGATCACACCCGATACGAATACGGGAACGATATCGTCCCCCATCTGCCCCCCTCCCAGGATGGTCTACTCCGCGTGCTGACTTCTCTGCCGCTCATCGGCGACCGCTTTCAGGATCTGGCTCGCTACGACTACCGCCCCCTAGGACGACTCCGTTACGTCACCCATTCGGGACGCATCATCGACGACGATCATTCGCTGCGGGCCGAAAGGAGCCTGAATCTCGCGTCGGAAATCATTCGACTTCGCTTCGCACAGATTGCTGCGGAGCATTCGATCCGCTGCGGCAGCGGCTTTGTGGAAGCTCTTTTGGGCGGCCTACCCTGCTGAGGCATCGCAAGGGACGGGGAAACTCGGAACGATCCATGCAGTCTGGTGCTTGAGAACACACCGATCCTTTGCGTTCGCTGCAAGCTGAACTCTACTCTTCATCCGAAGCGCCGCGAGTCCCCTTCTCGGCTCGCTTACCACGAGGCACCTCCGGCAACTTGCGGCCTGGCTTCTTCAAAATCGGACGCAACTCCCGGACAAAATCATCGGCATTCTGAAACGACTGATAGACACTCGCGAATCGAACGTAAGCCACTTGGTCTTCCACCGCCAGAAGTTCCATCACCTTCTCACCGATCAATCGACTGGGAACCTCCAGTTCGTTCTCCTCCATGACTGCCTGCTCGACCATCTCCGCCATCAATTGAATCTTCGTCGCCGAAATCGAACGCTTCCAACAGGCCCGTTCGAGGCCTCGGATGATCTTGTCGCGAATGAATGGCTCCCGCTCGCCCGACTTCTTCACCACCAGCAACGAACCTTCCACCCGCTCAAAAGTCGTGAACCGCCGCTTGCAGAAATTGCACTGACGCCGACGACGAATCGCCTTCCCATCGTCGACGGATCGGGAGTCACGGACGCTGTCATTATCGCGTTGGCAGTAAGGGCATCGCATCGCAGTACCTTTTCATCCGATTCGGTCGCTGGAGTATTTTCGAATACCAAATCATATAAAGATCACTGCGGAAGAAACCGAAGGGGCAGTTGCACTCGCCAATCCGTTCCTAACCGCAGGCTTTCCGGACTGCGTCATTTCTGCCACTTCTTCTTTGGGGGTGGCCCGGAGCGTTCCGGTTTCGCTGCGATCAATCGATGGCTGTTGGGACCTAGAAGGTCGTCCAGCCTCGCCCGCAACTCGGGAACTACCTCCACTCGATGCTTGTTATTGCGAATCGCCACACTGTCGCCACTTGCTAAGCGAAGCACCATCACCACTGTCTGCGTCCCCTGATAGCCCTTGAGGATGCTATCCAAGGCAGGAAGTACCGCTTCCCCATGCGACGATTCTTCGATATCGATCCGTAGGCCGGTGGTGAAGCGATGAGCTGCTTCTTCGATCGGAATAATCTCATTGACGATCAGATTCGCTTCATCTCCACTGCGTCGATCGACTGCGCCTTTGATCAGCACCACCGACTCGGCCTTAACCATCTCCCCCTGATCGGCAAATCCATCGGGCCAGAGAATACACCGCACCACTCCTTCCAGATCTTCCAGGTCGAAGTTCGCGTACTTCGACGGAGCCCCTGGCTTGGGATTCCTGGTATGAGCCAGCTTGATCGCTCCAATCATCCCGCCGACCATCACTTCCTCGCGATGCTGCAGCGTCCGCAAGCTCTTGGTGCTCTGATTGGTGTAGGCCGTCAGGCTGGCCCGATAAGGCTCCAACGGATGCGACGAAAAATAAAAGCCTAGCACCTCTTTCTCGAATGCCAACTTATCCTTCTCCGGGAGCTCGGAGATGGCAGGCAAAGACTGAGCTTTCGTGGCTGCACCGACGTCCTCCTGCTCGAAGGCTTCAAAGAGGTTTTTCTGTCCGATTTTTCGGTCCTTGATTTTGCTGGCCCCAGTGGAAATTGCCTTATCCAGCACTGCCATCCACTGCGATCTTGCCCCTCCAAGACAGTCAAAAGCTCCAGCCTTAATCAGTGTTTCTATCGCCGCCCGGTTGCAGGCCGATGGATCCACTCGCTCACAGAAATCCCAAAGATCCCGATATGGTCCGTTCTTGCGCCGCTCCTCCACAATAGACTCTGCAGCCGCACCACCACATCCCTTGATGGCACTCAGCCCAAAGTAGATCTTTCCCTGATCGACGATGAACCCCACACCGCTACGATTGACATTTGGCTGCAGCACCTCGATACCCATTCGCTGACAGTCTTCGATATGCTCCACCAGCGAATCCTTCTGCTTGAAGTTCCGCCCAGGGATATCGCCGGTCAATAGCGCCGCCATGAACTCTGTGGGATAGTGCGCCTTCAGATAGGCAGTCTGATATGCGATCAGAGCATAGGCGGTCGAGTGGCTCTTGTTGAATCCATAACCGGCGAACTTCAGAATCATCTCCCAGAACTCTTTTGCCTCGGCCTTACCCATCCCCTTGGCCACGGCACCTTCCAGGAATTTCTCCGCATTCTCGTCGATGATCGACTTCTTCTTTTTGCTGATCGCCTTGATGCAGGTGTATGCCTTGGCCAGCTCGATACCACCCAATCTATTGAGAATCCGCATCACCTGCTCTTGATACACCATCACTCCATGCGTTTCCGCCAGGATCGATTCCAAGACCGGATGCGCATAGACCGCTTTCTTGCGGTTGTGCTTGACGGCCACGTAGTCCTCCACCATCCCACCTTCCAACGGACCCGGCCGATAGAGCGCATTGGTTGCGATGATGTCACGGAAATGGTCGGGCTTCATCTTCTGCAGCAGATCGCGAATGCCACCACTTTCCAGCTGAAAAACCCCTTTGGTCTCCCCTCGCTGCAGCAGGGCAAATGTGGCCTGATCCTCCAGCGGAAACTTCAACGGATCGATCGTTTCGCCACGAGACTGCTGGATCAAATCGACTGCATGGGAGAGAATCGTGAGATTGCGCAGCCCCAGGAAGTCCATCTTCAGCAATCCAGCCGATTCGACATCCCCCATCGACCACTGGGTGATGATGTCGGTCTTTCCGGTGACACGGCAAAGCGGAACGTATTCGGTCAGCGGTCTGTCGGCGATCACCACCGCCGCAGCGTGCGTGCCGACGTTGCGAGCCAAACCCTCTAGCTTGCGCGCGTAGTGGATCAGCTGGCCCACATCCTCGTCGCTGTCGGCAAGTTTCCTGAGCTCCTCATTTTTCTCGAGCGCTTTGTCAATCGTGATCTTTAGTTCGTCAGGAATCATCTCCCCAACTTGTACCACGCGCTGCAGAGGCAGTCCTAGAGCCCGGCCGACATCCTTGATCGCCGCCTTCGCAGCCATCGTGCCAAACGTCCCGATCTGGGCAACGTTCTGCTCGCCATACTTGTCCTTGACGTACTTGATGATCTCCGCTCGTCGCTCCTTGCAGAAATCGATATCGATATCGGGCGCTTCCTTCCGGTTCTCGTCCAAAAACCGCTCGAACAGCAGATCGTACTTGATCGGGCAGACATGGCTGAGATACAGCGCATAGCAGACCAACGCTCCCACACCACTACCTCTGGCCGTCGCCGGAACTCCCAGTTCCCTCGCATAACGGACGAAGTCCCACACGATCAAAAAGTAGTTGGAGAAACCTAGGCGACTGATCACGCCGAGTTCCCGGTCGAGTCGATCCATGACGACTTGAGCCAACAGCCCGCCAGGCCGCATCTCCTCATTGCCCAAGTACCTTTCGTTCAGCCCCAACAAACATAGTTCCCGCAGATAGTCATCTGCCGATTTGCCCTCTGGTGTCGCGAACGAAGGAAAGTGACGCTTCCCCAACTCCAGGTCGATCTCCACCTGATCGGCGATGCGCTGTGAGTTGCTGACCGACTCCTCGAGCCCCGAGAATAGTTCATACATCTGCTCAGGCGACTTCAGGTAATACTCCTGAACATCCATCCGCATCCGATTCTGGTCGGTTTTGAATTTGCCGGTGTTGATGCAAAGCAGCAGATCCTGCGCGTCGGCGTCTTCCTTTTCGACGTAGTGCGCATCGCAGGTCGCGACCATCTGCAACCCCATCTGTTGGGCGATATCGACCGCTGCCTCCAGATGCAACTTCTGCAATTCGAAACCGCTATTCATGATTTCGATGTAGTAGCGATCCCCAAACAACCGGTGGAACCAACCCGCCACCTCCATCGCCTCTCGACGGGCCTGAACTGGGTTCGTACCGTGTACAATCGCCCGGGAGAATTCGCTGGAGATACATCCACTGAGGCATATCAGCCCTTCGTGGTATTTCTCCAAAAGCTCCTTGTCGATCCGCGGTTTGAAATAGAACCCTTCCAGGCTGGCATGTGAGGCCAACTGGATCAGATTCCGAAATCCAGTTCTGTTCTTCGCCAGAAGCGTCAAGTGAAACGACGCTTCCTTGCTGCTGGATGCCTCGCGATCTCGCCGCCCCCTGGGCGCCACATACGCTTCATAACCCAGAATCGGATTGATGTTGGCTTCTTTCGCCTTGGTGTAGAATTCCAGCGCTCCATGCAGGTTTCCATGGTCGGTCAGCGCCAACGCGTTCATCCCCAACGCCTGCGTCCGCTCCACCAATCGATCAATCGTGCTGGCACCGTCCAGAAGACTGTAATGGCTGTGGCAGTGCAAATGAACAAAGCGACGATCGGTCATTGAATACCTCCATGCAGCAAATCGGAACCGCCAGCCCGTGTCCAGGCAGAGCCTCGATTTTAACGCCCCCCATCCTCTCCCGCGACGGCTGCAAAGATGGGAGCTTTGGGCCGGCAGGGGGTTGCGTTCTCCTTTTTCCCTTCGAGTCGTGCGAATGCTTTTTCAAGGTCGCCCCGCAATCCCTTCGCCGCTCGTCCTCCCACCCATTTTTTGCAATGAACGCAAAATCCCGCTTCCGCCTCGATGCAACTTCCCCAAATCCTAGTAGCTAAGGCACCTCTCGCCTTTTTCAGCCGAGTGCGATTCGCCGCTTCCCAGATGAATCTCAACTTGGCTTAGCGCGACACGAAAGCGAACGCCAAGAGCCTATCTGCGAACCTGCCAAATCCGAAGCCGCAGCGTAAGCAAGCGACGGTTTTCGGATAAGCATCTAGCAGCCTTCCCAACAGAACCTAAGCCCGCGCGGTATCCATCCTCGTCGGCTTCTTTTCGACGAATGCCGCATAGGTCAGTTACTGCACGATGGTCTCCCAATCGCACGTGCCTCTGCCAAAATTTCATCCATCGCCGCTTTGGCCACCTTCTCCAGGCCCGGCCCGACAAAGGACCAAGCCTCCGACTTGCACCCACCCTCCTCATAAGCCTTGTGGTGAGGAATACGACCGACGATGCATTTCTAAGAAATGCCATTTTGGCGTTGCTTCAGAATCTCGAAGTGATGATCGAAATGGCCGCATATCATTGCGCAGAGCATTCGAACATCGACGTCGAAGCCAGCAGCTTGGCCACGACCAAGCCACCCGTGGGATGGAAGATTCTCAAAAAAACAGATCGAGGCTGAGCGAACTGCGAGAAATTCTTCGGTAAGCTTCTGCCAAGCAATCTCCTTGGCCAGGGCATTTGCTGCAAACTCCATCTCATCAAACGACGGCAACTCGCCACTGGCTCCCCTCGCCAGCCACAAGGCTCGGTGCGCGAACACCCGCTCGCAGTCCGACATGTGATTCAGCACTTCGCAGTACGTCCAGCAATAGGGAGAATGAACCACCAAAGCTTCCGCCGGCGCGATTGCGACAGACCAATCTCGGAACCGCTGCGATTGCTCGCTAAGCAGCATCACTAAGTCGTCCACTCCTTCTATCCGTTGCAGGTATTTCGCAAAGTAAGGTTCATTCATCTTCGGTCACTCCTTTTATCGTTCGCATCGGATCGCCAAAGCGTACCGGCACCACACCCGGCAGATTCTGGCTCATGCATGCTGAAGACGGAAGCCTTACGAATCTCTGGCAACCAAACCAATTCCCTCGTCCAAGGCTGGATTCCACCGAACAAATGATTCTGACTAGCTGCACGAAATCAAACACGGAGTGACGACGTATGCCCCTTCCAGCTCCTTGAATGCGAAAGCATCAGCCTTTCGAACCGTGTTGACCGTGTCATCCATCGATCATCCAACCTGGACCACTTCCAAGCATCTGTTGGAAAACATCGCCGGCGGAAAAACGGAAGAATGCCATAGACTGGCACCTTTGCTTGCCTCTGATTTCGGAATTCGCAGGTGGCAGTGCACGAAACAAAAAGCTCACGGGAAACCAAATGATTCCTTAGGGAATCGCAGTCGACTCCCCGCACCTGGATAGATTTCTACAATAACGGATATGGAAACGACCAGCCAACGAACCTCATTCTGTCCAGCTAGGAGCCTCCAGCGCATGTCCACTCTTTCATCCACTCGATGGCTTTCAATCGACCGATGGCTTGCTATTGGATCAGCCGTTTCCTCCTTCCTGCAAATGTCTGCGACGACGAACGCGGAGGAGTACTGGAGTGGTTTTCAGAATGGCGGCCGCCTGAGTGTGGCAGCACTCCCGGAATCCTGGGATGCGTCGGGGAAAGGAATCGCATGGAAAGCTGCACTCGAAGGCTATGGCCAATCCACTCCGATTGTCGCTGGAAACCAAGTCTACCTGACCTCCACCAGCGGCCCCAACAAGGAAACCTATCATGTCACAGCCTATAGCCTCGTCGATGGATCGAAACAGTGGCAGAAAGACTTCCCCAATCCATCCCCAGAGGAGAACAACAGCTATGTCAGCCGCGCCGCACCCAGCCCAGTTGTCGATCCATCGGGGCTCTATGTCAGCTTGGAAGGGGGTATCGTCGCCTACTTGAGTTTCGAAGGGGAAGTGATTTGGGAACGCAATCTGGTCGATAGCGATGGCCCCATCAAGGCTCGACATGGTCTGGCGGCTTCCCTGGAGCAGGATGCAACCAACCTGTTCGTCTGGGTTGAGCGGGAGCAGGAGCCATACGTTCTGGCGATCGAAAAGAAATCGGGAAAGACGATCTGGAAGTCACCCGGCGTCGGAGCGACCAGTTGGAGCAGCCCGAGGTTGATTCCGGTGGCCGGAAAACCCCAACTAATCTGCAGCGCTTCGGGCCGTATCGCGGGGTACGATACCACCGACGGGAAAAAGCTTTGGGAATTCACCAACCTGTCCAACAACTCCACCTGCACACCGATCCCTGTGGACGACGGGAAATTCCTGATCGGTGCATCGGACGGTCGTGGCGAACAGAACGCAGGGAATGCCGCTGCATCCAATGGGCTGATTGAAGTCACGCCGACTGGGGATGGCCGGTTCGAAGTCGATTTTGCATGGCGAGCCGACAAGGCGACCAGCAGCTTCGGCAGCCCCGCAGTCGCCGGTGGCAAGGCCTGGATCGTCAATCGCTCGGGCGTTCTCTACCAACTGGATCTTTCCACCGGTAAGCAGATTTCCGCCGAAAGGATCGCTGCCGGCAGCATCTGGGCGACTCCCCTTGTCACCCCCACTAGGCTCTATCTCTTTGGCCAGAAGGGAATAACCTCGATCATTCAACTCGATTCGGCAAAAGAAATCGCCTCCTGCTCCACCTGGGACGATAGTGCTTCAACCGCACCTGCCGCTGGTGGTGGCGCTGTGCTTTATGCTGCCGTGAGCGCCCAAGGGACGCTGCTGATCCGACGTGGCGACATGCTCTATGCGATCCGCTGACCCGAAAGGGACTCCATCACAACCCACTGCACCGGAGACGCGGGGCTGGGCGGCTTGAAGACGATTCCTCATTCATCGCGGCTCGGTGAATGCGAACGTTATGTTATCTTCCTGCGAGCGGGGGACGTGAGTCCCCTGTTTCAGGCATCAAGAGACAGGCAGTCAAGGGAAAGACACAGTGGGCTGACGCCCACCGCTCCCCAAAAGATGCTTGGCAGAGGCCACCTACCCACCGTGCCTGCCCGATACATTGCCTCAAGGCCCTACCTTCAATCGCACCCGAGTATTGGTCGGATAGTATTCATCCGAAACCTGGATTCGCTGTGACCGATAGTCAAAAACCGCTGTTTTCTCGTCGATCCGTTCGTACGGGAAATCCTCCAGTTGGATCTTTCCAAGCGGCAATCCCAAAGTGCTCAATTCCATCAAGTCATTGGGGACTCTCTGGTTTCGTTCCATGAACTCAAGAACGGCCAGCCGTACCTTCGCTCCATCATTCCTCGCACGCAGCATTGCATTCTGGGAATTCGGATTGTTCATCAGCGTGTCGGCCCTTCGATATGTATCCCGCTGAAAGATCGATCGGTAGATCGAAAGCCGTAGACTTGGGAGGAATCCCGCAGGCACTTCTTCCCGAAATCGTTCGAAGTCCGACCTGTGCTGCAGCGCTACCATCGCCTCTAGCAGCCGACCGTCGGCCGCATCGACTCGATCGATCCAGACGCGGCGATCGACCCCAAGGAGCATCTGATGATCCATCGCCAAGTGCAGTCCGGCGATCAAATCGGTGCGGTATGGCATATAGCCCCAATAATCAAATTTTCTCCAGATTCGATCGAGCCCTTCCAGACGCTTTACCACCGCTGGTAACTCACGATCGGCAACCGCCTGCACCACGCCTAAGAAAAGCAGATGGGATGCGGTTGGAATCCCGTTCAGATCGAACAGAGTTTCCTCACCGATATCGACTAACGGAATGTACACCATCTGGTCGCTATCACAGAGTCGTTCGATTCTGCCGATCAGTTCCTGATGTTCTCCGACAAACTGCTTGACCAAATCGGGATATTGCATCCAAGCCGCACGCGGCGATGGATCTTTGGAAGCATCTGCAATTGGATGTTGCTCTAGCTCTTTATCGTTTGTCGCAACGCCGGCCTTCTCTTCTTGCAAAGGCGCAGGATCCCCCACGGTCATTAGCGTTCGCAGTTGTGCCATCCAATAGGGATTGCTCAACTCAGCGAACACCTCCATCCATTCCTGACTGTCATCTTTGGAAGTTCTCTTCTCCAGCCACTCTCCGATCGATCGTTCCGTCCCAAGCCGTTCCTTCCAGGATTCGCTGGTCTCGGCCTCCAGCCGATTCAATTCTTGCTGTGCCTCCCGCTCAACGCTCCATGCCATCGCAGCGATCGCCCCAGCGGCGAAGAGCGTCAAGACGCTGATGGCCATCAAACTGAGCATCCAGATGGGAGTTGCTGCTCGTTTCTGCGATGCGGATTGGTTCGATGATTCCCTCAAATCAGGATCCACTTTCCACCTCCGTTTCGGATTGCATGGACCGCGATGGCGTGCCATTTAATGCTTTTGCCGATTCCTCCCAATCCCCTCGCCAAAGCTGGCAGGGCGCCACTCCATAAGCATCACCACCTAGCCAGATCAAATCGGTGTATAGATCTGGAGGTGTCATCTGAAAACCCATCTTGTCGGCATACTCGGCTCGTGCCCGATGGCGATCCTCTCGCGTGATCTGCTTCAATAGATGCCATAGATCCTGAGCCCATCGCTCGGGTGCCCGTAGAAGCCTTAGGTTGCCGATCATGGATGCCAGACCACCCGACGCGACAGATCCATAGGCGCCGAACTGAATTGGGTTGTATCCCCCTGGCGAAGTTACCCGGACCTTGTTGCCGACTCTCCGTGACTCTTTCAGATCCCACCAAGCTTGGGCCAGAGCTACTTTGCGGGCGTGATCTCGCTGATCGCTTTCCGCCAGAACATCGGCCAGCTGCCAAAAAAGTGCATCTCCGATCCTATGGCGTGCTTCAGCCAGGCGGCACTCATTCAGCAGAGCCAACTCCAGATGCTCGGCCTGATCGCACAGCCGCAGATAACCTGTCCCTCGCAACTCACGAATCAACCTGGGGAAATGCGAGAGCATCGATCGATACTGCGACTGCAAATCGGCGATTTGCTCCCCATGCCGCGTCTCTTCCGCCTCCAATTGCTTTCGCAGGGAGAGCATTTCCGTGATGCAGATTCGGATTCCACCTCGCCCCAACCATTGGCGTACAGTAGCCGAATCCCACCCTCGCTGAACCAGTTCGACGCGCACCTTTCGTCGGTTGGCATCATTGGCCGCGAAATCGTCGGGGACGGACGCGAGCGACGCTGCTTGGTTATAGAATCGGACCTCTTTGGTAAAACCGTTGCCGCGAAGTCCCTCCACCGTCTGGGAACCGGTCAAAGCCGTCAGTTCCCGTCGCTCCTCGGCCGACATCCTTGGTATGGTCAGCATCTTCAATATGCCGGGCACAAGGGGAATCGCCAGGGCTGTGACTGCAATCATCCCATGCTTCAGCTTGAACCTCCAATCGTGCCGCCGCTCCATCCACGGCTGCATCAACCATGCTGTGGCGATGAAAAAAAGGATTGGTGGAACCGGAAGCAACCACCAAGGCGATTCCATTGCGAGCAGAGCAAACGCGTAATAGAAAATCATTGCATTGGAAACCACAGTTGCCAGAACAGTCGCTACAACCGGGCTGTTCACGCATTGCGACACCCACTGACCAACGGAATAAATGGCCAAACCGATCGCCAGGAATCTTCCAGCATCCATCATTCGCACCGCCGGCAGCAGCGATTCGGAAGGGAGACCAGTCGTTCCTCGCAGCAGATACCGCACCACTGTCAGCCCCACCAAAATCAATAGGGGAATCCAGTGCCGAGTGACCCAAAGCAACAGCGGCGATACGCCTCGATCGGCATAGAATCGAATCCGGTCGCGAATGTTTTCTCCCTGGTAGACGAATACGCCCAACCAGCAGATGGCCACACCAAGCAGATACAGAACGAAGGGAGCGAACCCGGAGTCATAGCGCGAAAGGGGCGACGGGCTGCCCTCGACAAGTGGATAGAAAGGAATTCGGCTAGATACACCTATGGCAACACAGCCAAAGAGTCCTACGACAGTCCACCACCACCGATACTGCTGGATTGCCTGCCAGAGCATTCCGGTGACCGGCGTTACCCGATCCCGCTCCAGCCAAGATGCCCCGCGTTCCTGAAGCAACGAGGCACTCGCATCCTGAGTCCAAGGAAACGAAGAGGTCCACCCGGCAAACCAGTGTTCGCTGGAAGAATGAGCCACCAAGTGACGTTGGCTCTGTCGCCAACTGTCGACCATCAGAAAGAGTGTGGTCAACATCAGCGTCCCCAGATAGATGCGAGATTCCAGATCCGGCAGAGTGTATCCATTGGAAGAATTGATCCAACTGATTCCGTATGCAGTCAACCAGACTAGCGAGGACGCAGGGACAATCATCGCCAGAGCCACCAAAGGGGATTGGAACCGCCATGCGAACGCATAGCCGGCGAAGGCAAGAAAAAATGTTACTAATCCATAGGTCGTTGCTAACGAAAAGTCGCGATCGACCTGGGCCGATGGATGCGACAATGGCCAAACCCCATGGCAGATCCCGGCCAGCATCCAGAGAAGGAACGCCACAACGGCGACCAATGCGATGGACAACAGCATCGCCAAAGTCTTGTTCCATGCGATCTGCCGCGAGCTGATAGGCAGTGATTGCAGCCATTGCAGCGTGCGGCTTTCCTTTTCGCTGCCTACCAGCAGCACCCCCACTCCGGTGGCGAAAAAAATCGGGAGCGAGACCAAGGCGAAGTAACTACCTGACCAGTTCTGCGCATTGAGCCGTCCGTTGAACGCTGCGACTAGCAGAGCCAGCAACATGACCGCCCCACCGCACAGCAGCACAAGAACTGCCAAAGGCATCACCTGCCGCAGTTCCTTCCATAGCAAGGGCGATCCAGAAACAGATCCGAAACCATTTCCTGCCTTCTGCAAACCAAATTTATCGAGTGAGGAAGCCACGGAACTCATGATGAGCTGACCTCCATGTTCCTCGAACCGCTCGGCATCGATTCGGATAACCTGCGTTTGTAGAGGCTATCACCGCGAGTGCAGGCAACGAAAAGCTCTTCCAGCGTGGCAGGGCGGCAGTCAACTGCCAGTACACCCGCTGACGATCGCCAGAATTCCGCCGCGGCATCACCGTCGGCCCGCACCACCAACTGCTTTTGCCGCCCCTCGGTGATCTCTGCCAGGATGGTGGAAGGTGCTGGCGGTTCGGCCAAGCCAATCAGCGGATCGCTCAGGGAGACCGTCACCATGGAAATGGTATCCCTCAGATCGGCCAGTGAGCCGACAAGTTGCAATCTACCCTGGTGCATGATCGCGATTTCATCCGCGACCCGCTCAACCTCGGCTATCTGATGACTCGACAAAAACACCGTCCGCCCCGTTGCTGCCACCGTGATCATGCTCTCCAGGAATTCGCGACGGACGATCGGATCGAGTCCGGAGGTTGGCTCATCCAGAATCAACAGTTCAGGGTCATGCGCCAGCGCCAGCGAAAGGGCTACCTTCGACCGCTGCCCTTTGCTTAGCTGCTTGATCTTACGCCCCACAGGCAAGTCGTAACGTGCGATCGAGGTCTGGTAGCGATCCATGAAGCCGTCAGGATAAAAGGAAGCAGCAAACCAGCCGATCTCCCCAATCGTCATCCAGTCGTAAAGGGCCGGAGCGTCCGATACATAGCCCAACCGCTTGCGAAGCTGCAACGCCTGATCGTCTTGCGAAGGATCCAGGCCCAGTATCCGACAGCTTCCGGCAGTGGGTTTCTGAAACCCCGTCATAATCCGGATCATGGTCGTTTTCCCTGCCCCGTTTTCTCCCAGTAGGGCCATGACTGTCCCAGCCGGGACTCGTAGATCGACCCCGCGCAGTGCATCGCAACCGCGGTAGTGCATCGTGAGCTGGTCGATTTGGATGACTTCATTCATCGCGAAACCCCTGATCCATGGAGGTAAATTATTTGATGGTTCCGATTCAGAACTGGCTCAATAAAAAACTGGATTCCGAAATGACCTTCCGTGCGGATGCTGAAAACTGAAACAGTCATTCCAAGCCTCAGGATTCAAACCGGATCGACAACCGGGTGAATCGAGCTGACGGTAGCGACCTGGCCATCCAGCTGATCCAACTGGGCCAGCATCAGTCGACGTACTTCCTTCGAGCTGAGCCCGCCATGGAGCGCTTCGCTGATGGCCGACCGAAGTCGCTCCTCGAGCAGTGATCTGCGAGCCTTCTGGCAGATGCTGACCGCATCGGGGCAGATCGCAAGCCCCCGTCCCCGCAGCGATTCGGCCACCCCGTCGGCCTGCAATAGCTGGAATGCCTTAGCGACCGTGTTGGGGTTGATCGCCAACTGCACGCTGAGCGATCGAACACTGGGCAGCAACTGCCCCGGCACCAACACCCCATCCGCCACCGCAAATTTGACTTGCCGAACCATCTGCTCGTAGATGGCGATCCCGCTGTTCGGATCGATCGAGAAAAACATGACCGCCTCCCTCTGCCCCAGCTGGCTAGTGCACTATAACACTATTACACTTGACAGGCGGGCGATCAAGGGAGTCTTGGAAAAAAACAACAAGAAATTTGGCTTCCCGAGCAGCCACAATTTCCAACCAAATCAACGACGCTCAGGAAGCAACGATCGTTGCTACGAACCTACTCGAAAACCTTCAAAACCCCACTCCGCAGCGTAAGCAAGAACGGTTTTCGGATAGGCTAGACGCCCAGGGAGATCATTGCCGTAGTCGCTCGAAACTCTCGTTGGACGCTCAACCAAAGCGATCCTTTGTAGCGCAGGCTACAATACGGGAACGTCCCGGTAGATGTCCGCTGGAAGGCCGATCCCTCGAACTCAACTCCTAACGACTTTCGGGGATCGACGCGACACCCCAGTGAGCCACCACAGCAATCCCTTCGGCCTCCCGTCGCTTCGACAACAGCTGCTTGCGAAGTGGAGTAAACTCCCACCAGGGACGCGGCGGATTTCCATCGAGAAAATCAGCGATCGAAAGGAATAGATCGAGCATGCAGGGATCGTGGTCCTCGCCAGTCAGTTCGCCAAGACGCTGAAAGAGCCGAAAGGGGCACTGACCAGTCAACTGCTCAGGCGCACTAAACCCAAGTCGCTGCAAATCCTTCTCGACCGCTTTGCCCACATTCGGCAAATCCGTCAGACTCTTCAAACAACTCCGATCTACCCGCTGTGGCTTCATACTGACTCTCACGAGCGACAGTCAAACCACTTCCAAGCCAAATTCGCTCCCCCGATTTCGCCAAGGCAAGACGCTACCCAAAAGTCCCCGGGGTATTTCAGATCAGTACCACTCTACCATGAACCCTTATTTCCGATGGCTGACGGAAAGCCAGCAAGGGCTCAACCTTCACCCAGCCAACCCTCGCTAGCAACTTCGATCCCAATTCAGGATCATGCGGCTGCATCTCTTGCCCAAGACCGGTGGAAGCTCAAGTCTTCCAAATCAGAGCCGGGGCTATCTGGCTCCCGGCAAATCCATTGCAGATTTTTCGGCAATGACCTATCGAGCAAGGGAACAGTTCGCAGGTTCAGGAACACCCCTCAAGCAACACGGCTCATTTGGTCGCCGATAAAAAGTCATTCATCCGAAGGGTTTATTTCCGACAACTGGGTGCTAACGAACGCCGCCACGACGGAGAGAGGAGTCTGCGCCGCAAGAAAGCGCACGCTGCCATCGCACATCGCAACCATGCAGCCACCGGGATGGAACGAGTAAAGCTCGTTGCTGCTGTTGCAATTCATCGCACAAGGTCCTAGTGAAGTCACGCCGTCGCTGGAAAATCCGTCGACCCAGAACTCGGAATCTGGATCCGCCCATCCAGCACCGCTGGCGCGCGAGCCAGCTACTGCCTTTCTGACACGATACAAAACCGGCCGACCTGCATCTTCCACCCAACTGAAGGTGTTGGAGGTCCCATCCGTGATGTTGGCGATACGACTGCGCGGCCGTCGATTGTAAAAAGGAGGATTCATCCCTGTCGTAAACGATGAAATCGTGCTCATAGGCAGAATCGCACCAATGTACTGTTCTGCATCCGTCGCCGGATTTGTCGGGTTGTAGCCTGGAATCGGTGGCATCAAGTTGTATGGGGCAAGGCCCAGACGACCGTTCACGCCATTGGCGATTGAATAATCGGATGCTGCCGCCAGAAACCTCGGGGCACTGGAACTCCCAGGCGCATTCCCGGTGTCGATCTTGTTGGCGGTAACATTCGAAGGACAAATAAAAGATGGAATGAGGGTACCAATCGCCTGCGCATTGGCGGGACTACGCCAGTCTTGAGTCAGGTCGTACAGGTTGTACACATTCGTCTGCTCCATGTAAGGAAGCAGAAATAGTCCGGGACCATGAGCGATCGATCCGGTGGCCGGTGCTGGTATTCCAAGTTCCGTCACCGGATATCCTGGGACAGCGTCTGCGCGAGCGGGAGGGAAAAACTTGTAGGCGCTCTCGAAGTTATGAAGCGCTAACCCAATCTGCTTCATGTTGTTCTGGCAAGACATGCGCCGGGCGGCCTCCCGCGCAGCCTGCACCGCTGGCAAAAGCAGGCCCACCAGGATTCCGATGATCGCAATGACCACCAGAAGTTCTACCAGCGTAAAGCCCAACTGCTTCCTCTTCATGAAAAAGCTCCTTCCGTCAACAATCAAGAAAAAAGAAAATGATCATGGCACCAGCTGGAAAGGTTCCAACTGATTCGACTTCGGCTCGATCTTTACCCGCAACCCGGATGTGGCAGGGTCGGCATACTTGGCAGGAATCATCAATGCATCGGAACGACGCTTTACCTGATCACCACCTTCTTCATCGACGGGATCCAGAAGGGCGACACCAACTTGGTAATCGCCAGCCGGGGCACCGTCGTCGATTTCATAAGTTCGGATGACAAATTTTCCGTCATCGCCAGAAATGGCCTGCGGCTGCTCTTGCCATTTGAAGTTGGTGCTGTCGACCGGACGTAAGACGATAGTCATTCCTTTCACCGGGCGCCCTTCGAAAAGTACCTGGCCGCTGACAGGATAGGTCTTCTGCTTCGGTAGCCCATCCGAGCATCCAAGCAGCAATAACAAAGCCAGGATTCCCAACGCCAAAATTGATCGATCCATCTTGCTTTTCCCGTCCTCGCTTTGACTCGCAACACCTGTCGTCATTGAACCTCAATACCCACTGTTCCTGGTGAAGATCGAATCAAGATGTGATGAAGATCCTTTGGCAAAGATGCCTTCTTCTTAGGAAGATTCGGCCTCGCTTACTTGGCGAATGAATCGTTGGTGAAAAGCCCCGCGAGATGGGCGACCCATCCACCCAAAAGGTGAATCTATCTGACACTCCGTTAGTGCCAGCATCTTGAAGCGATCGAGGTCAAAGAGAATTTACTTGCAAACGCGAGGAGACCATTTTTCCAATTGGTCGACGAGCAGTCGCCTGCAGCAAAGCTATCCAAGCGATGCCATTGACGGCCCGGGAAAGTGGGAGAAGCGCCTGCAAAAAAACGAACTGCCGATTGCTTGGAATCGAATCGGCCTCTTTCGGCTTGATCCCACACCCTCTTTCCGCTATTCCCTAAACCACTAAGCATTTCGTGAACAAGGTGAGCACCCAACAGGTACCATGGGAATCATCAGCCGATTGCCGATGTCCATGCGAGTCGCATTGCGATCTGGAAACCTATTTGCGCGAATGCTTGCGGTTTTCACCCTTGTCACGTCTGGTTGCTCGTCCCTTCAACTCCCCAGCAATCTCGCCCCTGGCTTGGCATCGATGAGCGACGATCTGACGGCATCTACCTCCGGAAACTCCTCTTCCGGACCCAGTCATGATCGGATTTGGCGACCGGAACAGGCAATCCTTCCCTATGCTGATCTCTCAGATACTGGTGTGAAAGTCCACCACGTTCGCGATGCGAAGTACCGCAGCAACTCCGACTACGATGTCCGGCACCGCGATATCGAATTCCGCTGGGATGAGATTGAAGGAGTCGACTTTCTTCTTTCGCCATTCCCCAACAATTCCTGGCTGGCGCACACCATGCTCAGCTTCCGGCGCCGCAATGGAAGTCCACTAGCCATTTCGATCGAAGCACGGCTGGAGCAGAATGAGCGGTATCACCCGTGGGATGGAGCGCGTCGTCGCTACGAGTTGATGTACGTCCTGGCCGAAGAAACCGACGTCATTCCGCTGCGGACCGAAGTGAGAAAAGCGGAGGTACTGCTTTATCCCAGCCGAGCGACACCCGAGCAGGCGCGAACAATGTTGCGCGACATTTTACTGCGAGTCAACAAGATCGCGAGAACGCCGGAGTGGTACGACACGCTTTCCAACAACTGCACAACCAACTTGGTCCGGCACGTGGAGTCGATTCTCCCGGCGAGGGTTCCTTGGAGCCCTGGGATGACCCTCACTGGGCTTTCCGCCAGGACCGCTTACCGACGTGGATGGTTGGCTTGTGCGGGAAACTTCGAGCAAACGCAACTTTTGGCAAGAATCAATGATCTGGTTCCGTCCGCATTGAACAGCGAGGATTTCTCTGCCGCCATTCGCGTTCGCCAGCAATCACTCATCCTCGGGGTGACATCTCCGCCGCCACCCTCTCCACCAACCACACCAGCGCCTGGTCGAATTGGCCTCTAGTCATAACATGGTCGAATCCGGCCGCCCGTGCTTCGTTCAACCTAGCGACCAAGACATGCGATCCGAAGGCGACAGCCTGTGTTCGGGGAGACTTCTGTCGAATCTCCTGAAGTAGCTTGTCCAGTGGACCAGTGGCATGCCCCAGATCTACCATCCACATCCGGATTGCCGATGCGTCACCACACTTCCCCTCGATCAGCTCCAAGTTTCCACCAAAGACCGAGACGACATTTTGTTCCCTGCAAGTTGCACTGACGCGCATGGCGAAGAGCATGTCGTGGGCCAAAACGGCAATCATGGAGATATTCCTTGAGATGACGAAAGGTAGCACATCGCTCTGCTGGATTTTACCGCCATGTCTAGGAGATGCCTCTTGCGTAGCCACCATCGCCCGATGGGAACTGTCCCGAGCGGCAAACCTCCATCTTCACCGCCCTCTTCGGTAGCCACCATCACGAGATGATGGATCGGTTTTGCCCGGGTAAACCGCATTTCCAACCCTCGGCAACCCTTCCTAAAGGGACGGCTGACTGGAAGCGTTCGTCGTGGAAGCGTCGGCTATTTTGGCCTTTGGGTAACTCCCTAGAATGGTGAGGATTTGAGACTGCGATGTCAGTTGAGCGATCGCCTGCGATGGCTTCGGCTCTTGATGATGGCCCTCAAACTCGACGAAAAACTGGTACTCCTGCACCCTCTGATGCACCGGAAACGACTCGATCCAGGTCAGATTCAGCTGGTGCTGCTGGAAGACCACCATGGCATCTGCTAATGCTCCTGGGCGATGGGGCAGTTGAAAGAGCAGCGAGGTTTTATCTGCACCGGTAGGACGCGGGACATCATGTCCCAAGACGACAAACCGGGTCGTGTTGCCAGCAACATCTTCAATGTTCCGCTCTACAATTTCCAATCCGTAATGTGCTGCCGCCTGACTGCTGGCGATGGCGGCCGCGTTGGGCTGGCTGGCCGCAAGCTCGGCCGCCGCCGCCGTACTCTCTACAGGCTGGCACCGCGCATTGGGGAGATGGCGTGCAAGCCAGTCACGGCATTGGGAGATCGCTTGCGGCTTGCTGTAGATCTCCTGAATCTGCTCTCGATGACTGCGCGACAAAAGGCAATGGTGAATGGCAACCGGAACCTCGCCGCAGATACGCACCTTGGTCTGTGTGAACATGCTCAACGTGTCGGAGATACCACCGTCGGTGGAATTCTCGATCGGCACCATCCCATAGTCAGCTTCTCTTTTTGCCACCGACTCGAACACCGATCGAATGGTCGGTAACCCCAGTAGTTGAGCCGATTCACCAAAGTACTGAAGTGCCGCACCATGGCTGTAACTGTATTTGGGGCCAAGGTAACTGGCGCGAGGTCCGCGACTCGTTGAACCAAGCGTTGCGGAAGCGATCGATCGAAAGAGCATCCCGAGAGCATCACTGACCGATCCATGTTCTCGACTCATCGCCTCACTCATCAAGGCCTGCGTCTGGTCCTGGTGCTCCCACACCTTCAGCGGCTCCCGACCCGCCATTTGCAATTGCTGCAAGAGTTCGGTCCGCTGTCCCACCAACCGCACTATCCCCAGGTCGATTTGTCGCAAGCTCTCCTTGAGTTTATCCGTCCCCGCTTCCCCGTCGCTCATCATCCCCCTACTCCCCTTCAGACAATTCTCGTCGGATGCGATTGTCCAGTGTCGATTTCTTGCCATGCACGCACTTCGCACGCGAGCGGCGGGCTCTATTCGCTACTTCCGGAAGGGCCGCTACTTCTGCAAGAAGCCGCTCATCGTGCCGTCCAGCTGCCCAACCCCGGGCAGCAAAATAAGGGTTGGAAACCGAAGCCTGTCAAATTGGCAATCGAAGGGTATCCAGGAAGGCCTATCGCCTGCCACACTGCCGATCTAATTTTCCCGTTTTCCACCATGACGGAAGCGGAAACCGACAATTAAACTCGATTTCCCGTATTTGAGGGGCGGTTTCTGCTTTTCTTTTTCCAAGTGTTTGGCATGGCGATTGCTACGGGAGGGAGCATGGAAGAAGGCCGACCATCGGTCGGATCGGTGGTGTAAGTCGGGATTTTGGCTTTCCATCGGCATCACGACGGGTCAATGAAAGGGAGGAAACGATGCAAAACGAAAAGATTATTGGAATTGACCTGGGGACCACCAATTCGGTCGTCGCCATCATGGAAGGCTCGGAAGTCAAGGTGATTCCAAACGCGGAAGGGAATCGGCTGACTCCCAGTGTGGTCGCCTTCACAGACAAGAATGAAATTCTGGTGGGTGAGCCCGCTCGACGCCAAGCGGTGACCAATCCGAAAAGGACGATTTCATCGGTCAAGCGATTTATGGGGCGTCGCCACGAAGAGGTTCGGGCTCAGGAAAAAATGGTCCCCTACAGCGTAGTAGGTGGGGATCAGGAGTACGTGAAGATCCAGGTCGGTGACCAAGCAATGACACCCCAGGAAGTGTCGGCTAAGGTGCTTCGCAAGCTGAAGGAGGCGGCCGAGTCCTATTTGGGACATCGCGTCAGCAAGGCAGTGATCACCGTGCCTGCGTACTTCAATGACGCGCAACGCCAAGCCACCAAGGATGCCGGTCAGATCGCGGGTCTGGAAGTGGCGAGAATCATCAACGAGCCGACGGCAGCGGCCCTCGCCTATGGTCTTGATAAGTCGAAGGATCAAAAGATCGTTGTTTTCGACTTGGGGGGAGGCACCTTTGACGTCTCCGTTCTTCAGGTCGCGATGGCCGGCGACGACGACAACAACAAGATTTTCGAAGTGATCAGCACCAATGGAGATACCCACCTGGGTGGTGACGATTTCGACCAAGCACTGGTCAACCACGTCGCAACACAGTTTCGTCGCGAGCAGGGAATAGATCTTCGCGCCGAGCCAATGTCGCTGCAGCGTCTGCAGGAGGCGTGCGAAAAAGCGAAAAAGGAACTAAGCTCGGTTCCCCAGACCGACATCAATCTCCCCTTTATCACCGCCGATGCCACGGGTCCCAAGCACCTGCTGATGACGATCACTCGTTCGGCTCTCGAAGAGCTGATCGACGACTTGGTGGAGCGATGCCGAAAACCCGTCGTCCAAGCTCTTCAGGACGCCAAACTGAAGCCATCCGAAATCGACGAGGTAGTGCTGGTGGGTGGTTCCACTCGTGTTCCCAAAGTCCGTGAACTCGTCAAGGAAATCTTTGGCAAGGATCCACATCAGGGGGTCAACCCAGATGAGGTGGTAGCGGTGGGCGCTGCGATCCAAGGGAGCGTTCTATCAGGCGATCGACGCGATGTGCTTCTGCTGGACGTCACTCCACTCACCCTCGGGATTGAAACTGAAGGTGGTATCATGACGGCTCTGATCGAGCGGAACACGACGATCCCGGCGGAAAAGAAGAATACCTTCTCCACCGCCTCGGACAACCAGACTGCGGTCACCGTGAGGGTATTCCAGGGTGAGCGGAAGATGGCGCAGCAAAATCGCTTGCTGGGCGAGTTCAACCTCGAAGGCATTGCGGCGGCCCCTCGTGGCGTTCCCCAAATTGCAGTGCAATTCGATATCGACCAAAACGGAATTCTGAGTGTCAGTGCGAAGGATGTCGGCACGGGCAAACAAGCCAGCGTGAAGATCGAGCAGTCCAGCGGCCTAAAGAAGGACGAGATCGAACGAATGCGGCGCGACGCGGAAATGTATGCTGAAGAAGATCGCAAGGCCTTCGAACTGGCGGAAGCTAAGAACCGAGGTGACAATTTGGTCTACCAGGTAGAAAAGCTGATGAAGGAGAATGCCGAGAAGATTACCGACTCAGACCGCCAGCCTCTGGAACGTTCCATCCAGAAAGTTCGGGACGCGATCGGTCTTGGGTTCACCGATGAAATCAAGTCGGCTTCGGGAGAATTGGAACAGGCGATGATCGCCTTCTCCAAAGTTCTCTACGAAAAAGGTGGCGCAACAGAACCGAGCCCAGGTGGCTCGGACGACCCAGGCGACACAATCGACGCGGACTTCGAACGCAAGTAGAAGCCTAGGAGCCTCTGGCCATTGTCTTTCCCCACGCCGACCGGCAATCCAACGGTCGGCGTTTTTTATTCCACTGGACGCCCCAGAGGGAATCGCTTCAAAATAGGGCAGATCTTGGCAGGTCGCGGGACATGCCCGGTGCCTCGACTACCCTGGCCGATTCCTAAGGAATCTCGCTTTGACGATGCCTACACCAAGCGGACTCGCAGATCCCATGAACACACTTTTGATTGTTGGAGCCGGGTGGGTAGGACGTCAGATTGCAGCGCAAGCGATCTACCATGGGATCGCGACCGTCCTTCTGGATAAATCGACAACCATCCTGGAAGATGCGGAAGCATGGATCCGCAATCATCTCCAAACAATCACACTAGAGCCAGATTCGAACCCGTCCCCAAGAAGATTTGGGCAATTGGAAATGTCAGAGCGATTGGATCAGTTGCCCGACGCCATCACCGTGGCCCTCGAATCGGTCCCTGAGCAGATATCGGTGAAGAGGCGATGTTTGACGGAGCTTTCTGAGCGTTTGCCCCCAGACGTTGTACTTGCCAGCAACTCGTCCTATTTCACGCCATCTATGCTGGCCAAATATGTCCGTTATCCCGAGCGATTCCTGCATTGGCATTTTCATGTGCCGGTCTGGATCACTCGCCTAGTCGATGTGGTTCCTTGTCCTCAGACCAAGCCGGATGCAGTCGATCGCATCCTTCAACTTTCACGCGTTATGGGTCAGGAACCAATTTTTGAGCCAGTCGAGCATCCTGGCTACCTTTTCAACTGGATGCTTCAGGCGTTGCTGAAATCCGCGCTAGAACTCAACCGAAAAGGTGTTGCCGACCCCCAAACCATCGATCATGTCTGGCGCACCGTTTCTCAGATGCCGCTAGGCCCCTTTCAGATTATGGATCAAATCGGAGTGGATACGATCCATCAGGTGATCTCCAACGCGCGATGGTCCGATGCCAGCTTGCCACTTCAGGATCTGATCGATGGCCTTGAGCCACTCCTGGCCGAAGGCCGCCTGGGAGTCAAAAGCGGGAAAGGCTTTTATGACTATCCGCAATCGGCCACATCGCGATAAAATTTGCTGTAAAAAAAGGTGTGATTGGGAAGCAGAAAGCGAAGGAGAACAAGGCATTGACCGAACGGGTGGTACTGGCGATGAGCGGTGGCGTGGACAGCAGCGTCGCAGCTTCGTTGTTGCAGGAGCAGCAGTACGATGTGGTCGGTGTTTTCATGCGCCATGGAGAAGCCTCCGCACAGTCTTGCCAGACCACAAACGGCAAAGACAACCCACTGCTTCCGATCCTCCAGGGGCGACTCGATCACAAACAGGGGTGCTGTAGCGCCAGCGATGCCATCGACGCCCGACAAGTCGCGGATCGCCTGGGTATCCCCTTCTATGCCATCGACATGCAGGAGGAGTTCCGTCGCATCGTCGATTACTTCGTCGATGAATACCAGCGGGGGCGAACCCCCAATCCCTGTGTGCAATGCAACAACTGGATCAAGTTCGGACGCTTATTCGACTACGCCGATGCGGTTGGCGCAAAGTATGTAGCCACCGGTCATTACGCGCGTCTCCTTCCCACGGGACATCCCGATCAGCCCTTCGGGCTTTACCGAGGTATCGACGACACGAAAGACCAGTCTTACGCTCTAGCCGGAATCGACGGAAAGTACCTCCAGCGAATGCTTCTGCCGGTAGGTGGTTTTCATAAAAGCGAGATTCGTGAACGAGCTGCCACGATTGGACTGAAGGTCGCTGACAAAAAAGACAGCCAGGAAATCTGCTTCGTAACCTCCGGCAAGCACGCTCAGTTCGTTCGAGACAGATCCGATCGCAAGACTGCCGGGCAAATCGTCACCATCGACGGAACTGTCGTCGGCTCCCATGAAGGAATCGAGCAATTCACGGTTGGTCAGCGAAAGGGATTGGGCGTCGCCATGGGAGAGCCCTATTTTGTGGTCGAGATCGACGCAGACAACCACCGCGTGGTGATCGGCCAACACCATCAACTGGCGAGAACCCAGTTAACAGCAGAAGATTGCCATTGGCTGATCCAGCCCAAAGATATGCCCAAAGATGGGCTCAGTGTGCAGATCCGCTACAATTCGCAGCCCCAGGCGGCCACTGTCCGATTCCTGTCCGATGACCAAATTCGCGTCGACTTTGTTCAGCCTGCTTTCGGTGTCGCGCCAGGACAGCTGGCCGTGATCTATCACGGTCAGCGCGTGCTGGGAGGAGGTTGGATTAGCGCCACAAGTCGATCAGGAATCGATGCATCCAAGCTCGACCACTAAGGATAGCTCTCAGATTCTACATTCTGGAAATCACCCGATCCTTAGGACCTGATGGTGGTGTACCGATGTGAGCAAGCGCCTCAGCCTCCTCTCAGGGATGCGCCAAAATGAAATCGATCGATCCAGCCTACGGGAGTCGGAGATGCCGAAGGCCCAGCTGCACTTGTGAAAACACCTAGGGTCATGCTAAAAGATCGTCGATATGAGAAACCGCGTTTTCCAGGTTTTGGGAGCCCATCATGCAGCGATCGACCACCTACCACGATATTACGGAAACGATTGGAAACACCCCGATGGTGCAACTGCGCAAGCTGGTCCCCGCTGACCACGCGACCGTTTTTGCCAAATGCGAATTCTTCAACCCGCTCAATAGCGTCAAGGATCGTATCGGGAAGGCGATGATCCATGATGCCGAGCGAAGTGGAAAGCTGACTGCGAAGACCCACATCATCGAACCGACCAGCGGCAACACCGGAATCGCCCTCGCCTTCGTGTGCGCCGCCAAGGGCTATCGACTGACGTTGACGATGCCCGAGTCGATGTCAGAGGAAAGAAGGACGCTTCTTCGAGCACTAGGGGCACATCTGGTACTGACCCCTGCAGCGGATGGGATGCGAGGTGCGATCGCCAGGGCGAATGAACTGGTGGAGCAGGACCCTGACGGATGGATGCCTCAGCAGTTTGAAAATCCTGCCAATCCTGCAGTGCACGAACAGACTACAGGCCCAGAGATCTGGAACGATACCAAAGGCCAGATCGATGCGATCGTCGCTGGAGTTGGCACCGGGGGCACGATCACCGGCGTAGCTCGCTACATCAAAAAACTGAACCCCAATTTCAAGGCGATAGCCGTCGAACCGAAGAACTCGCCAGTCATCAGCGGAGGATCGGCCGGTCGCCACCGAATTCAGGGTATCGGCGCAGGTTTTGTTCCAAAGAACCTCGACACCTCCCTGCTGGACGACGTGATTCAAGTTGAAGACGATATCGCTTTCGCCTGGGGAAGACGTCTGGCCCAGGAAGAAGGCATCATGGCTGGAATCAGTAGCGGAGCCAATGCCTGGGCCGCCGCCCAAGTCGCCGCTCGACCTGAATTTCGCGGGAAGAGAATTGTGACGATCATGTGCAGCCTGGGCGAACGGTATTTGTCGACTCCGCTGTTCGCGCCTCCTTCGACATAATCCACAACTCCAAAAACTCCCCGGACCTTTTGGCCCATCTCCAGGCACCGCTATCCAACAGGTCGCTCTAATGACGTCCCCCCTACCCATCGTCGTCCTGATCTCCGGTGGGGGATCGACTCTGGAAAACCTTATTTTCCATCAGAAAGAAAAGGGCTTGGCGATCGAGTTCCGTGCCGTCATCAGTAGTCGCTCGACGGTACGAGGCATTCAAATTGCCCGAGATGCTGGCATCCCCACCCATGTCCTCCGCAAGAAGGACTTTGGGGACGCAATCCAGCATCGAGATGCGGTGTTTGATTTGGTCCGCAGTTGCCGTGCCCAGATTGTGGTCATGGGAGGATACTTGGAGCATCTTCTGATTCCTGAGGATTTTGTGGGCCGCGTAGTCAATATCCATCCCTCCCTGATACCTTCATTCAGCGGCCACGGCTTCTACGGACTTCACGTTCATCAGGCTGCGGTGGACTATGGAGTCAAAGTGAGCGGCTGTACGGTCCATCTGGTCGACAACCAATTCGATCACGGTCCGATCATTCACCAAGCCGTCTGTGAAGTGCGCGCAGAAGATACCGCCCAATCGCTTCAGAAACGAGTCTTCCAATTGGAGTGCGAAGCCCTCCCGAAAGTGCTTGACTGGTTCGCCCGCGGCATGATCCACTGGAACCCGTCCGCTCGATCGGTGATGACGCCCTGAGGATAGTCGGACTTCTCCCGTAGCCAACATCGCCAGGATGGTGGATAGGTCCTGCAATTTGGACGTACTATCCTCAAACGCGTGGCCGCGGTAGCTACCCTGACGCTGTCGTTCGCTTGTTTGCGCGATGGACGATCCGTTGCAGATCGACCTGGGATCCTGGACTGCCTAGCAGCGCCTACTTCCCTGAGGCCGGGGGTTTGCTGAGAAACGGGATCGGCTTCAGATCGATCGTCTTGACCGATTGGAGATAGTCAAGCGTTTCTCTGGACTTGTCCCCACCCACCTGCGCGTGGAAATGGAGGCTGAATCCGTGCGGCCCTTTCGCATCGATGAGGCTGGGCTGCAACGTCAGGAAACTTCGGATCACGTCGGTCAATCCTTGCATCGCCGCGCAAAAAAGGTCGATCCTCGCACCACGACTGAGCAGGAATTCGACAATCTCGTGCCTGCCCATGTGGGAAGCACCTCCAAGAGCTGTCTCCCAGTCTCCCGCCCCCCAATCGATTGCTGCATGGATCAAACCTGGTTCGCGGTCCAATAGATTTCGCGTCATTTCGAGGTCGGAATGAGCGAAAATGATGAAGTCCTGCGCCAACTGGCGATTGATTTGAGCCTGCTTCCAGGCAGGCTTGAACTTGGGCGCCGCGTAGTCGCGCTCGAACGGGCTTTCCGTCGGCCCTGAAGCGGCAGGCGGTTGGGTTCCCGCATTGGAGGTGTCCTGCCCGACCAGTCGGCTGGACTGAGGGGAGCCGACGCCACAAGTGACCATCGCAGCTCCTATCCAACCGGAAGAAGTTGAAAAAAAACGACGCCTTCCAACTTTTTCTTGCTGTTCAACTCCCGCCACTTCGATCGGTAGTTCTTCGCGAAAGACTTGCGACAGGGTAGTATCCAGATCGGAAGGTCTTCGTGGATTCATCATCGGAATGGCCTGCTCGAGTAAAGGTTGCGTACGATCTGTCCATCGGCTTGCGGCCATGAAGTCCCTTCGCCCCAGAATCACGCTCGACGAACCGGAAGGCCATAGCGATCCAAAGTCGATGCCAACTTCACGCGTTGAGCTGGTTCCAGGGAAGTCATTGGAAGCCGAAGCTCTCCAGTATCGCGACCCAGCATCGCCATCGCCTCCTTGATTGGAATCGGATTGGTGGCCAGGGAGAGCATGTCACGGCAAAGCGAGAACAAACGATGATGCCACTCCGCTGCCAAGCGATAGTCACCGGTCCTCGCAGCGTGCAGCATCTTCAGCAAGTCCGATGGGACCAAATTCCCCGCCACGGAGATCACCCCTTCGGCTCCGATCGACATCATGGGAAGAGTCAGCGAGTCATCGCCTGACAGAACAGTCAGTGAGGTTGTGTTCAGGATTTGCGAGCACTGATCGAGTGATCCAGTCGCTTCCTTAACCATGGTGATATTGGGGATTTCCGCGAGCCTAGCAATGGTCTCGGGTTCGATGTTCTTTGCAGACCGGCCGGGAATGTTGTAGACACAATGAGGTATGCCTACCTCTTCGGCAATTCGCTTGAAATGCTGATAGAAACCTTCCTGCATCGGCTTGTTGTAGTAGGGGGCCACCTGCAGCGATGCATCTGCCCCTTCTTTGGCTGCCCGCTTGGTCAAACGCAATGCTTCTGCCGTCGAATTGCTGCCGGTGCCAGCCATCACTTTGCAACGTCCCGCCACCCATTGGATCACCTCCCCAATCACCCGCTCATGCTCGTCGTGACTGAGCGTAGGTGACTCACCGGTAGTTCCACAGGGAACCAAAAAATTGGTGCCGGCAGCAACCTGAAACTCGACCTGTTCCTTCAGCGTTTTCCAGTCCACTTCTCCATCGCGAAAAGGAGTCACAATCGCCACACCCAATCCTGCGAAGTCCGAACCTTTGCGCTGTGCCATAGCTTTATCCATCACGAAAACGACTGATCCCGGGAAATCCGAAACTCAAATGATAACCAAGTCTATCTGGGCCGCCACGCCTGCCCCGACATGATGATTCGAAACCGGATGAGAATTTGCAGGTGAAACCAGTCGCCTTGGCGGGCCGGGTCATCCTTAGACCTTGGTCCTTTTGTGTCAGACCACCTCTGGACCAACGGAGAAAAGGTTGGTTTTTCCGCGCCGAATACGTTCGGGATGGGTGATCAACCTGCATCAAAACCAATGCAGTATGGGTGGTAATTGATCGATGAGCCTCTTCATGTCGCTAATGGCTTGATGAAGCCCCACGAAGACGGCACGGGCCACGATCGCATGGCCGATGTTCAGCTCCCGCATCCCCTCGATTGCAGCGACCGGTTGGACGTTGATGTAATTCAGGCCATGCCCTGCGTGCAGCCGCATTCCACCTTCCCGAATCATTTGACCAGCCGTAACCAGCCGTTCCCACTGCTGCCTTTGCGATTCTCCTTTGGCGAGTGCATAGGTTCCAGTATGCAGTTCCACCGCCTCAACCCCTAACCCAATCGCCACTTCAATCTGCCGGGGCTCCGGATCCAGAAACAGACTGACGCGAACTCCTCTTTCCCTCAATCGCTCTATCGCACGCTCGACCCGCTTGCGATCGCCAAAAAGATCCAGCCCTCCTTCGGTGGTCACTTCCTCTCGTTTTTCGGGGACCAACGTCGCCTGATCTGGCTGGACTTCTACGGCGATGCCCACGATCTCCTCGCTGCAGGACAGTTCAAAGTTGTACTTTGCGGCAATGACATCCTTCAAAAGCCGGACGTCCCGATCCTGAATGTGCCGTCTGTCTTCCCGAAGATGAACGGTAATCACCTCGGCCCCCGCCATCTCCGCGATCTTGGCCGCAGAGATCGGGTCTGGCTCATAAGTGCGCCTCGCTTGCCGCAGCGTTGCGATATGGTCGATGTTGACTCCCAACTCTACCTTCGAACGGTTCACTCACTCATCTCCTTGAGTCACCGGGCCACTCTCATCCTCTGCGCGGTGAATTCCAATCAGCAGCCAAAACACCTTGGATGAATTATCGACAAAAATCATGATTGTCCAAGGCGACCGAACGAAACCAATTGAGCTCCGAGGCAATTCCCTCAGCCAGATCCGCAGGCCGCAAGATGTGCGGCAGCACGCCCCAGGCATAGGTTTCCACTTCCCAGATTCCGGTGAACCATCGCCAGGGATCAGAAGCCTCCTGCCTATCCAGTCGCCGCACAATATCCACGCACTGCCTAATCTGGTCTTGGGTGGTATCGAGAATTCCCATTTGCGACAGATGAATCGGCACATGAAAGTGGACGGTCCAGACCCCGTCGTATCGTGTCACATCGCCGATCGATCGCAACGCCATAGGCAGATCTTCATACCACGTTCTAGCGCCATTCCACGATTCGGCAACCGTCTGATGGAGATATCGATCCTCAGCAAAAGAGGCCAACTGCTGAAGTGCCTCCTGCTTCTTTGGAGTTGAGTATCCGGTCCAATCGATCTTCAGCGCCGAGGAAACCTGCACCTTTCCAAGCCGTATTCCCATGTCGAAGCAGGCCTGGATCTCTGAAGCCTGTTCTTCACGCATGACCGCCGCGTGGCAGATGTCGTGACACCATCCAATATGGCGACGAACCACCTTTTGATCCTCTCCAATCAGGAGGTACGACTCAAAAAAATCTCTCAACTGCGACGTGGTCCCTAGCGCACACCCCGGCTCCGGTTCCAGGCATACCACGATTTCGCGACCACTTTGGCTGTGGAACTCCGCCAACTCTGCTGCCAGTCGCTTCAATTGGACCGCCGCCTGCCCCCACTGCGATTCGGTCGGCTGAGGAGTCCCCCAGGAGATCGGTAGCGTCGAGATGCTTCCTGTCGCTCCTTCGGGAATCAATCGCCCCAGCAGATGAATGAGGTCCATCGTGTACCGATATCGCTCTTCCTCCCACCATGTCGGTTCATAGACTCGATGCTTGACGACGGGTTGATGAAAATTCCCATGTGGAAATCCATTCATCGTCCTCACTTCGATCGCTCGTTCGCGCAGCCATCGATCCAACGCCAGCGCATGGTCGGCCTGTCTGGCGACGGAAGCTGCGGCCGAAGGCAACCAAAGACCAACTCCAATCGACTTCGGCTCCCCACCCGCCAGCTTCTCTCGGGCCGCGACTGTGTAACGATCGAGGCTTTCCTTGGCGGTCTCAATGTCGGCCCCGGCATGCACGTTCGTGCAGTACCCAAGCCACCAATCTCCCTGCGAACCGGTGACCATTTCCATTCCTCCCTTTTTGCCCATGGACGTATCGCTCCCGTGCCGATCGGAACCTCTCGTATCCAGCAGGCCTACCGTGATTACCGAATCTGCTGGTGTCCTGGCCAATTGACGTTATCGCCCCCGCAACGAAGGAAAGACGCTCGATCGCCCTCCCCACACCATTCGCTCAACCAACTTCTTCGGCTTTGTCCCTTCCAGCCCAATCCAGCCGTATTTCGCGGGCTCGAGAACGTGCCGATGCACTCCTCTGGGAGGCTCCTGACACGCCGGCTGGATCTCCCAGCATACCATTCTGGCTAGCAATGATTTTTCGCAACAACCATCGAGGAATCCGCGAATTACAATGATACCTCCAAGCCCGCCGCCACCCTGGTGGCGGTCTTATGCTATCCGGACTACAAACCATCTCCGCACGGATCCTTTCGATGCCAGCTCTATCTCTATCCCGATCTGTCTGTTGCTCCATCATCCTCCTGGCCTCCCTGGTGATCTCGAACTGGTGCCAGGCACAACCGCTTCCTAATCGGAAGTATGGCCAGGAGGACAAATTCCGCCAGTTGGAAGAAATTCTGCCTACCCCTAACGGATATCGCACGGCTGCGGGGGAACCTGGACCGGAATACTGGCAACAGCAAGCCGACTACGACATCGACGTAACTCTCGACGAACAAAAGCATCGGATCATCGGCCGTGAAACAATTACCTACCGCAATAATTCACCGCACACCCTGAAGTATCTCTGGTTGCAATTAGACGCCAATATCTTCCACCCGGAATCCGATTCGCAACGAACCCGGCCCATGATGCTGGGAGATCGCATGTCGATGCGCGGCCTCAAGGCGTTGCTGGCAAGAGAGTCGTTTCAAGGTGGCGTCAACATCTCGGAAGTCTCTGATGCCAAAGGAACCTCCCTGCCCCATACCGTCGTCAAGACGATGATGCGCATCGATCTACCAGAGCCGCTTGCACCCGGAGCGGAAATGGTCTTCCGTGTCGCCTGGGACTACGCAATCAACAATTCGGATATTTCCAACGG
>JBIINB010000144.1:0-10529 GCA_044337705.1 Pirellulaceae bacterium | reverse complement strand
TTCGCCGGTCGAAGTCGTGGAATTGAGTTGCACTTGGCGGGGGACGATCGGGAGTCGGTTGAGCGGTTGCTGCGAGGGAGCCTTCGACAACCTTCATCCGAGGCTTCTTGAGAGAGAACTGCGATTCCGGCGACTTAGAGCCAATCCGAAAACCGTCCCTTGCTTACGCTGCGGATTTAGGATTTTGGAGGTTTACGGATAGGTTCTTAGAATCGTTTCCAGATACCTGCTTGCGGGATGAACATGCCGGTTCGATTTTTGTAGAGTCGATAAGGGGCGCCAAACTTTTCCGCCAGATAGATCTCCTCGCGGTGAGCCCGGAGGCCAAGTAGAGCGGCCAGGAACAGCGAGCCGATGGCAATCGGCCATTGATTGGCCAGCAGCGTGATTCCGGTGAGCAACAGAAAGGTGGCGGTGTAATAGGGGTGCCGCACCCACCGATACACTCCTTCGGTCACCAGGATGCTGTCGGCGTAGGGGCGATCGGAGTTGGCCCAGGATCGGCCAAGAGCCAGAAGCGACTGGCGGAAGAGGACGAGACCTGCGAGGACTACCGGAATGCCAATCCCTCTCCATAGGCTGGAAAGTCCGATCTGCCACGGAGCCATTCCTTGGGGTTTTATTGCGGCGCCGGCCACCAGACCACCCAGGACCACCGATACCGATGCCAGAAGCCATCGGGTTGTGCGGTCGGAACGCGGCGCACCGGGATTGGGACGTGGCCGACCAGCCTGACCAACATGATCCGAACGAAATGCTGCAGCGATGATGGCAGCCGCTAGAGCCGCTAGGGCAATCGCAAGTCGGAAAGCAGTATCGAGCGTCATTGTCGCAGTGATTGGTTTTGGGGTGGTTCAGCCGATGCAGCCAAAAAGGTTCAAAGTGACTCGCAGAAAACAGCCAAGTCGGCTGTCGCGACTCCAATGGCAAAAAAATGCGAACGTTGGTGGTAGACTCGTTGGCAAGACGATGGCGTCTGGATCGACTGGATTAAATGGGGGGGCAGGTATTCATGGTGGAAGAAATCAGGAAACCGGTCAAGGAAGGGGATCGCTTGATTGCGATCGATGCACTCCGTGGCTTTGACATGTTCTGGATCATCGGCGGCGACGCTCTTGCGATCCGGCTGCTGTCGCAAAGTGACTGGAAGTATGCAGGGGTGCTCAAGGAGCAGTTCGAGCATGTAGCCTGGGAGGGATTTCGCTTCTATGACCTGATCTTTCCGCTCTTTCTCTTTCTACTGGGATGTGTCATCCCGTTCTCCCTGGCGAAATTCCAGGGCAATCCCACCGAGGCTGTTGGGCGCGTGGTGCGGCGTACCGGGATGCTGCTGATCCTTGCCCTTTTGTACAACGACATCCTCCAGTTCCAATTCTCGACGATGCGTTATGCAGGCGTTCTGCAGCGACTGGCGATCTGTTATGGAATCTGCAGTCTGCTCTTCCTGTTCGTCTCCTGGCGCGGCCGCGCCATCGCGTCGGTGGCAATCCTCCTGGGCTATTGGGCCGTGATGGTATGGGTGCCGGTGCCCGGTGGCGTTGCCGGCGATCTGTCACCAGCTGGCAATTTGTCGGGTTATATCGACCGCACCTACCTGCCCGGTCGGATCCTCAAGGACTATTACGGGTTCGGAGACAATGAGGGGATCCTTTCGACCATCCCGGCGATCGTTACGGGATTGCTCGGGGTATTTGCCGGAGAATGGCTGCGCAGTCAGCGCGGTCCTGCTGAAAAGTGTTTTGGACTGGCGGTGTCCGGGGTGGTGCTTTTGGTTTTAGGGACGATTTGGGGACAGTTCTTTCCCGTTATCAAAAACCTCTGGACCAGCTCCTTTGTGCTGGTGGCCGGAGGCTATAGCCTGCTGCTTCTGGCGATCTTCTACGCACTGCTCGATTGGCTCAAGTGGCGTTGGTGGGCTTGGTTCTGGGTGGTGATCGGATCCAACGCCATCCTGATCTACATGATTCGAGAAATCATCGACTTCATGAAGGTCTCGAAGTACTTCCTGGGAGGCATCGCCAGTTGGTCGGGCCCTTGGCAAGGGGTGGTGCTTCAGGCGGGAAGTCTCGCGGCGATGTGGCTGTTCTTGTACTGGCTCTATCGCCGAAAGATTTTTCTGCGGGCTTAAGTTCGATCTGCCGCCGGCCTGGGTCCGGAACGCCAAATCAAGGAAGCCCGGTCTGGAGAATGGTGGCAGAGGGTTCCAGTCGCTGAATCTGGAGACACCTTCCCGAGTGCGGATCGAGATCGACCAGGGTGGTTGAGCAGCGGAGATCTTCGGTAGCGATCTCAAGCGTCGAGGGGTCGAACGAGAAGCTGGCGGCGAGGACTCTTTCGATCGATCTGCCCAGGATGCTTTCGTAGGCACCCGTCATGCCGACATCGCACTGAAAGCCGGTCCCCTTGGGGAGGATTTGCAGGTCGGCGGTAGGGACATGGGTGTGGGTGCCAAGAACCGCGGAGACTTGGCCATCCAGGAACCGCGCGATCGACTGTTTCTCGCTGGTTGCTTCCGCATGGCAGTCGATCAATCTCAGCGGCGAGATCGACGCTACCTCCTGGAGGACGCGTCTGGCGGCATGTAGCGGGCAATCGACGGGGCGCATGAAGAGTCGTCCCAGGAGGCTGAAGACGATCAGTGGGGGGCCGAAGGGGGTGGGGATCTGGCACCAGGTGAGTCCAGGCGCTTCGGGGGGGAAGTTGGCGGGTTTTACGATATTGGTCGCCTGCTGAAGCAATGGGATCAACTCGCGTTTGCGATAGATGTGATCTCCCATGGTGATCGCGTCGGCACCAGCAGCGATCAACTTCCTGTACTGTGCGACGCGCAGTCCCGTCCCATCGGCGGCATTTTCGGCATTGGCGACGACCAGGTGGCAATGGGCGGTCTGTTTCAGCCAGGGTATGGCCTGGCAAGCGATCTGCACCCCCGGGACCCCGACGATATCCCCCAGGAGCGCGACGCGCAGGTTTCCTTCATCAAGAGGTAGCATGCTGGAACCGCCTGTTGATGCAAAGCTGTGAAGTGAAAACGACGCGAGGAGGTGCTGTTTGCACAGCGACCTCCTCGCGAGAGTGAAAATCCCCGTTCAGGTTTGGCTGTCAGCGACGATCGCGTCCGCCGCCACCGCCGCCACCGCCGCGACGGTCTCGTCCACCGCCCCCGCCGCCTCGGCGATCCCGGCCACCGCCACCACCGCTACGGGGTGGACGATCGGAGTATCCGCCTCCCTCTCGGGGAGGTCGGTCGCCGAAATCGCGACGGCCTTCTCCGCCTTCTTCCTCGGGCGGTTCATCGCCAGCAGTGCGGTTAGCGAATTCGTCCTCGATCCCCAGTTCCTCCAGGGCGCGCCGTCGGCTGAGGCGAACTCGGTCATGGTCATCGATATCGATCACCAGGACCTGCATCGAATCGCCAACTTTACATACGCTGTTGACGTTGGAGACGTAGCCGTTGGTCAGTTCGCTGACATGGACTAGGCCATCGCGCCCCGGAATGACTTCGACGAATGCACCAAAGTCGCGGATGCTGGTGACCACGCCTTCGTAGATCTTGCCGATCTGAACGGTGGCGGTGCATGCCTCGACCCGTGACATGGCGGACTTGGCCTTGTCCAGATCGGCTGCAGCTACGGTGACGGTTCCATCATCTTCGACATCGATGGTGGCGCCCGTCTGTTCCTGGATGGCTCGGATGTTCTTTCCACCCGGACCGATCAGTGCACCTATCTTGTCAGGATCGATCTTGGTGCGAAGCAGTCGCGGTGCGTAGCGACTGGTTTCACTTCGAGGCCGAGGGATGCAGGTGAGCATCTTGCGGAGGATCTCGATGCGGGCTTCGCGAGCCTGCTTGAGGGTGCCGCGGATGATCTCTTCACTGATCCCGTCGATCTTCAGATCGAGCTGGATGCCGGTGATCCCGTTCTGGGTTCCGGCGATCTTGAAGTCCATGTCGCCATAATGATCTTCGTCGCCGATGATGTCGGTCAGCAGGACGAAGCGATCTTCCGGTTGGCGCTGACGCACCAAGCCGATCGAGATCCCCGCGACGGGGTTGGTGATGGGAACCCCTGCGGCCATAAGGCCCAGGCAACCACCGCAGACCGACGCCATCGACGAGGAGCCATTGCTTTCGAGGATGTCGCTGATCACACGGATGGTGTAGGGGAAATCATCGGGGTCCGGCAGGACCGGTTCCAGACTCCGCTCGGCCAGCGCTCCATGTCCGATTTCGCGACGTCCAGGGCCGCGGATCGGGCGGCACTCTCCGACCGAAAAAGAGGGGAAGTTGTAATCGAGCATGAACTTCTTGCTGTATTCTTCCAGCAGCCCGTCGACTCGCTGTTCATCGCGTCCTGTGCCGAGCGCCACGGTGATCAGCGCCTGGGTTTCACCGCGTTGAAAGAGCGCCGATCCATGGACGCGTGGAAGGATATCGGCTTGGCAGGTGATGGGGCGCAGCGAGGTATGATCGCGACCATCGGGACGGGTCCCTGAGAGGATCAGATCGCGCACTACGACTTCCTGCAGTTCGCCAAGGACTCGATCTAGTGCTGCGGGGCATGCGGCATCGGCACCTGCTGACTCACCCGTCAGCTCGGCATGAGCCGCTGCTTTGACCTGTTTCTTGGCGTCGGCGCGATCCTGCTTGCCGACGACCTGATTGGCCGATCGCAATCGATCGTAGTAGGCTGCTTTGACGCGGGCGTAAAGGGCCGAGTCGTCAATGGCGTTGAACGGCTTTTTGACCGGCTGGATCTTCTGCAGGAACTCCTGCTGAAGCGCCAGAATCTCGCGGATGGTCGCCTGTGCAAACTGGATCGCTTCCAGCATTTCCTGCTCGGGCATCTCCTGAGCGAATCCTTCGATCATGACGACCTCTCGGGGATTCCCCGAAACGATCAGATCCAGTTCGCTCTCTTCCAGTTGGGCCTGGGTCGGGAATGCGACCCACTTGCCTTCTACGCGACCGACGCGGACCGATGCGATCGGACCCTGGAACGGAAGCGGGCTGACCAGCAGCGCCACTGCAGCACCGTTCATGGCCAGCACATCGGCATCGTTCTGAAGGTCGCTGCTGAGGACCATGGCCTGGATCTGCACTTCGTCGATATACCCCTTGGGGAACAAGGGACGTATCGGGCGATCCATCAGTCGGCTGGTGAGCGTTTCTTTGGTGGTTGGGCGACCTTCTCGCTTGAGAAAGCCTCCGGGGAACTTGCCACCTGCTGCAAGTCTTTCGCGATAATCACAGGTCAAGGGAAAAAAATCAGTCCCCGGTCGGCTGGGACCACTGGCCACCGCGCAAAGGACGGTGGTCTCGGCATACTGCACCAAGACAGTAGCTGCTGCCTGCTTGCCCAATTCCCCTGACTCGAACGACAGGGTTGAGGCGCCAATCTGCTTTTCAACTCGAATCTTCATCGCTTCTCTCTTCTCTTTTTCTTTTGCGATTCCTCAGCAGGGCAACGACACCCACCGGGCGATTGCCCCCCGATCCGGCTCGGGCGTCTGGCCACATCCTCCTGCGACACGCCGTCGCCGGTGCCAAAACGATTCCTCGCCAACTGGTTGGCCCCTTTGCAATGGCTCAGTAAAAGTCGCTGCGAAGGGGCGCGTCCTACAATTGCGGCCCACTGCCTCCGCTTTCCCCGACGACTCTTCACGATTGAGTTTGTCGGAATCGGTGGAAGGGAGCACGAAGGCCGAATCAACGGCTGATTTGTCCAGATCTCCCCTTAGTTTGGAAGGATCTGCAAGATCAGCCAACGGCATCGCCTGGGTGGGGCGAAACCGAGCGAAAAGCAAGAAGCCCTCACGCCCGCAGCGGATGGAAGGCAAGCCAGCCATCCAAGGCAGAGCACAAACGCTCTTTCGAAGAAACGTTTCTCAGAAACGATGCCCGAATCGTTACTTCCGGATGCCCAACTGACTGATGATGTCCAAGTAACGCTGCGGTTCATGATGGCGCACATAATCCAACAACCGTCGACGACGGCTCACCATCTGCAACAAACCACGACGACTTGCATAGTCTTTCGTATTGGAACGCATGTGTTCCGTCAGATTGTTGATCCGCTCGGTGAGCAACGCAATCTGCACCTGAGGAGACCCATTGTCTCCTTCATGGGTCGCATACTGCTTCACGAGTTCATTCTTCCGCTCGTTGCTCACTGTCATGATCGACCAACCACCTTCTGCTCAAAACATTTCTTCCACTTGCTTCACGGGACGCATTGTAAACATTCCCGACACTCTGGCAACGGCAAAAACCGGACGGCCTGCACTCGGGTGCCATTCCTTTGGGGGGTAATCGATGCGTGCGGGGAGCGACTGGTGATAGACTGGAGGCCTAGCGAGAGTTTCGGAAAAAGGGAAGGAGCTATCGGATGCGAGCGGGACGCGGCGATGGGGTGGAGCCGGATGAGCGGGAGATTCGGGGGGAGATTTTGAGGCAGCTGATGGAGCTGGGGAGGGGTTCCAGCATCTGCCCCTCGGAGGCTGCGAGGGAGCTTTTTCCTCGTTGGCGAGAAAAGATGGAGCTGATCCGATCGGTGGTCGCCCAGATGGTGATCGACGGGGAGTTGGAGGCGACGCAGCGCGGGGAGCTGGTGGACGTCGAGACAGCCAAGGGACCGATTCGATTGCGGTTGCCCAGGCCGGCGACCGGCAACTAGTGGGTACCAGATCGCATTGCCATGCGTTTGGAAAATTGGAAGGCCTAAGTCAGCAGGGGCTGGAAAGGGGATAGTTGAGGTGGGTCGCGCCGAGGATCTGGCTTTGATGGAGTCGATGGTGGAGAACGTTTCGCTTCGTCGTCACATGTTGGCGGTGGAGCAGGCGATGCGGTGGTATGCCTTGAAACTGGGTGAGGATGTGGAGCGATGGGGGCAGGTGGGGTTGCTGCATGATTTCGACTACGAGCGATGGCCGACGGCGCCCGATCATCCACTTCAGGGCAGTGCGATCCTGCGCGATCGGGGCTATCCTGAGGAAGTCATCTACGCGATCCTGTCGCATGCCGATTATCTTGCCGATCGCTATCCGCGGCAGTCGCTCTTGGACCGCGCCCTCTACGCCTGCGATGAGCTGTGTGGGTTTCTAGTGGCCTGCGCCTGGGTGCGTCCGGAACGCCTGGAAGGGATGCAGGTGGCAGGTGTCATGAAGAAAATGAAGACCAAAGGATTTGCCGCGGCGGTCAACCGCGATGATATTGTGCGAGGGGCGGAGGAGTTCGGGGTACCGCTGGAGGAGCATATCGCCACGTGCATCGAATCGCTCAGACCGATCGCTAGCGCCCTGGGGCTGGGGACTTCACCTTCCGCCTGAGCTGACGGAAGGTACGGCGATTTACGTTCGCTTGAACATGCGGTCGATCTGGTCGCAGGAGAAGACAAGCGCCGTGGGGCGTCCGTGGGGGCAGTGGTGGGTGTCCTGATAGGCGTGCTGCTGGGCCAGCAGATCGGAGATTTCTTCTTCGGTTAGCGGGTCGCCTGCCTTGATGGCCGCTTTGCATGCCCATTGATGCAGCATGGCATCCAGCAGGTCGCGCGGCGACGGGGCCCGGCCACCGGAGACCAGCGGTTCCAGAGCCAGCCGCAACGCCTCGGCCGGGCTGACACGGGTCAGCATCGCTGGATAGGCTGAAACCAGCACCGTCTGGCTCCCGATCGACTCGATCTCCAGTCCCACCTCGGCCAGCAGTTCCTTCGACTCACATGCCAGCGTCGCTTCGGCCGCTGTTAGGGTGACTGGAAGGGGGACCAGCAGTTTCTGACGATCGAGTCGTCCAGAGTCGACCCGCGCGCGGAGCTGCTGGTAGAGGATGCGCTCATGGAGGGCATGCTGATCGATCACCACCATGCCGCGATCGTCCTGGGTGACGATGTAGCGATGGTGGATCTGAAATCCACGGGGGCGAATCGATGGCGCGTGGTGGGATGCTTCGGACTCCCCGGCAACCACATCGGGGCTCCAGGGAATCGCGTTTCCCGGAAGGGGTATCGTCGAAATCCTTGAAGGGGACTGGGTATCGGTAGCCGGGGCCGTGTGCGCCTGTGGGAATGGGTCGGGGAAGGGGCGGAATGGCGGAGCAGGATTTGGATGTCCACCCGTCGCCTGACTGGAGGGCCATGTGGGGCTGGTCCAGAATCCTGGAGTTGGGGGAGCTGGAGCTGGGGGAGCAGATGGGAGATGGACTTGGGCACCTGAGGCGGCTGGGAAGGCGCCTGACTGGGGTGGAGCTGCGGGGTGGGACCAGAGTGCCGAGCGGTTACCGGATGCAGGCTCCATCTGCCCAGCTGAAGGCCCTGTCTGGCCGGTTGGAACCCCCATCGGGTCGCTGGATGACTCCTGCGATGCGCTCCCCCTGGCGGTTAGATCGGAGCTGAGGAATTTTTGGCGAATAGCATGAAGCAGCTGGCTGTAGAGTTTGCCTCCATCGAGAAACCGCACCTCGGCCTTCGTTGGATGGACATTCACGTCGACTTCGGTGGCTGGCATCTGAAGTCTCAGGAAGCAGCAGGGAAATCGGCCTACCATTAGCAGTCCACGATACGCTTCGCTCAAAGCATGCTGCAGCGAGCGGTCGCGGATGGGGCGGCCGTTGAGAAACAGGTACTGAAGGCGGTTGTTGCTGCGGGAGACGCTGGGATCGCAGACATAGCCTCGCCAGTGAAACTCTCCTTCCTGATGGTCGATCGGGATCAGGCTGTCGGCGACTTCATCACCGAAGAAGACCCGGATCCTTTCGGACCAGCGCTGGGACTGCGGGAGGTCGAAGAGATTTCTTCCCGAGGAGGCCAGTCGCCAGTGGATCGTTGGATAGGCAAGCGCCATGCGGGTGAAGGCTTCGGTGATGTGGCTGGTTTCGGTCGCGCTGCTTTTGAGGAACTTTCTGCGGACCGGTGTGTTGAAGAACAGATGCCGCACTTCCATCGTCGTTCCGACCGGTGCAGCGCAGGGGCGGATCGGTTCGCACTCTCCGCCTCGAACGATCAGTTCGGATCCTTCCATCTGTTCGACTGTACGACTGCGAATCACCAGATGGCTGATTTCGGCGATCGATGCCAGCGCTTCGCCGCGAAATCCCAGAGTGCGCACATCGAACAGGTCGTCGGCCGACTGGAGTTTGCTGGTGGCGTGAGGAGCGATTGCCAGCGGCAGTTGGTCGGTGGCGATTCCACAGCCATCGTCGGTGATCCGAATCAGCTCCAGCCCCCCCTGCTCCAGTGTCAATTCAATCCGTGTAGCTCCGGCATCGATGCAGTTTTCGAGAAGCTCCTTGACGACACTTGCGGGTCTTTCAATGACCTCGCCGGCCGCGATCTTGTTGATCAGGCTGTGTGGAAGCCGCTGGATGGTGGGCATGGAGCAGTTCTCGGGTTGACTCGAAGGGTCAGGAACTTCGCCAGGTCAGGAACAAGGAATTGTCGCCCGATCGTCGCGGGAGGCAACCCACTTGCCACCGCATCACTCGTCCGGATCGTCTGCATCCGGAGAGGAGTCCTGAATGGGCGATCCGTCGGTCGAGCCTTCCTGACGGTAGCGATCGAGCTTTCGATAGAGGGTCCTGGCTCCAATCCCGAGGACTCTAGCAGCTTCTTCGCGGTTGTCGTTGGTCCGTTTGAGCGTCTCGAGGATGGCCCATCGCTCGATGGCGTCCAGGGGCTGTCCGATGAGCGATTCGGGGCCTTCCTGGGGGATCTGTGGTGGTGGAGAGGGAATCGCTGGCATTTCACCCGATTGAGCCCCAAGTTCGATCAGTTCGGGTGGCAGATCGTCGGCATCCAGCAGGCCGTCGGCATCGAGTACGACCATTGTTTCGACGAAATTCCTCAACTGACGGATATTGCCGGGCCACGGATAGGCATAGAACAGCCGGGTGACTGCCTGAGAGAAGGAGCTGGCTGGTTTGCCATGGCGTCGCACGAACATTTTGCGGAAATGTTCCATCAAAGGAATGATGTCATCGCGACGTTCCCGCAGCGGTGGCAGGTGGACGGTGACCACCTTGAGGCGATAGAAGAGGTCGTTCCGGAATTGACCGCTGGCGATCATCTCTTCCAGGGGCCGATTGGTGGCCGAGAGAAGCCGTACGTTGACCTTGACCGACTTGTTGTCTCCGACTCGGGTGATCTTCTGCTCCTCCAGGACACGAAGCAGTTTGATCTGGGTGCTCATCGGCATGTCGCCGACTTCATCGAGAAACAGCGTCCCTCCGTTGGCATACTCGAATGCCCCTTCGCGATCATGGATTGCATCGGTGTAGGCGCCCCGGACGTGTCCGAACAGTTCGCTCTCGACGAGGTTTTCCGAGACAGCCCGCACGTTCAGTGCGACTAGGCGCTTGGCCTTGCGTGGCGAATTCTGGTGGATGGCTCGAGCGATCAATTCTTTTCCAGTCCCGCTCTCGCCGGTGATGAGCACGGTGGCATCGGTCGGAGCGATCCTCTTGATCCGGTCGATCACCGTCTGCATGCTCTGGCTTTGAAAGATGATCCCTTCATAGCCGAATTTTTCATCCAGCC
>JBIINB010000045.1:0-31008 GCA_044337705.1 Pirellulaceae bacterium | reverse complement strand
GTTCTCCAAAGTCGCGCAGGGCTTCGATGGCGCCTACTCGCTGGCACTGCTCAACGCCAAAGGCGAGATGCTGCTGGCGCGAGATCCCTTGGGCATCAAACCGCTGTGCTACGCCATCGAAGGACCGCTGTTCGCTGCTGCCAGCGAGAGCGTGGCTCTGCTGAATCTCCAGTTCGACAGGCAGTCGATCCACTCGCTGCCTCCCGGACATGCAATTCTGGTGACCCCCGAGGGAATTCGAATCGAACGCTTCGCCGAAGCTCGTTCGCCTGCCCACTGTTTCTTCGAATGGATTTATTTCGCCAACGTCGCCAGCACGCTGGATGATCGCAGCGTCTATTTGTCGCGGACGAGGCTGGGGGAGCAGCTTGCGAGCATGGAGAAGCAGCAGGCCACCGTACCGATCGACGAGGATACGATCGTCGTGCCGGTGCCCGACACCAGCAAGGCGGCTGCCGATGCCATGGCGTTCCATCTGGGAATTCCATGCCGCGAAGGATTGATTCGCAATCGATACAGCGGACGCACCTTCATCGAAGGAGGCCGCGCCCGCAAACTGAAAGCCTCCAGCAAGTACACACCGCTGCGGGAAGTGCTGGAGGGCAAACGGGTCTTTCTGGTCGAGGATTCCATCGTCCGCTCCACCACCATGAAAGTCCTGCTCAGCCGCATCCGCGAATTGGGAGGCGCCAAGGAGATCCATGTTCGTGTCGCCTGCCCTCCCATCATCGCTCCCTGCTTTTACGGCATCGACATGTCGACGATCGGTGAACTGTTTGCTCCCAAATTCCTCGAAGATGGCCTGCTGACCCAGGCTGGTCAGGAGGCGATGGCCAAGCAGCTAGGCTGTGATTCGCTTCGGTATCTCCCCGTGTCGGCCATTTCCCGAGCGATCGACTTGCCAACAGATCATCTCTGCCAAGCGTGCATCACCGGTGTCTACCCAACCCCCTGCGGCCAAAGCCTCTACCAGATCGCCAGGGAGAACGAACAGAGTGGTTGCCAAGTGGCTCGTACCTACGAAACCACCACCACCTCGGGGATTTCCTGACGCAACCGGTAGCCATCAAAGGTAGCTGGCAGCAGCGCCGCCTCTTGGTTGTGGGGGCCTTTGGGGAGGATGACGGTCTTTTCCCCAATCCCCCAATCCCCTCAGTCCTCCTGGGACATTGGCCCGATCGCCCCTCGAATCAGCTCCGTTGGCCGCAGTGGCCACTTGGCCAGAAATTCCGCAACTGCTTGCTGCGCAAAGGTTTCCACCTTCTCGGAAGAAATGGATTGGGGGTCTTTGTGGTGAAGCTATTGCCAAACTAGGCGGCTTGCGGCTAACGTTGATCCTGTTGGAGAATCGAGAGGAGGAACAGGAGGGGTTGGGGTTCGGGAACGGACCGCCGATCCAGAATGATTCCTTCGCCCTGCACTGCTGCAAGGCTCACGTCTTCGACGACACGGTTGGAACCCTTTCGGTATGGATTCTGCCTCATCCAGGCGGCAAACGACAATCGAACGCCTGCGGCGATGCCGCCCGGCGATTTTGCCTTCGTTGCTGCTTTGCGACTTCACCAACCTCCAGCGGCAGATCGCCCAGCTGGAAGAAGCTGGCTACCAGGCGCTCCATCTGGACGTGATGGATGGCCGATTCGTGCCGAACTTCACCTACGGGATGACGATTGTCGAAGCGGTGCGAAGGTGCACCCAGCTGCCGCTGGATGTGCATCTCATGATGGTCGACCCCGCCTCCTTCATTCCCGCCTTTGTCGATGCGGGGGCCGATTTGTTGACGGTCCATATCGAAGCGATTCAGGCAAGCGATGGCTCTCGTCCCCCCCAGGCGACGCTGGAGGAGATTGCCGGTCGCGATTGTGGAGTGGGGATCGCGATCAATCCTTCGACTCCTTTCGAGTCGATCGACGGGTGTTTGGGACTGGTCGATCTGGTGTTGGTGATGAGCGTTCAGGCGGGGTTTGGGGGGCAGGCTTTCCAGCCGTTGGCCCTCGAGCGGTTGGCGTCGCTCCGCCGCCGGCTAGGATCGGAGATCCTGCTGGAGGTCGATGGCGGGGTGCATGAAGCCACGGCGGGGCCTTGCGTTCAGGCAGGCGCCGATCTGCTGGTGGCGGGTTCGGCGATTTTTCGCCAGACCGATTACGGGACAGCTCATGAGCAGTTGCAGCGTGCAATGGCGGTTGTCTCGTAGACTCTTCGGCATGAGATCATGTTTCGCATTGTATTGGTACGACCCGGCGCCACGTCCTTGGACGAACAGCGCCGCATCAAAGGTTCACTCGATATTCCACTGAGCCCGATCGGTTCCGACCAGGCAAAAAAACTGGCGGATGACTTGGCGGGCATGCAATTCGATGTCGTGTACAGCGCACCGTGCGAGTCGGCGGTGCAGACGGCCAGGATGCTGGCCGAACGGAGCAAATCGAAGGTGCGTGTCATCGACGCGCTTCGAAATCTCGATCACGGCCTCTGGCAGGGCAAGCTGATCGATGAAGTCCGCAAGCACCAGCCGAAAGTCTATCGGCAGTTTCAGGACGATCCGGAATCGATCTGTCCCCCGGGAGGGGAAACGGTCGAACAGGCAAAGCAACGAGTCCGCAAGACGCTCAATCGCTGGATCCACAAGCACGACGCCAGTATCGTGGCCATCGTCGTGCCGGAACCGCTGGCCAGTATCATCAAGGAGATGCTCGGTTGCGATGAAATCGGCGACCTCTGGCAGGCCGAATGCGATCGTGGTCAGTGGGAAATCGTCCAGGGCGACCCTCGCGTCCTGGATGCGCAGGCCGCCACCTGAACGCTGTAGTTCTTTTCTGATCGGGATGATCTGTGTCATGACAACTACCTCCACCAACTCCGACCAAAAAAGTGCTGCCGGCGGTGCCAAGCGAGGCATTCCCGAGGGACTTTGGATCAAATGCCCCGGCTGCAGCGAGATGATCTATCGGAAGCAGGCCGAACAGCAACTGAACGTCTGCCCTCTGTGCCGATACCATCTCTACGTCTCAGCCCCGATGCGAATCGCTCAGCTGCTGGACGAAGGTACCTTTGAACCGCTCAACGAACACCTCCTCCCCGCCGATCCACTCTCCTTCTCCGACAGCAAGCGGTACGCGGAGCGTCTGGTGAGCGAGCAGAAGAGGACGGGCCTGACCGATGCGGCCCTCACTGGCACCGGCATGATTCGGGCTCGGCGTGTCGCCATCGGCGTCACCGACTCCGCCTTCATCATGGGAAGCATGGGATCGGTCGTTGGCGAACGGTTGACGCGGCTGATCGAAGTGGCGATCCAGCAGGATCTGCCACTGATCATCGTCAGCGGATCGGGCGGCGGCGCGCGGATGCACGAAGGAATCCTCTCGCTGATGCAGATGGCCAAAGTCTCAGCAGCCCTGGCCAGATACCATTCGCAACGCGGCCTTTTTATCAGTGTACTGACCAATCCCACGATGGGCGGTGTGGCTGCCAGTTTTGCGTCGCTTGGAGATCTGGTATTCGCCGAGCCTCGGGCGCTGATCGGGTTTGCCGGTCCGCGAACCATCAAAGCGACGATCAAAATGGAACTGCCTGCCGGTTTCCAGACCAGCGAGTTTCTTCTGGAACATGGCTACATCGATCGGATTGTCGACCGCAGCAAACTGAAAACCGAAATCGCGCAGGCCATCGACTACTGCGGAAAGCTCTGACCAGTCCCAGCGGTCCATCGTTCTGTTTCTGCCGATCGATCCATGAATCACTCCATCGCCACCAACTCGGCCGTTTTCAATTTCCAAATCTCTCCCCTTCAGCGATAATGGGGGGGTGGAAGGAACGGTTCGGCCTTCATGCTTCAATTCCAATAGGCCGCAGCAGGTTGGACGGTGGACTGATGGGCATCTTCGACGCATTCCGAAAAATGTTTGGCGGATCCCAGACGCGGGTCGACGTCGAGCAGCGTTTTGAGCTGCTGCGGTCGGCGGTGTCGGGAACGATGAGCAATTTTTTCGCGGCGAGGGACCGGGATAACGGCGGAAAGATTGTCGGCGTCAAGCTGTGCGATGTCGAGAAGGTCGAATTCTTCGAAGGGCGATTCAAAGGGCTCAACAAGCCCAGCGAGGGTGAGATCGCCATCAAGATGAAGCATCCCAATGTGGTGGTTACCTACGAGCATGGGCTGACCACCAAGGGCCAGCCCTACCTGGTGATGGAGTTCATCGATGGCCCTGGATTGCAGCAGGTGATCTATGCCCGTGAGGAGAAGCGGCTGCACGGAAAGCGACTGTCGTTGATCCGGCAGATGGCCGATGCTCTGGCCTACGTCCACAAATCCGGATACATCCACCGCGATATCTGCCCCCGCAATTTCATCTGCGATGAATCGCTCGACCTGATCAAGCTGATCGACTTTGGACTGACGCTTCCTGCCACCAAGGAATTCATGCAGCCCGGCAACCGAACCGGCACGCCCCTCTACATGGCGCCCGAGGTGATTCGTCGTCGCCCCACCGACCAGAGAGTTGACATCTTTTCCTTCGGTGTGACCTGCTACCAGTTGCTGACCTTCGAGCTGCCTTGGCCGGTCGCCGAAACCACCGGCATGGCGGCGCTCCATCACGATACTTCCGCCCCCACCGACATCTTCAAGTACCGCCCCAAGCTCCATCCCCAGTTGGCCGCCACCGTCATGCAGGCGATGCAGCCCAATCCGGCTCAACGGACCTCCGACATGGAAACCATGGTGCGCCAGCTGCGCCAGGTTCCCTCCGAAGACGCCTGAGGTGCGCTGGCACCTGCATCGACCGTTACCTGATCCCCTTTTCCGTGGTCGTGTACAGGCACCCGTAACTGGTCTTTTGTGGCACAATGGACTGCGGGCGACGTTTCATGCAACCCTTCGCAGCAAGGATCCGAATCGATGATTCACAAGAACTTCGATCAGTATTCCGTCCAATACTTAAGCGACTCCGCCGCAGTCGACGGCAGACCTGTCGCCCGTATCGCCTGCTACCAATCGGGCGCCCCGGTCGGTGAACTTCTCTTTCATCGTCGGAATAACTTGACCCCTGCCGATGTCATCTCCCCAGATGGAATCCTGCAGATTCATTACTCGGTCGAGCGTTTCCGCGATGTGCTGATGTTGATCCAGTATGAAAAGCCGCTCCAGCTTCTCTTCCAACCAGAGACAAAGCAGGGATCGGTGGCCAGTTGCCTCCTGGAACCGGTGGGGGAGCAGGAAGGAAAACCAGGCTGACGCCGCGAGGTCAATCAATCTCCTATCCGTCTGCTCCGCACTCCCCTTCTCTCCTCGGATTCGTTCAACATGACATCATCAAGCACCACGCGCTTGGGAACGCCTCGCCTGGAAGGTCTGATCGCCGCCACGCACACACCGATGGATGCCCAGGGGAATCTGTCGCTCGATGGGGTGCCACGGCAACTGGAGCATCTTCTAGGGATGCCGATCACGGCAGCCTTTATTTCCGGCAGCACAGGAGAAGGTCAGTCGCTTTCGGTCGACGAACGGCATCGATTGACCGCGCGGTGGTGCCAGGCGGCCAAACGAACACCCCTGCGCGTCGTCGCCCACGTCGGCACCAACAGCATCACCGAGGCAGCCAGCTTGGCTCGCGAGGGAGAAAAACAGGGAGTCAGCGCCATCGCAGCGCTTTCCCCCAGCTACTTCAAACCACGCTCAGTAGAGGATCTGGTCGACGCCATGGCGCTCATCGCCAGTGCCGCGCCGCAGACTCCTTTCTACTTCTATGACATCCCTTCCATGACAGGGGTCCAATTGTCGATGCCGGCCTTTCTGGAGCAGGCCTCCCGGAAGATCCCCAATCTGGTCGGCATGAAATTCACCAACATGGACCTAGCCAGCTACACCCAGTGCCTTCAGCTTGACGACGGACTTTGGGACCTTCCCTTCGGCTGCGACGAAGCCTTGTTGCCGGCCCTTGCCCTGGGAGCCAGGGGAGCGGTCGGGAGCGGGTACAACTTTGTCGGTGAGCATTACAGCCGTCTGATCGAAGCATGGAAACAGGGAGATCTGACGCTGGCACGGCGTCTTCAGTGCCAGGGGATTGAGCTGGTGCAACGGCTCGCCCCTTTTGGCTATCTGCCGGCAGCCAAGGTAGTCATGGAATGGCTAGGGGTTCCGGTGGGACCGACGCGATTGCCACTGCGGTCGCTCAGCGAACCAGAGCGCCGCCAGCTCCGCGAGGGTCTGGAGTCGGATGGATGGCGGTTCGGGCACAGCCTGGTGCGGGACGAATGAAAGGGTTCGAACCGAATCCGCCCGACTCTTCAGGGCTTCGGCCCGATGGGGAGCTTCGTCCTGATGGGGATCTGCGGAGCCACGCGGGAAGGCAGAGACTAGCCCGATGGCATCTCCGCCAACTGCTCGACAATCTGGTCCCTTTCTGGTTCCCCCGCGCGGTCGACGATGCATCGGGTGGATTTCTCCATTGCTTCGATCGGGATGGAACTTTGGTCGACTCCGACAAGTCGGTGTGGGCGCAAGGTCGAATGGCCTGGATGCTGCTGAGGATGCATCAGCAGATCGAAGCCAATCCTGATTGGTTGCGATGGGCTTCGCAGGCGATCGATTTTCTCGACCGCTTTGGATTTGATACCGATGGCCGGATGTTTTTTCATCTGACGCGACAAGGGGATCCGATTCGCAAGCGGCGTTATGCCTATAGCGAAGCGTTTGCGGCGATCGCATGGTCCGCCCTTCATCGTTCAACCGGCGACCCTCAGCACGCGCGCAAAGCACTGCAACTGTTTCAGCAGTTTGTCGACTGGAATTTCCTTCCTGGACGAATGCCTCCCAAGGAAACCGCAACGAGACTTTCGATCGGCCTGGCGCCACGCATGATCACCCTGGTAACCGCTCAGGAGTTGCGCGAGGATCTCGGGGATTTGCCTCTTTTGACTCAATGGATCGATCGCTGCATCGGAGAAATCGCCGATCGCTTTGTTCGGCCCGACCTGGAGGTGGTGCTGGAGACGGTCGGCGTGGACGGGCAGTGGATCGATCACTTCGACGGACGATTGCTCAATCCCGGACATGCCTTGGAAGGTGCCTGGTTCTTGATGCGTGAAGGATTGCATCGCCAACGCAAAGACTGGCAGGACTTGGGTGTTCAGATGAGCTCCTGGATGCTCAATCGCGGTTGGGATCAGCAACATGGCGGGCTTTTTTACTTCCGTGACCTGCTCGACAAGCCGATCCAGGAGTACTGGCATGCAATGAAATTCTGGTGGCCTCACAACGAAGCAGTTCTCGCAGCGATGCTGGCTTACCGTATCTGCGGGGACGAGTCCTTCGCGTATTGGCACGATGCGGTGCTTGACTGGTCGATCGATCATTTTGCCGATGCCGAGCATGGCGAATGGTATGGATACCTCCATCGCGATGGATCCCCCAGCAGCTCGCTGAAGGGGAGTCTCTGGAAGAGTTTCTTTCATCTCCCGAGGATGCACTTCCAAGCGTATCGATGGCTGAAGGAATGGCCCGATGGTTCCGCGGGGTTGATCACTTGACCGATGCCCTGCGATCTCCCGCGCCTTCCCGAGAATCGTTTGGCTGAAGTCGACTCATCGAGTGCTCGAAACGACTTCTACCATGCCTCCATAGCTTCCATCAGCTCGGAGGCCAGAAAGAAAGATCCGGCAACGCAGATCAGATCGTCTGGGCCGGCGAGGGAGCGTGCCAAAGCCAGAGATTCGAGGGGAGTCGGAGCATCGTGCCAACGACAGCCGGTCTTCCCGATCCGCTCCCCGGCTACCTGCCGCAGGGTATCTAACGAGACAGCGCGCGGATTGGTGGTAAACCGGGTGAGGATCACGTCCTCGAAGGCTTCTCCTGCCAGCTCCAGCATCTTCCCGTAATCCTTGTCGCGACTGGAGGAGAACAGAAGAATTTTTCGGCATGGAGGGAAATGCAGCTCCAACGCTTCGATCATCGCGCGAAAGGAAGCCTCATTGTGCGCGGTATCCAGGACCCGCCACGGTTGGCTGCCGATCGCTTGCAGTCGACCGGGGACCTGAGTCGTGGCGAGCGACTCACGCAATGCCGCTTCCGGGATTTTCCATCCCAGCGACCGCAGCCGATCGACAGCAGCAATCACCAGGGCACTGTTGCTCGCCTGGTGGCGCCCAAGCATCCCCAACGGGTAGTCGATTCGGCAGGGGGTCGGAAAGGACCGGGGTGACTTCCAGTAGAATGTGAAACTTCCTTTCCGCAGCGACGGCGCGGCTCCCTTGCCGATGGCGTCGGTGCTACCAGGAGGGTTCCAAACCACATCGAAATCGGGACCGATGCGATCGATCGGAGCGCGATGGGCCGCCGCCATCTGCTCGATCATCATCGCAGCATCTGGCTCCGAGGCTCCGCAGATCAAAGGAACCGAATCTTTGATGATGCCTGCTTTTTCGCTGGCGATCCGGGCAAGGGAGTTGCCCAACTGCTGGCGATGATCGTAACTGATGCTGGTGATCACCGTCAGTTCCGGATGACAGACATTGGTGCTGTCCAACCGCCCACCCAGCCCCACTTCCATCACGGCTGCCTCGACACCTTGGTTGCGGAAATGCAACCATGCCATCGCCGTCGTCATTTCGAAAAAGGTTGGCCGTTCCTCGCCACTGCTGGCCATCGGGTCGCAAGCCGATCGGATGGCATCGACCAGCCCGACCAGCTGGTTGGCACTGCACCGCCTGCCATCGACCATCCATCGCTCCTCCAACCGGTTCAGATGGGGCGAGGTATAGAGCCCCACCTTCATTCCGCTCCGTTTCAGTGTGTCGGCCAGCAGCCAGCAGACCGATCCCTTGCCTTTGGTTCCGGCGACGTGCACAACCCGCATGGAGCGATGAGGATTCCCGAGCCTCTCCAGAAGCTGTTGCATTCTGGAGAGCCGGAAATGCTGACGATCATACGGCACATCCGTCACTCGCTCGTAATTGATCTGGCCGTAGAGGTACTCAAGCGATTCTTGGTAGCCGGTTGCGTCGGGCAACTCGTCTTGCGGCATGGAGAATTCCCATCTGTGAACACCGATCGGAAAGCGATCCTGTCGCTCCATGGTAACTGAGACTTCTCGCCCCAAAAGCCATCCCGATGGTCCGACGACTAGCTACCCCAAGAGGTTCCCGGCGGCCCCGCCGGCAGATCCGACAAATCCTCCCTTTTCGGCAAGTCCCATCCAGAATCCATTGGAAAAAATGTTAGGCAGCTTGGGACTCGCCGAAACAAGCGCTAATCGGGAAGGGACTGGAAGTCGCTGGAAAGTTCGATTCCGGAGCGAAAATGAACCCCAAGGGAGGGAATTACGTACTACCCCCGAGAGGTTTTCGCGTTCCGATTCGATCGATTTCCTTGTCTTTTCGGAGTTTCCGGCATGAGCCCTGCAAGCCCAACTGCACCCCAAAGCCAGGGGAGTCCCTCTGCGGCCACAGCCGAAGGGCCTGTGATCGAAACGCGAGGTCTCAGCAAGATCTACCGGGATTTCTGGGGTCGTAAAAAGGTCCAGGCGCTCAAGCCCCTGGACATCGAAGTGCAACAGGGAGAGATCTTCGGTCTTCTGGGCCCCAACGGCTCAGGCAAATCGACGACGATCAAATTGATTCTGGGGCTTCTTTTCCCCACCTCCGGGCGCGCTTTCGTCTTTGGCAAGGAAGCAGGGGATGTCACCAAGAACGAACGGGTCGGATACCTTCCCGAAGAATCCTATCTCTACAAGTTTCTGAACGCCGAAGAAACGCTCGATTTCTACGGACGTCTCTTCGATATGCCCGCCTCCGTTCGCCAGCAGCGTGCCGACGAGCTGATCAAGATGGTAGGGTTGGATCGAGCCAGGAGGCGTCAGCTGCGCGAGTACTCCAAAGGGATGACACGCCGAATCGGCTTGGCGCAGGCGTTGATCAATGAACCCGACCTATTGGTTCTCGACGAACCGACGACCGGTCTGGATCCTCTGGGTTCACGCGACATGAAGGATTTGATCCTTCGGCTGCGCGATCAAGGCAAGACCATCCTCATGTGCTCCCATCAGTTGGCCGACGTGCAGGACGTCTGCGATCGCATCGCGATCCTCCACCAGGGTGAACTGAAGGAACTTGGACGGGTCGAAAGCCTTCTGAAGGTGCGTGATGTCACCGAAGTGCATGCCAAGGGTCTCACAGAAGCTGCCAAGAAAGAGATCGCGGAAGTGATTCAGAAGCATGGTGGCAATCTGATGCAGATGGACAATCCAACGACAACGATGGAAGAGTTGTTTCTGGACATCGTTCGCGAGAGCGAGCAGAGACCGGGGCATCGCGGCTCGGCCAGCTGAGCCGCTGATTGCAAGGCGGTGCGAATTCCATCGGAACGGTCGGCCAGTCCAAGAGCGGTTGGCCCTACATCCTAGCCCTCATCACAGTCTGCCCTTGAGATTCCGACACCATGCGACTCGAGAAGAATCAATTCTGGACCTACTCGCAGTGGCTTTTTGAAAACCAAGCCCTGCTCAATGGGTTCCTCCTGGCGATCGCTCTTTCGATCGTCGGTTTTTTGGTCAGCTACTTGATCGCGCTGGCCAGAAGTGGTCCTGGTGAAGGATTTTTTGCCGTCGCCAAGACGATCGGCGATTTCGTGCGGGTCGATCTGCCGGGTTCGTCACTGCGACGTATCTGGGCGATCGCCCGCTTGGCGTTCAAAGAAGCGCTCCGCCGCAAGGTATTGGCGGTAGTCGGCCTTTTCATCGTCGGGATCATGTTTGCCGGATGGTATTTGGACCCGGAAGCCGACCAGCCAGCTAGGCTCTATCTGAGCTTTGTGCTGGGGGGAACCAATCTCCTGGTGCTGCTCCTTGGGCTCTTCCTCAGCTCCTTCAGCCTCCCGGCCGACATCAAGAACAAAACGATTTATACGATCGTCACCAAACCGGTGCGGCCGACAGAAATCATCATCGGACGGATCGTCGGCTTTGGGCTGATCGGTTCTTTGATCCTCTTGGCCCTCGGATTGCTCAGCTATCTTTTCGTGGTTCGTGGCGTCCGGCACGAGCATCGCGTGGAGACGGTCTCCCAGAATGGGCTGACCGGTATCACCGACAAGGAAGCCGAACACCGGCATGAGTTCACACTGGGAGCCGATGGGATAGGGGTGACGGAGGAACAGAAGGGCCATCGCCATCAGGTGACTCGCAAGCCGGGCCCCAACGGCCAGGACACCTACGAGATCGGCCCGCCCGTGGGCGGTCTGATCGCTCGCGTCCCAGTCTACGGGTCGCTGCGCTACACCGATCGCGATGGGAAGGAAGCCGAGGGAATCAACGTCGGTTACGAATCGGAGTACCAGAAGTACATCGAAGGCAATACGCTCTCCAGCGCCATCTGGGCCTTCGATGGCGTCTCGCCCAACCGCTTCCCGAAAGGTCTCGACCTGGAGATGACGCTGGCTGCGTTCCGAACCTACAAGGGAGATATTGAATCGGGAGTTCAAGGTTCCATCGTTCTGCGGAATCCCGATGGATCAGCCGAAACCGAACGGACGCAGTTTACGGTGCGGGAGTTCCAGGTCGACCAGAAACGGATCCCGGTCAAGATGAAGGGATTCAAAAACAACCAGCCCGCCGAAGTCGATCTTTTTCAGGATATCGCCCCCAACGGTCAGGTGGAGGTGGTTATCCGTTGCCTGGACCAAGGGCAGTACCTGGGGATGAACGTCGCGGATGTCTACTTGCGAGCCGGTGAGGTGCCATTCTGGTGGAACTTCGCCAAGGGTTACATCAGCATGTGGCTGCAGATGATGATCGTCATCTGCTTTGGAGTCATGTTCTCCACCTTCCTAACCGGCCCGGTAGCAATGGTGGCAACGCTCTCCTGCCTGGTTCTGGGCTTCTTCGGATCGATCGCCGGAGAGATCCTTTCGGGAAAGCGTGAGGGAGGGGGGCCGATCGAGTCGCTGGTGAGGATTCCACTTCAGCTAGGGGTGGTTTCCGAGCTGGATTTGGGGAACACGATGGTCGAATCGGCGATTCGAGCCGTCGACCGTCCCATCCTCTGGTTCCTCAGCACCGTCACCTCGGCCATGCCGGATTTCCGCCAACTTGGTACATCGGATTTCGTCGCCTATGGAGTCAATATCTTCGGCGATCTGTTGGGTAGGCATCTGACAATCGCTTTTGGGTATTTCCTTTTGACTTCGCTGATCGGATACTTCTTCCTGAAAACTAGGGAGATCGCAGCGTGAACGTACAAGCTTTCCGTCGGAAGATGATTTATATCGGCTTGATGGTGCTTCTCCTGGTGCCGCTCTATGTGCTTGGTCAGCCCAAGACCCAGCGGGGCGGCAAAGAAGTAAGTCCCGGTGGCACGCTGGCCCAACTGCGGGACCAGCACAACATCGGACAAGCAGCCCTGGGAAAGATCGACCCGGCCAGCGAGAGCATGCGTCTGGCGACTCTCGGGATGCGCGGGATCGCTTCCACCATCCTCTGGCAGCAGGCCGACTACTACAAGCGTGAGAAATTCTGGGACCGTTACGCCGCAACGCTCAAGCAGATTGCACTGCTCCAGCCCCACTTCGTGAACGTCTGGGATCACCAGGCTCACAATCTCACCTACAACATTTCGGTCGAATTCGACGGATACAAACAGCGTTACGAGTGGGTCAAGAAGGGAATCGATTTCCTGGTGGACGGGACTCGCTTCAACGCACGGCAACCGATTCTTCAGTGGTTTCTTGGCATTTACACCGGTCAGAAGATCGGGGTGGCCGACGAGAAAAAACAGTATCGGGAACTTTTCCGCAACGATAACGACTACCACGATCGGCTGACCAGCCAAGGGGTTGATGCGCGGCAGAGCGATGTGCTGGGGAGTGACGGGAAGCCGGACCACTGGCTGGTCGGTCGCCAATGGTTCCTGCAGTCTTACGATCTGGTCAAGGCAGGTGCCTACTGCAAGAAGAGCCCGCACATCTACTACAGCGATTCCCCCAAATGCCGTCTCCGCTATTCGGAAGCGATCGAAGAAGAAGGAGTCCTGGATGATCGAGCGAAGTTCTCCTGGAACAAAGCCGGAGATGAATGGAAGGAATTCGGCGACCGAGACATTCTGACGACCTGGGGACATACCATCAAAATGAATGGTCTCCTGTCGGCTCGGGAAAGCCTCAAAGCTGCCATGGAAGCCTTCAATGAGGAGGTAGGGGATGCCGGGGAAAGACTGATCGAAAAAATCCGATCGGAACTCCCTTCGGAAGAGCAGCAGGCACTGGAGACCCCTGAAGACCAGCGATCGCCTGCCCAGCAGAAACTCGCCTACGAAGCCGGTCAGAAACTGAAGCCATCGGTCATGCAGATCGCCGATTTCGCCGGTCCGGGAAAGAGCCGATCGGCAGTCGATCTGGCGACACGAGTGCGTGAAGCCACCGAATATGTAAGTCACGTAGAGGCCTACCGCAATCAGGTCAACTACCAGTATTGGGAAACGCGAGCCATCGCCGAACAGCGCGATGCCACAGTCGCTGCGCGACGTCTGATGTTTGAAGCCGATGCACTGCTTCAGGAAGCGAAATTGGACGAAGCAATCACCAAATACGATGAAGCCTGGGCCAACTGGTATCAGGTCTTCCGCCGCTACCCCGTCCTGATGACCGACGATATCGCCTCGGATGTCCTCAAGTCGATTCGCCGGTACAAGCGGATTCTCGACAGCGATCTGCCGGAGGATTTCCCGCTCGCCGAATTCGTCAAGTTCAAAGAGATGTACGATAAGGGCGGCATGGACTGGCAGGTTGAGAATATCCTCTCGCGCTGGACGTCCGATGCCGCCAAACTCGACCCCGAGGCAGATATCTTCGAGACCGATCTGATCAAGAAGGATCTTCTGCTCGATGCGGGTTCGGGTGTCATGTTGCCAAAGACGGAGCTGAAAGAAGGGGAAGTCCCAGCCAAGGAAAAAGCACCGACTCTGGAGCCAGCCGATGCAGGCCAGCCACCGGAACCGGCACCTGCAAAAGAAGTCCCAGCAGAGAGTCCTCAAGACAACCCTTCTGCGACTGGATCATCCGACGAGCCTCGTTCGGTGCGGCCTCCAACCCTGGAGAATCCTTCCCAGGAAGACGGCTCGAATTGATCGATGGTGCGACATAGGGAATCGCTTGCGTTCGCTGTGGCCAGATAGTCCCATAATCGGCCTTCGGACCAACAGTCCTTGGGTCGATGCAATAGATGCCAATTCAGAGGTCGCCGAAGCTCGATGGGGATATACGATCGTCCTTACTACCCGGAATCGGTCCCAGGCGGACTGGCCCCGTCTTGGGATGGCAGGTCGGCCATTTCGCAGATCATCATTGTCAACGTCGTCGTTTTTGCCGCCAACGCGATTTTTACCGGTCGCGATGACAGTCTGACCAACTTCCTGTCGCTGCACGCCGGCGATCTGTTTCAACCCTGGATGTGGTGGCGGCTTCTGACCTACGGCTTCGCTCACGATCCCGCAAATATCTTCCATCTCTTCTGGAATATGCTCAGCCTGTGGATGCTAGGACGAGCCGTCGAGGATCGGTATGGGAAAGTGGAGTTTGTGAGGATTTATCTGACGGCGATCATCGGAGCAGGATTGGTCTGGCTGATCCGTCACTCGCTGTGGAAAGATGACGCTTCCCTGGTACTGGGCGCATCAGGCGCCGTCACCTGCATTGTGATGCTCTTTGTCTTTCTCTATCCGAAGGTCCAAGTCTATTTCTGGGGTGTTCTCCCCGTCCCTGCCTGGGTGCTGGGAGTGATTCTGGTTCTGGGAGACCTTATGGCAGGTTCCGGATCGAATGTCGCCTACGATGTCCACCTCGCCGGAGCCGCCTGGGCAGCAATCTACTTTTTCCGAGGAATCGATCTGCGATGGATGGAGCAACCCTGGAGCCGCCTGGCGGTCGCCTTCCGAGAATGGGTCCGGCCAAGTGTGCGGCTTCATGATCCTGAGGCCGCAGCCAAGGAAGATGCCGAAGCCGATCGCATCCTCGACAAAATCCATCGACAAGGACAATCCTCACTGACTAGCTCGGAACGCCGCTTCATGGAAAAATACTCCCGCCGCGTGCGACAGCGTCGGCAGAGCTGAGGGTGGTGGGAATCCACCACCAATTCTCTGCGGATGCTGCCGTACCATGGCGAGGCACAAGTGCGGAGCACTAAGCCTTTGTTCTTAGCCTATGTCATAGGATGAGGCACATTAAGAAGGCACCATGACGAGGTAAATAAAAGTCCCTGCCTGGCGCCTCCAATCCCACTGCCATCTTTCCCTCCATGCCGCTTGGGAATCGTCACTCCGAGCGATCCACATTTGCAATTCCATTCCTTTCAGGATGCACGGATGACCACGATCGCCCCCCCCTTCCCCACCACACGACAGGAGATCGCAGGAGTTGCTGTCGCCGACTTGGCAGCTCGCTACGGCACCCCCACCTACGTCTATGACACCGCCCTGATCGATCAAAGGATCGCCGACCTGAAGGCATTCGATACGATCCGCTATGCCCAGAAAGCTTGCAACAATATCGCCATCCTCGATCGGATGCGAAAACAGGGAGTGGTCGTCGATGCTGTCACCAGCGGCGAGGTGCAGCGAGCCCTGGCGGCTGGTTTTGCACCGCACGGAGATCCTCACCCGATCGTCTACACCGCCGACTTGCTGGATGCCCAAGGATTGGAAACGATCCGCCGTTATGGATTGCACGTCAACTGCGGGTCGCCGGACATGGTGGCGCAACTGGCTCAAGCCATTCCAGGATGCAACGTCACACTGCGAATCAACCCAGGTTTCGGCCATGGCCACAGCCAGAAGACCAACACGGGTGGACCGCAATCCAAGCATGGGATCTGGCACGAATCGCTGGAGCAGGTGCTGCGACTGGCCGACCACCACGGCGCGATGGTCACGGGGATCCACATGCACATCGGCAGCGGGACCGACCTGGAACATCTGCAGCAGGTCTGCGGTGCGATGGAACGTGTCGTGCTGCAGGTGGGACGGAGCGTCACCACCATCAGCGCCGGTGGCGGACTGCCGGTTCCTTACCGAGAAGGCCAGCAGCGCATCGATCTGGATCGCTACTTCCAGCTTTGGAATCAAACCCGAATCCGACTACAGGATCGCTTCGGACATCCCATCCGACTGGAGATCGAACCCGGGCGGTATCTGGTCGCCGAGAGTGGCTACCTAGTGACCGAAATTCGCGCGGTCAAGAAGATGGGAGACAATCTCTTCTACCTCGTCGATGCCGGATTCAATGACCTGGCACGCCCCATCCTCTACGGTGCCCATCACCCGATCTCTGTCGCCCATCGCAAAGCCAAATCGAACCCGCCGCTAGTCGATGCTGTCGTCGGAGGACCGCTTTGCGAATCAGGAGATATCTTCACGCAGGAAGAAGGAGGGCTGGTGTCGCCCCGGAAACTGCCCCTGGCCGAGGTCGGAGACTGGCTGGTCCTGGAGGTGGCAGGAGCCTATGGTTTTGTGATGGCAAGCAATTACAACGGGCGCTACCGAGCCGAAGAAGTCTGGATCGAAAATGGAAAGACCGAGTCGATCCGCAAGCGAGAGACCTTTGAAGATCTGGTGCGGGGCGAACGGATTCCAGGATGATTTGCTTCGATCGCAGCTTCCCTCCTTCATCGCCGACTTGTGCTATGAAGTAAAAAACAGGTGAATCTTCATCCTCCCCGCTATCCTGCGGACTTCGACGAAGAGATACTTGCGGCTGGTCTTCAGTGACCGATGGATGTTTCCTGGTTGTTCCAAAAGGAGTTCTAGCAATGATTCGATCGGGTGCCCTTTGGGCTGTTGCGTTGGCTGTCTCCCTGGCCTCTTCCAACTCGTTTGCCCAGCAACCGCTGAAGCTGAACAAGGAAAAGTCGAAGATCGATTTCCTCGGCAAGAAGACCGACGGACAGCATGCTGGCGGCTTCAAGGAATTCACCGTCGACGCCAAGGCGGATTTTGAGACCCCTGCCAACAGCTCCCTGCAGATCACCATCGACGCGACCAGCCTTTGGTCGGACGATGCCAAACTCACCGACCATCTGAAGAATCCCGACTTCTTTGATGTCCGCAAGTACCCCAAGATCACCTTCCAGTCGACCAAGATCGAAAGCGAAGGAGAAGGCAAGGCGGTTATCCATGGCAAGATGAAGATGCTGGACAAGGAAGTCGAAGTGAAGGTGCCATGCGATGTCGAGATGAATGAAGACAGCATCACTCTGAAAGGCAAATGGAAGCTGGATCGCTCCAAGTTTGGCATGACCTACGGCGCTGGCAAGATCGACAACGACGTCGAAATCACCTCGAACCTCGTCTTCGGACTGTAGGCATTCCATGCCCTTTGATTCCCAGCTCCTGATCGACATTCTGGCTATCCCTTCGGGGTTAGCCTTGATCGGTGCGCTGATCGCCTTGGCCACGTTCGGAAAACTGCCCGCTTGGTTTGGAGCTGGCCTGACGGCGATCGCGTGGCTGGCAGGAATTGTCTTCTCGCAGTATCGGACCCTCATTCCCTGGGAATGGTGGTCGGAAGAATGCTGGCAGCGGCTGTTCTGGCCGATGGGTGTCGCAGCACTAGTGCTTGGGACAAGCAGCCTCTGCTGCGGCAACGCCCATTGGCGCTTGCTGGCGATGTCCCTGGTCGCGTGGACCTCCGCTTGGTTGGCGATTCCCCGATCCAGTGGATGGCGCGATATCGATTCACTGGAAGGGATCTGGATGCTGGCGATCGGTACCAGCACCCTGCTCAACGGATGGCTAGTCGAACGGTGGATCGCTACCAAAGCACCTCGCTGGGGCCTGTGGGTTCTCATCGGAGGCTTGGGACCACCGCTGCTGTTGGCCGCCAGCGCCTACGGCACGATGGCTCAGTGGGTCGTCTCCGTCGTCGCTGCCACGCTGGGCGTGGCGATTGTCTCACTCTTCTCCGCGCAGGGCCTGGCCGCCTCGATCGCCGCCCCTCTGGCGGTAGTGATCAGTGCCATGGTGGCATGGGGTCGATTTCGAAGCAGCACGCCCAGCATATCCTGGGATGATCTGCCGGCGATGTTTGCCCCCGGAATCATCGCTCTTTTGGATACCGCGATTGGCAGTCGCATGCCGACCTGGGCCCGCGTTCTTTTTGCTGGGCTGCTTTCGGCAGGCGTGATCGGTTTTCTCTACTGGCGATCGATGGACGGTGCGGCAGCCGAGACCTGGTAAGCCGCCAGAAATTACTACCGATCACACTGGCTGGCGGTCCTCAGCGCGTGGGAACCACCAGAAGAATCAATCGCGATCCCTCCTTGTCGCTGGTCCCGCTCACCAGATGTGGCCGCCCCAAAGTCACTCGAGCCACCGTCTTGGTCTGCAGCGTGTGGGTCGCCGGTTGGCTTTCCGAATCATCCTCAAGAGGGATCTTCGGAATCCGGCTCGATTCATACTCCAGTTCCACGAGCACCCCTCGCTCCTCCGACGTGGCCCGAATCTCCGCGCGCGTCCCCACCTGTCGCGTCTCCATCTGGCGGACCTTGCCACCTTGCGGCGTTTGCATCACACCCTTCTGAATGGCTACGGTACGCCCAACCTGCAAGCTGGTGGGGACTCCATCCAGACAGCTGACCTGAAACAGCTCGTGCCATTCCAATTTCCCTCCTTCCACCAGTTCCTTGATCGACGGAATCGGTTGCTCCTCATTCCAGCCAGGATCAGCCCCCGGCCTCCACTGAAACTCCAGCAGCATCACCCGGTACTGAGGTGCGGTGGCGGAGGGAGTATTCGACGCTACCTGTGCCACCGCTTCACGCACCAGGAAGCCCGGCATGGCCAGAAAAAGCGACAGCATAACGATTGGAAGGTGTCGGTTCATCGGTGAGATCTCAATGCCAAAGGCTTTGGGCAAGTGGATGTAGAGCATAGATAGAAAAAAAGCCGCATGGCAAGAGGCTTGCCACGCGGCTCACATCCTCATCGGAGTCGATCAACCGACTCGAGGGATCTCAAATCCGGCGCGAGGCGTCCTGGCGAAGAAGCTTTGGGCCTGTTCGTCGCCGACGATCTTCTCTGCCTTCGGATCCCAACGGACAATTCGATTCAGCCTTGCGGCGATTGCTGCCAAGTGGCAGGCGTTCATCGACTGAACATGACTGAAGACATCCGATACGGGCAAACCACCTTCGCGGATGCAGCGGAAGAAGTTTTCCTTGTGCCCTTCGAACGGCTTGTCGTGATACAGCTTTCTCAGTTCCGCCTCACCGTACGCATCCTTGTCCCAGTTTTCTTCGATCGGCGTCCCGGTGATCTTGCCACGATTGACAAACATCTTGCCCTTGGTTCCCTCGAAGAGGATTCCATTGTCGCCACGGCTGGTGATATCCAGCACGGTACCGCTGGCAAGCTTTGCCTTGACCGAGTAATCGTGCGCCGTGTTGTAGCTGTCGTCGATCGTTGGATACCCATCCTTGAAAGCTACCGGATGCTTGGCATCGGTACCATCAAACTCGATCGGTCCAGTCCCTTCCTTGTCCAGTCCCAGAGCCCACAGCGCGATATCGATGTGGTGTGCCCCCCAGTCGGTGAATTTGCCACCTGAGTATTCGTACCACCAGCGGAACTGGTAGTGGCAACGTTTGTCGATGTAATCGACCTTGGGGGCCTGCCCCAGCCAGAAGTCCCAGTCAAGCGTCTCGGGGGGAGTCGACTTGCTGAAGGGACCTCCGACATCGCCACCATTGATGCCGATCGTCACCTTCTCGATATCTCCCAGCATTCCCTTTTGCACCAAGTTGACGGCTCGCAAAAATCGATCCCGGTCGCTGCGCTGCTGGGTGCCGACGATGAAGACGCGATCGTTGTACTTGCGGCAGGCGTTGCGGATCAGCTGATTTTCCTCCAGCGTCAGTGTCAGTGGCTTTTGACAGAAGACATGCTTGCCGGCCTGGAGGGCTTCGATGGCGATTTTCACGTGCCAGTGATCGGGGGTGACGATGCTGACCACATCGATATCGTTCCGCTCCAGAACTTTCCGGTAATCCTTGTACGAATCGGCCTTCCCCTTGCCGATTTCATTGTCGTTTCGGGCCTGATCGGCATGCTTGGAATCGACATCGCAGACGGCCAGGATATCGCCGAAGTGGTTGTGGCCCTTGGCGTCCCCTTGCCCCATGCTGCCAACACCGATGCAGCCGATGCGGGGTCGATCGTTGGCGGAGGCGTTGGCGAAGGCTTTCTGGGTCCAGGGGATGTAGGGGACGCTGGCGGCAAGTGCGGCGGCGGAAGTTCCTTGCTGTAGAAAGCGACGGCGCGACGCGCGGGAGTTGGCAGAAGGCATGTTGGAAGAATCCTTGTAAAGGTGAGAGGGACCGAACGAGGCGATTTGCGGAGAGTCTATTTGGCGGGCCGAATCTTGAAAGAAGACTGCCCCCCTGCCCCAGTCAGTGTACTAAATCACTCTCTGCTTTCCAAATTCCGGAACGACTCGAAACTTGGATATCTCCTCGAAGGATCATCGTTCCTCCATGTTCGTTTCCTAAAACGACAAGGGTGGAAGACTCGGCTTCCACCCTTGTACCTTCAGGATCGTTCCATTCTCGTTTCGGACAAACTACCGAAGGTAGATTGGATCGATATCGATTTGCGAAGATCCTCGGCGAAGCTGCACCGCTCCAAAATCGAGCGACCAGGGGGTGCAAGGCATCGACAGCATAACGCGCGTCTGCCCATCAGATAGTTTCTGCGAACTCAACCGCTGAACTGGCCAGAGCCAGCTTTGCGGGAGAGTCGATAGTTCGCCGATCGAGCAATCGACCACCACCTGCCCCCAGCAATCGAAAATACGCATCCGATCGTTCCACGCGCCCGTGACACTGAATCGGGTGAGTCCACCGTAAGCACCGACGATGCAATGGGCATCACCTCCAGTTGAAGATCCTCCTTGCAATGCAAGTTCGTTCGCCTTCACATCCCGCGACTCGCCAAATCCCAACCCGATGCCAACTAGAGCAACCAAACAACCTCTGATGAAACTGGACATCGCAAAATCTCCCGAAAGAAACCGTAACTCACCTTCGGAAAGCCACACACCTTCCGATCATGTCATAGACCAACACCGAATTAGAAGAACCGCGCAGAGCAACCTCGAAAAAACGCGTAGCACATCGATCCATGACTCGCCTTTCTTTCCCGATGGCTTATCGATGCTCGTACCAGAATGGAAACCAACTGATGCCTCAGGTCCCTCACGCGCCAGAGCTTCCGTGAGCTTCGTCTCCCCTAGTGCTGGACTCCGCAGCGAATGGGGTCCTGCCCGAAATGCCAGAACCTTCTGGCTTGCCAGTGCGACGTATGCTTATAGGCGATAATTCCGTATAGGAGCTCCCGAAGATGCTTCCATACATCTCCCCGCGATCTGATCCCAAAACGCCGTTATCCTTTTTTGGATCCCTTGGTGACCCGAAAGCATCCAAACCCGAACGCCCACAATGAAAGAATCACCGGCACCGGTCAGGTTTTCTCAAAAAAGGAGAGCGCTCTTGATATTTATTTTCCATCGATTTCTGAGCCCCTCTTATCGCGACTATGTTTCCAAGAAGGCGATCATCGCCACTGAACCGCGATTGGATCCAAGCAGAAGGTTGGCGGATCATTCGTGTCGGTCGAAATCCCCCCCTCTGCAGCCGTCTTAAAAAATCGGACCAGAAAACCCGGAGGTAAGACTCCACCCGTTCGATGCTGCGCGATCTTTGATTGGAAGTGGCAGATCGTCCGTGACTTGGAATGTTTTCGCCACGATGCTCTTCGTCAGATGTTGCTTCGATGCCGATCAGAAACAGTATCGACACAATGACGAGCATCAATTTGACGGGACGACTAGCCAATACCTTGCCAATCTTGCAGTGCGATGCCACTGGAAAACACTCTTCCAATCGCATCTTTAAGGTCGCATGGGGTTGGTGATCGCTAAATCAAGATGCGGAAAGTGCCCACATGAATAAGCGCCGGAAGGTCGGACGCCCGCAAAAGCAAACTTATCTCGGAAATTAGCGAGATCGGGTTCCGATCCCAGGCGATCCATGCAACGATTCTCATGGCGATTTCATCGATCCGTCGTCGTTCCTCACGCCGGAAAAGACTGGTTCGACGTTAGGTACCTCGGGCGGATAGAAAAAATCGTAATAGAAGGTTCGAAGCACATCCGTCCAGGAATTGATCTTGATGGTCATGGGTGGTGTGTCCGACTGATTGCCGTCTATTCCATCACCCATCTGATGCTCTGCGCCCATTTTGGAGTCTATTACACCAGTCTTTCCCCTGGGAAATGACTCGATGTCTGCCACCAGCACTAACAGGACGACCGCAAGCAGCGGGATTGCCATGCAAGCTGCAACTACGAGGAACACCTTCCATTGATTGTGCTGCCGACCGACCATCTGGACGCCCCTCCTATTGGCCCATCCGGGACTTTGGCGGCCAGGTTCAATTGCTTTTCAACCCGGGAAACCGCTAAGACCCATTGCCCTGAAGAAGGGAATCACCAATCTGAAGTAGCGATTCGCAAAAAAATGAAAAAGAACCTGATGGAGGCAGAAACCTCAAGATTTCAGGGACTTACTGACGTATCTGGCATCAAATCCGGGTTCATGACGACTCGAATTCCAACGAAGCCATTTCTCGAGGTACTGATGTATGCACTTCGATTTGCCGAGCGGCCAATTGCCGGAATTGTATTCACTGCCCCACCGCGAAAAACCCGTTCCATCGGACTACCAGCCGAATCATTTGTCCATTCCTGCACGTTTCCATGGATGTCAAAAAGACCTCCAACACTTGGCCGCAGCATCGCAACCGACTTGATTTGATTGCCGGAGTGCTCCTGGCACCAGCCGTACCCTTTCATCAACTCAGCACTTCTGCCAAACGAATAAGGCGTCATTATCCCAGTTCGCGCGACGATCTCCCATTCCCTCTCATTTGGTAAACGAAAACCGGGTCGATTCGGTACGACCGGCCAGACTGTATCCGGTTCGGCGGAGAACCATCCGACGATAGAAAACGCTTCGTCGCGCTTTTCGTAACTCTGGTCATCTTCTTTCCAACCTGCCACTTCGGTCAGCCAGCGGCAGTAATAGATCGATTCAAACCAGTTGATCCCGAAGACAGGATTATCTGGTGAAATCACATGAGCCACTTCCCTTTGCCAGAACATTCTTCGGAAACCAAGGTCAAGTGGGCTGTATTGCCTCCATGTGAGTTCACGATCCGAGACCGCCAGGGTTTGATCCAGACCGCCTGCAGTTGTTTCGTTGGCGCCAAGCTTCCTCGGAAAGCCCGCTGGAAACACCATCATGGTCATCCAGATCGGATCACCAGGGGAAAAATCCGATATCTGGGTGACCTCTTCCATCAACTCCGTGCGCAAGACTGGCGGACCCAGTCGCAGGATGAACCATTCCCGCTGCCCACTTCGGTCGTAAGGAACTTCCGTTCTATCCACTCGCTGGGCCGCTTCCGCTTGTCCCCAACGTCGAAGCAACCAACCGCTGGCGGAATGAACCGCCCGACTCGGATGATCCAAATACAATCGAAGAATCGTGTTGATCCATCGATCACGATCGGACTCGGGAAGAACGTCTGATCCAAAGGATCCAAGTCCCAAGAGCAATGCATAGATGCGAAGAAAATGCTGCTGACGAAAGGGTTGTTTATCGGGAGTGGATTGCTGTATCAATTCCTCCAGACCCTTCAGCAGTACCATACAATCCGGCAATCGTCCCTCAACGCCATCGACAAACTGAGACATCGCTTCGGAATCGAAATCAACTGTCAGGAACTCATAGGCAGGTTGCAGCTCCCCAAAGCGTGCCAAGGCAATCACTGCATTCGCCTGCCTCCTGACTTTTGGTAATTCGGCCCGCTCGGAGGCTTCTCGTCGGTTCGCATCGGTATCCACGCCAACGGTCTTGGCTATCTCCTCTCCTACTTGCTGGTACCCTTTTTTCATTGTTTTGCCAAAGCTCTGAAACACATTGTTGAAGAGCGATCTTGCCGATACCTGCTTCATTTCGCCAAACGGCATTTCTAAAGGCATTTCGATCTTCTTGGCCACTTCAGCGCTCAGCCGCTCTATCGCCTGATCGCGGAACTTTTCGTACTCATCGAAGCATTGAGCGAACTGCCATGGTTGGCCTTCGACGATGATCTGATGGAGCGTCTCGAAATCGTTGGCAGCGTATCGCTCAAGCGCCCTGGTCGCTGCCGCTCGTCGGTCTTTTTCTCCTTGGGTAGGCTGAGCCAGTGCAATTTGCAGCAGCGGAGGAACCAAACGGATGCCGACGGGGTCCAGATAGGGCAACCATCCTTCCAGCGCCTCAGGATCCAGCGAAGCCATCAAGTCGCTGACGTTCTTTTCTATCCCAGGCCAGCGGGGACTATCGGGTGCAAATCGCGCCAGCGCACCGGCCGACTGCAGCAGCGTCTGGTCATTCCCGTTTTCCGCCTCCGCCCAAAGAGATTCGTCTATTGCCTGCGCTTGAGGTTGCAGTGCATCCAGTAACACATGCAATCGGTTGGCATCGATAGAAAGCAACTGCTGCGCAAGATCGCCTGCCAGTTCAGGTTCCTTAGGAAGCCTCGCCAGGATCAGGCGAAGCCATTCTTCGGATCCGATTTCGCTGCCGGCCATGGTTTGCTTCAAAAGAGGATCCACCATAGGTCGCATGGTCGCCAACCGCTCGACCGTTGCGGGCACTTGCTGGAATGGTACTCTCAGTAATTCCGCGACAGCACCGCGCGCAGCATCCTGGCTTTGACGATTCTTCTCGTTGCCTGCAAGCCACACCATCGTCAGAAAAAAGGCGGCAAGCAAGGCTCCCAGTCCTGCCGTGATCAGGCCCTGGCGTCTGCGGTTGGGATTCGCCCAATGCTCCAGATCCCTGGCTACATTCTCCCCCGATTGGTAGCGGTCGGCTGGATCTTTTCGAAGCAACTTCCAGCAGATCCGTTCCAGTTCCGCTGGTACTTCCGCGCGGAGTTGTTGTGGACGAAATGGCTCGGTTTCCAAGATCTCCCTGGCCACCTCTTCCCTGGTCTTCCCTTCGAAAGGCAATCGTCCAGTGAGCGACTGATACATCACGACACCCAGGGAAAACAGATCGCTACGGCCATCCAGCTGGGTTCGCTCGCCTAGCAGCTGTTCCGGGCTCATGTAGGCCGGAGATCCGGCCAGTTCCGTTCCTTGAACCGGATCCTCGGTTCGTATCGAAAGCCCGAAGTCCGTTACGTAGGGCTCGTCGGTCTGTACATCGATCAGAATATTGGCCGGTTTGATGTCACGATGAATCAATTTCCGGGTGTGGGCGTGATGCAGCGCGTCGGCAACTTTCGTCAGGATCTGTGCCATGGCGCGATCGTCGGGATGACGCTGTTGGATGTACTCTCCCAGCGACTGCCCTTCCACTAGCTTCGATACGACGTAGACCGATCCATCGATCGCCCTTCCCACGTCATAGACCGGAACGATGTTGGGGTGATCCAGCGACGCAGCCATCTGCGCTTCTCGAAGATACAGATCGACATCGCTTAGTCTTGCCAGAGCTTCCGGTCTTGGTACCTTCAGCGCGACTCGTCTCTGGAGATCATCATCCACGCAAAGATAAACCGACCCAAAGCTCCCCTCCCCCAACTTGCGCAGCAGCCTATAGCGACCATTTCGAAAGTCTCCAACCGCCCTGCGTGAAACGAAACTTCCTGAAAGATCCTGTCGCGATTCCGTGGGGCCGGTGCCAGGGTGCGAAGACAATACCGTGGCGGCTGCATTCGACTGGTTCATCTGGCGGCTGGCAATCCTGTTGATCCATTCGGCTTCTTCAGGAAACCGTTGCAGATAGTCTTGCCAGTCGATCGGATCGGTAGCCTGCTGACGATGGTAGGTTTCGATCGAAAGAAGCTGACAGAGCAGTTCATGGCGCGTCGCTTCAGGAACCCGCTCAAGAAATTGCTCGATGACCGGCTTGGTTTCCTTCAGGAACTGCTCTTCAAAGTCATCGCAGATTTGATCCAGGCGACTGGCATCGATCGGCTGCTGCGTCCACTGCTGCACTGTTTGCGAAAGGTCGGCTTCCAGCTGGGGCAAAAGCTGTGGGTAGTGTGCCAGAAATCTTCGCTGCAGCTGTGCCGTCGGTTCCCTGCCCAGACATCGCCGAAAGTCGCTGACAACGATTAGCCGCTGCATGGCAGGATCATCTGCCAGCCATGGAAAAAGCGCCACGTAAGAATCCAGCTCGATCGGGGCCTGATGGCCAACGCATCGGCGAACGTCCGCTTCCAGGAGCTGCCGTTGTTCGTTTTGGCTTAATTCCGGGTGGCCCGCTACGAGCTCCCCCAAAAGGAGCTGGTTGGATTCAATCTTACTGATCCACTCGTAAGAAAATGGCATCGCCCAGTCAGCTCAGTCAGCTAGGTGTCGACAAGATCCATATATCGTTCTTTCAGGATAGTGAACCCAAGAGCTGGACTCAAGCAACGCCCCAAGATCCAATGCACCCAGTCCGATTCGGCTGGAATTCTCTGCGTGGCGTTGACTTGAGGTGAGTGTTTGCGAAAGCGGTTCAATTGCCTGCTAATTCGGACGGATCGGAAGGAGTCTTCCTTTATGGATGAAGGGAAAACAGCACCAAAACCAACTGATTCAGAGCCGGCGACCGCAGATCCTGGCCACACTCTAGAAGTGCAGCAGCAGTTTCTGCTGCATCAGCCTGCACTGATGGCCTACGCGCTTTCGCTGGTACCCTGTCGACAGGATGCGCAGGACCTGGTCCAGGAAACGTTTCTTATCGTGTCCCGAAAAGCCGACTGTTGGGCCGAAGGAAGTAGTTTCATGGCTTGGGCTGGGAAGATCTTGCGCTACGAAGCGCTACACCAACTTCGCGCCTTGCGGAGGCGGCCCATGAGTCTGGAGGAAGACTTGTTAGAGCTATTGCATGGGAATGAACCACCCGACGACGACCTGCTTCATCAGATTCAGAGACTGAAGCGATGCATTCAGAAACTGTCGCCCCGCGCTCGGCAGCTGGTGATGCTTCGATACCATTCTGGAATGCTTCCCGAAGCGATCGCCAAGTCGCTGCAATGGACCGCCAATTCCGTCCGTGTGACATTGACTCGCGCCAAAGACTCCTTGCGTGACTGCATGGCGAAAAGGGAAGGAGGAAGGGACAAGAAATGATTTCCGATCGATTGGGGGAACTGATCGAGGCATGGTGCGAGAATCGCATGGATGAAAACCAGAGGGTCGATCTGAATCGGATCCTTCGTGAATCGTCTGAAGCGCGCCAACGTTTCTTCGATGCCGCCAAATGGCATGGTCTGCTTCAGGTCGCCGCACAACAAATGGCGCTCGAAGATTCAGTTCCTTTGGCAACGCAACCCATCGCGGAAACCCAGCATAATCCGACGGCTTCCTGGATTGTTCGAAATGCGGCCGTATGGTTGATCGGGATGGTATCGGGCATCGTCCTTTGCGCCACAGCCGTCTGGTCCTACAACTCGCAAACCACTCCTGCTGCCTGGATAGTGATCGAGGAGTTGCAGAATGGGGATTTCGAGGATGCAATCGGTGCGATTCCGTCCGGCTTTCCCAAGCAGTCCGGAGTCTGGAGTGGTGATGAAGCGGTGGTGGTCCAGGGAAGGGAGGCCGGGGACCGCAGAGGAGGAAATCGACTTCAGTTCATCGCCACTGGCCGAGACTCGAATCAACCGGAAGCCAAGTCGATCGCCTGCGATCTGTTTCAGTGGTTGACGATCGAAAAGCTTCCGATTCCAGGAGGCCAGAAGCAGGAAATGATCCTGGAACTATCGGCTGATTTTCTCGATGATCGGCCCCGCAACACGCAGCCATCGGTCACCTTCTTCTGCCAGATTTATCTGTTCCGAGGCGATCCCGAATCGATACGTTCCCGCTGGCCTCTGGGAATCGCCGATGCAGTCTCGAGCGGTTCTGGTCAGGTGACCACACTGGGAGATAGCGGCAGGAGGACCGTCACGGCCAGATGTCTGGTTTGCGAACCAGCGGATTTTGCCGTCGTACACCTAGCGGCTCGCCCTAACCTGCGTGGCCCGATGCCTGCCAATCTGTTTGTCGATTCTGTTCGTCTTGATGGCAAAAGCCTGACGATTCTCCCGGCGCGTACTCAGCGAAGTCATTGAACGAAGATGACCGGAACGATCATGAAACGACCTTACCAACTCTTCCTCTTGTGGTTTCTGATCGGGCTGGCAACCACTGGAGTGGCGTCCGAAGTGGATGACTTCCTGAAATCGCATTGCCTGGAATGCCATCAGGGATCATCCAGCGAGGGTGGGCGCGACCTGTCTGCTCTTACAGATGACCTTTCCGACCCCGAGGCATTGGCGATGTGGGTCAGGATTTACGATCGTGTCACGCTGGGGGAAATGCCACCGGTCGAACACCCGCAGCCCGATGAGGCGGGACGAACCAACTTCCTACGGCAGCTCCACCAGCGGCTTCACAAGGCGGACAGTCAGGCGATGCGGCAGGAGGGGCGGGTCCGTTTGCGGCGTATGACACGCAAGGAATTCCAAAACACGCTTCAGGACCTTCTGGCGCTTCCCAGGCTGGACATACTCGGTCTGCTTCCTGCCGATGGACGTGTTGGTGGCTACACCAAGATCGGAACGGCGCTGGAAATCTCGCCGGCTCACATCGCTGCGTACGAGGAAGCGATCGGCAAGGCGCTGGACGCGGCTATCGCCACGCGGAGCACTAGGCCGCCTGTCTTTCAGCGCAGAGTCTATCCGGCGGGTCTATTCAAATTCGATGCCAACCTGATGGAAGGGCAGTTTGTGCTGCTGAAGGATAAGAAACCTGATCCTTCCTTCCCGGTGCGGGGCGGAATGGAAGACCGGAAGGGGTATGTCGGATTCGAGGGACCGGATCTGGAGGAACGGAGAAAGCTGTTGGATGCCGTGCGCGACTCTGGCAGCACCAGTGCCGTCGGATTGCTCAATCCGAACCTCGCCGGTTACGAAGCCGCTATGAACGTGGCGCCCATCTATGCCGGGGTCTATCGCCTCAGGATCTCGCTTTGGGGATTTCAATGGAATCAAGGGACCCCTGAACCTTGTAATGCCCCTCAGGCGGCTGCACTCCGCGCGCACGAAGAGGGAAAACAACAGGAGGGAGGTCGCCTCCTGCAACTGCTGACCGCTCCTTCGATGCAGTCCCACGAAGTGGAACTGAACACTTGGCTGGAGGCGCGCGAAAGCATTGTCTTCGATCCGGTCTCCATCCCCTGGAATGGACTTCGCATCGGACAGGTGGCGGGCCGAGCCGCCAGGCATCGGGGACCGGGTGTGGCGATCGACTGGTTTGAGATCGAGGGGCCGATCCATGATTCGTGGCCACCGGCAAGCCACAGGCAATTGTTCGGCGATCTACCGATCGGTCCCCTACCCGAAGGAAGTCCCGTCCTTCCACCACGAAGAGAACCGGTCCGCGGGCTGGGTGGATATCTTCCCAATTTCTATACCGATATCCCTGCATCAGATCGGCAGCCGATCCTTCAGACCGTCCAGCCGTCCGATCCGATGGCGGATGGCAGAAAGCTGCTGGCGGATTTTCTTCCGAAGGCGTTTCGACGACCAATCCATCCGACGGAAATCGAACCCTATATGCAGTTGCTTGGGGCGCGATTGGAAGCGAACGACTGCTTCGAGGATGCGATGCGGCGAGTCTATGTGGCGGTGCTGACATCACCCGAGTTTCTGCTGCACCCCGGAGATCAGTCCGACGCCAACCCGGAAGAGATGCCCAAGACCATGGCGCCTCTTGCCTCACGCATCTCTTACTGGCTTTGGAACGGTCCACCCGATGAATCGCTGCTTGCCGACGCACGGGATGGAAGGCTGCGGGACCAGCAGACCGTCCGCAACCAGGTGGACCGGATGCTTGCCGATCCGCGCTCGGCCCGCTTTGTCGAAGACTTTGCCGATCAGTGGTTGGAACTAGACCGGATCTCCGAGACAACACCTGACCCGAAGCTCTATCCCGAGTACCGGTTCCTGCTGCATGAGGGGCTGGGGGCCGAGACGAAGTCGTTCCTTAGAGAAATGATCGAACGGGACTTGCCCGTTGTTTCTTTGCTGAAGCCAGGCTTTGCCATGGTGACTCAGAGAGTGGCCGAGCATTATGGACTCGAGGGAGTTCATGGCGTGGAAGTCCGAAGGGTTGAGTTACCGGACAAATCCTTGCGGGGCGGCCTTTTGGGCCAAGCCGCGATCCATAAGCTAACCGCCAACGGCACTACGACCTCACCTGTTAAACGGGGCGTCTGGGTCATGGACCGGTTGCTGGACCAACCTGTGCCACCTCCGCCATCTGGAATCAGCCAGGTCGATCCCGATACGCGAGGGGCCACCACCATCCGCGAGCAACTGGATCGCCATCGAAGCGACCGCAGTTGCGCGGTTTGTCATCAGCGATTCGATCCAGCTGGCTTTGCGCTGGAAGCATTCGATCCGATCGGCGGATATCGATCGAGGTATCGATCGACCGGACAGGGAGACAACCCGCCGGAACAGGGAGAAACTCCTTGGAGAATCGAATACCGGTTGGGGCTTCCGGTCGACGCCAGCGGACAATTGCCAGATGGCCGGATCTTCCATGGACCCGGTGCACTGATCGATCTGCTTGCAGAAGATCCCAAACGATTGGCGATTGCCTTTGTCTCCCACCTTTCCCGTTACGCCACTGGGACCCCGATTCGCTATGCCGATCGCGATGAGATCGAGCGAATTGTCGATTCCACCAGCGATCGAAACTACGGGCTTCGATCGCTGATCCATGCCTTTTCGGAAAGTCCGATGTTTCTTTCGATCGAGGAGTCAACGCGATGACAATCAGACTGCTTCTCTTACTACTGGTTGGAGTTCTTTGTGCCGAAGGATCGAAGACGATCGAGTACCCTTACACAACCCCCGAACCTCAGAAGGTGGGCTGGC
>JBIINB010000143.1:0-10597 GCA_044337705.1 Pirellulaceae bacterium | reverse complement strand
GTTTGGCGGCTACTCGCCAGTCATCCCAAGTAGGTTCAAGGTCATGTAGGCCCTTCAGTGAAGAAGCAACCCAATCAGCCTGTTCATCGCGACGAAATCCGTGCAAGATTTCGGCCAAGATCATTCCAGTGATTGCTGCACGATCGTCATCAAGCAAAGGATCGACAGTGATACGTTCGGCGGAGTGATTTCGGTTGAAGAAACCTAGCTAGATACAAGTGTCGATCAGAACCAGATCACTTGGAGGAATCGTCATTGAGATCGCCAACCTCGGATTCTTCTAATTGGCGCCAATTATCGATCATTTCGACTTGACCAGAAAGTTGCTTGAGCCGCATTCGACGGGCGTAGCGCATGTAATCGCGCATCGCCACTCGTATAGCTTCCATTGAATCACTCTGCTCAGTCAGATCACGTAGCTCGGCTAATTCCTGTTCTGACAGTTCAATCGATGTGACCATGACTACCTCGTCCATTCGTTCTCAGGCCTAGTTAGACTTGAATCCAACAGTCTCATCGGTTCGTTTATGAGTCAAGTTGCATTCGTCGATTCCAGCCTAATCAAGACAAAACAGGGGCCGGAGTGGATCGTTTCGGGTACCTCTCGAACTGTTTCAAGAACATTGGGAAAACATCAAAAAGTTCGGTTCCTATTCTCTCTGCTGATGGGAGAGAAAAGGGGTTGGAGAACCCCTGCTGGCAGACATTTGGCGTGAAGTCAGGAGAAGACAGTCGAAGCGATGCTGCATCGCTGTCATTGCGATAGGGTGCTACTTCAGATGCAGCAAAAAGCCCTCGCCCGGCGACCATTGGGTGGGGGGAAAGGTCGCCGAGCGAAGGCGGGCTATGGCGAAGCCCATATTGATAGTGCAATGGCCCTATTTCGCTTAGAGCCTATCCGAGCACCGTCCCTTGCTTACGCTGCGGGTTAAGATTTTGCAGGTTTGCCGATCGGTTCTTAATTCGCCGAATCGTCTCCTGCGTCCTGGAGTAGCGACAGGTCGACGCCATCGACGTAGCTCGCCAGCGAACGGGATCGTGCCGGGTTCTGCAGTTTCCGCACCGCCTTACTCTCGATCTGCCGCACCCTTTCGCGCGTCACGGAAAAGATCTTGCCTACTTCCTCCAGCGTGTAGGCGTAGCCGTCGGCTAGCCCATAGCGAAGCTTGAGGATTTCTCTTTCCCGATGATTGAGCGTCTGCATGGCGTTCTGGATCTGGATCTTCAGCGATTCCTGATTCGCCTCATAGAGCGGATCGTCATCGCGATAGTCCTCCAGGAATTCACCGAAATAACTGTCGTCGTGCTCGCCGACCGGCTGATCGAGTGAAAGGGGTTGGCGGGCCATCTTGAGGATGGTCCGGGTATCATCGATCGACATCTTGGCGCGCTGTGCCGTTTCTTCCAACGACGGTTCTCGTCCAAGTTCCTGAACCAGATCGCGAGTCACCTGCCGCACGCGGGTCATCGTATCGATCATGTGGACCGGAACGCGAATCGTGCGGCTCTGATCTGCGATCGCTCGTGTGATCGCCTGGCGGATCCACCAGGTTGCGTAAGTAGAGAACTTGAAGCCACGGGCATGCTCGAACTTATCGACTGCGCGCATCAGTCCAGTGTTCCCTTCCTGGATCAGATCCAGGAAGCTGAGCCCTCGATTGCGGTACTTTTTGGCGATCGAGACGACCAGACGCAGATTGCCTGCCGACAGGTCTCGCTTGGCATGTTCAAACTGCTTTCGGTATTCGATCACCTTCATCACCCTGCGATGCAAGGTCTTTGGACTTTCAAAGGTGATCCTCATCAGATGATTCAGCTCACTACGCATCTGACGGACCTGATCGCTCGATCGTTTCCCCTGGGCTCTTGCGTGATCGATCCGTTCCTTGAGCAGCTGCATGCGTTGGCTGATCGTCATCAGTTTGTCGAACAGTGGTTCGATCCGATTGGTGCGGAGGTTCATCTCCTCGACCAGTCGGCATGCCTTGCTGCGGCGACGCACTAGATCGCGCCATGCAAGCTTTCGCACCTTCTTGGGCTGGCGACGGTCGATCGCTCGCAGAAAATCCCGGTGATTGCGCACCAGCAGAGCACGCAGCGTCTTGATGTTGGGACCGATCCGCCGCATCGTCGCCTTTTTCTCGGCGGCATTGGTGACGCTGACTTCGATCGTCCGGTCCAGACGCAACTTGCCATCCCGAACCTGCTCCAGAAGTTTCGTCGCACCCTGCAAGATGAAGTCGGTCGACAGCATCCAGTAGCGATACCGAAAACGGGCTCGATCGATCTTCTTGGCCGAATCGAGTTCCTGCTGGCGATTGAGCAGAGGGATTTGGCCCATCTGCATCAGGTAGGTGCGAACCGGATCATCGGTCCCCTCCAGTTCTTCCTCCTCAAAAATCGCTTCCTCTTCGTCTTCGCTCCAGAGCGATTCCTCGGCGGCTTCCTCTTCTTCCTCCTCTTCGTAGCGAACAGGTCGACGGCGCCCCAGCGTTCCCTCTCGACTCTCCCCTTCCGGTTCCATGTCAAAGGGCGTCTCGTCCAGATCCATGTCCAGTGCACGGCCGTTGGTTATGCGTCGAGCTGCCTTCATCAAAACGATCTTTCTGCGAAGGGTCTGGGGCGGGAGATCAACGAATACCGCCGCAGCGGCTTTCCTTTGCCATGCAAGAGGTTGCAGAAAGTGTGCCGCTTGAGGAATTTGTGACGCGCAGGAAAGATTTCCGGCTCAGCGGCAGTCCCGAAGCGACCGACCATGACGGTTGAAGCGATTGGTGTGGCGTATCCACCCTTCGATAGCTCGGGTGCTGGACCGGCCGAGGAGATCCTGGTGGGTTACAGCATCACCCAAGCGTTCGATACCTGTCGCCTTTTGGCAGCGCTGCGCTGCAGGCGCGTTGCCGAAGAGCGACACCTCGTAGGCCACACTCCTGCCATGCCATCAGCCCGCATCAGGCTCGCTGCGAGTGGTCGGCAACGTTGTCAGCCGTTCGGTGGGATGGGTGCGGGATACTTCCGCCGATTCCTCTCCATCTTCGATTCCAGGGCAGCGGCCAGATCGACCTCCAGAACCGTGGCTAGCGACAGCAGGTAGGCAAGGACATCGGCCATTTCCTGAGCGATCGGGGCATCCAGCGGTTGCCCTCGAAGCGCCAATGACTCCTCGGGAGTCAACCACTGGAAATGCTCCATCAGCTCGGCAGTCTCAATGGCGATCGAGGAAGCGAGGTTTTTTGGGGTATGGAATCGCTCCCAATCACGTTCGTGAACGAACTGAGCCACCAGGTTGCGGAGCTGAAGAATCGTTGTCTCCCGTTCGTCCATCGCTTGCCCTTCCGATTGTTTCGCCAGATTCAAAAGCCCTAGCTGCGGAACCGCCGCATGCCCCGAAGCCCCCACTCTCGATGCGTCACGCCCCGCGGGTGACCGTGGCTCAAGCCACTTTCCCATTCTTGACAAATCGGGACAATAAGGCGTTGTACCCGAGTGCAAAAAGAAGATCGAAGCCCCCGATGGGCGAGTCCTGGGTTGCGACCCAGCGCACCGGGATGAATTCACCTGAGTATTCCATCAAGGAGTCTTTCATGGCTGTTTTGGTTCAGAAACCTGCTCCCGATTTCAAGGCCCAATCGGTGATGCCCGATGGGACTTTCAAGGAATTGTCGCTGGGGCAGTACCGTGGCAAGTATGTCCTCCTTTTCTTCTATCCGCTCGATTTCACCTTCGTCTGCCCGACCGAAATCATCGCTTTTTCAGACCGGGAGTCAGAATTCCAGGCCCTCAACACCCAGATCATCGGCGTCAGCGTCGACAGCCACTATTCGCACTTGGCGTGGCGGAACACGCCGCGAACCGAGGGTGGTATCGGCAATGTCACCTACCCGTTGGTAGCTGATCTCAGCAAGCAGATTGCGCGGGATTATGACTGCCTGGTCGGAGAGGCGGTGGCGCTGCGAGGTCTGTTCCTGATCGACAAGGATGGCGTCGTTCGGCACCAGGTGATCAACGACCTGCCTCTGGGGCGCAGTGTTGATGAAGCGCTGCGAATGGTTCAGGCGCTTCAGTACTTCGAGAAGAATGGCGAAGTCTGCCCAGCCGACTGGAAGCAGGGCAAAAACACGATCAAGCCAACTGTCTCGGGCAGCAAGGAATTTTTCAACAAGGAATACAAGTCGTAGTCGATTGCGACCCGATTGTCTCCTTCGATTCGACACAAAAGCCTCTTCTTCGGAAGGGGCTTTTTTCATTGAGAACCGATCCGAATCTGCTGCGTAACCCTACGCCGAAATGCGCTAACGTGCCGGTTCTTAATCTGCCATCCGGTTCCGTGTAACGCAAAGTTGATGGCCTAAAAATCCACCATCTGGCGATGGTGGCTACCAGACGCAAGCGGAAGTGCTAGCTCTTGCCGTAGATGCTAAAGACTACGCCGAAATACGCTAGCGCGCCGGTTCTTAATCTGCCATCCGGTTCCGTGTAACGCAAAGTTGATGGCCTAAAAATCCACCATCTGGCGATGGTGGCTACCAGACGCAAGCGGAAGTGCTAACTCTTGCCGTAGATGCTAAAGACTACGCCGAAATACGCTAACGTGCCGGTTCTTACTCTGCGGTAGTGCGCTACCGGCCGGTTGGCCGCGCCTTCATCGCTCAACCAACACCAACCCGCAGCGCAGGCAGAGCCACTTGCTGGGATCGGCTTTGGACTTCCTGGGTTCGCTCATCAGCTCTGAGGACGCTTGCGATACTTGGCGATCACTCCCCGCAACTCCCCGACCGTAATCGTGCCACGCCACGCTTCCCGGACAATCCCCTCGGGATCGATCACAAAGGTCGATGGATAAGCAAATCCACCGTTGCCCAGGCGATTGGCCAGTTGCACGCGAGTGAATGCTGTCGGATCGCAGTAGATTGGAAATCGATTGCCGATCTGGCCGTCCTTGAAAAACTGCTCGGTCGCCGTCCGCAGTTCTTTCAAATCCTTTTCCACACCGGGCGAGCAGGATACGTTGAGAAACAAAACGTCCGAGTCGTTCAAATAATCTTCCATGCAGCGACTGACTTCGGGATACTCCATGCGGCACGGAGGACACCACGTTCCCCAGAAATGCAAGATCACCAATTTTCCCTGGAGCGATGCTAGATCGAGTCTGCTGCCTTCGGAGACAGGCCCGTTTGCAATCAGAGCTTGGAGGTCATAATCCTGAAAATGGCTCCCCAGGATCGTCGCTCGATCCCGCCCCAGCCAGACCAGAAAAAGGACTCCAAGCAGCATTGGAATCGCTAAAACCAGCAGTGGTCCCAGCGACAGCAGTTTCCGCGATCCGCTCGGCTCCCGCCAACCGTCGGGAGAAGGATCTGAAGTTTGCTTCGAAGTTCCTGCTGCAGTCGTATCGCCGGTTTCCACGATTGTCTCTACCTGTTACTGCCTGCGAAGAAAGATTCGACCAACATGAGCCACCCATCCGATTCATCCTATCCTCATTCGAGTTGTTGGGAAGTCGAGCAGAAGTATGCAGTCGATGGCACAGAGCGGTGGATGGAGCGACTGAGGGGGCTGGAGGCGACGGAGCTGGCGGTACAAAGGCAGGTCGATACCTACTGGCGCCATCCCTGCCGAGACTTCCGCACGACCGACGAAGCGTTTCGCATTCGCGCGATCGATCAAGATGCCGTCGTCACCTACAAAGGGGCGCGGTTGCCAGGAGGGATGAAGACCAGGCCGGAGGTGGAACTGCCGCTGGCGGCGGGCACGGTCGAGGGATGGCAGACGATCTTGCAGTCCCTTGGCTTCGAGGTTGCTCGGCAAGTCAGCAAGACCCGACGCACATGGCGGGTGGTGCACCAGAACCAGACCTTCACGCTTGCGCGGGACCAGGTCGACCAGTTGGGGTGTTTTGTGGAGATCGAACTGCTGGTCCATTCGCTGGAAGACCGCGCGCTGGCCGAAAAGCAGATCGCATCACTGGCCAGCTTCCTCGGTCTGGATCACCCCATCACCCGCAGCTATCTGGGGATGCTGCTGGATCGCGATGCTCATACTAGCCAATAGCAACTTGGCCAATAAACCTTGTCATGCCAATTGCGATCCCTTTCTCACGCCTCCGGCGGCTGCAGTAGATCGCTTGGGTTCTTGTCGCTAGGCCGATGCTGGAGATAGGCGACCACCACCCCGGCAACCGCTCCCAACAGATGCCCTTCCCAGGAGACGTGCGACCCAAGGGAGGGGATCATGCCAAAGAGCAAGGTGCCACCATAGAGAAAGAGCACCAGCAGGCTGACAGCCATCAGCAGCATCTTGCGTTCTAGAAATCCCGAGACGATCAGGTAGGAAATCAGCCCGTAGACCAGGAGGCTGGCGCCGATATGAGTCGAGGGACGCCCAAAGAGCCACAGGAGAAGCCCCCCCAGCAATGCGATGGCTACCGCAGTCACTTCGCCATGGGAGCGAGATCCTGCCAAGAGCACCAGCAACACTGCCAGCGGGATCGTGTTGCTGATCAGATGCAGGATTCCTTGGTGAAGGAAAGGGGAAAGCAGAATCCCGGGCAGTCCACCAATCGTCCTTGGGGTGATGCCCCAGCCATTGAAGCTGCCAGGAAGCAACAGGTCGGCCAGCCAGACAACCCAAAGGCAGGCGATGAACCCGAGGACGATGGAGATTTCTTTTTTCAGGGGAGTGTTCGACATGTTCCTCTGCATCGGTGGTAGATCTGCGATCGGTCCTGGCGATCCATGGGGGATCGAGGCGAGCCATCGAGCCGTCCAGACAGTTGGCTCAGCACGATTTTCTGAGTGTATCAACCCCAACCCCATGCGGGGACCAATCCTGCGAGAAATTATCCAGCAAGGCTCTTGCGACCCCCTTCCGATCGAGAGTTCCCGCCGAATTCGGGCCAACCCTCTTCCCCTTGGGCTTCGATCGGAAAAGGGATCGTATCGATTTGGCGGGGGTGCTGCACCTTCGGCCACCGACGCGTTGGCTAGAATGGCGAGCGGTGGGGACTTGTCACCGCGCCGCGCAAACCGGGAACGGATCGGGAGACGCTGTGAGGGGGGGCTGCACCGATCAAAAAATGGCAGATTTCCCTTCGACGATTGGCCATGGCGACCAAGCGGTAGGTAACTGCACGAATCACGAATCTGGCAGAGAAGCGATGAAGCAGTATTTGCGCAGCGTCTGCGCGCTCGATTGCCCGGACACTTGCTCGCTGCGAATCACAGTCGATCAAGGCAAGGTGGTCGATCTTCAGGGGGATCCCGCACATCCGATGACACGGGGCTTTGCCTGCGTGAAGACGGCGCGTTATCCGGAGCGCCAGGAGCATCCCGACCGGCTGCTGGTTCCGATGCGTCGGGTGGGTCGCAAGGGAGAGGGGAAATTTGTTCCCGCCACCTGGGAGGAAGCGCTCGACGCTATCGCCGATCGTACCAAAGAGATCCTTCATCGCCATGGTGGCCAGTCGATTCTTCCCTACCATTACGCCGGCACGATGGGATTGCTGGAGGGGTCCTATCCTCTCGTCTTGTTTCGCGGGATCGGTGCCCTGGAGCTAGATCAGACGATCTGTGCATCGACGGGCGGCGTTGCCTGGGAAGCCAATTATGGCCCGGCCAAGGTTGGTCCGCCGCCGGAGGATCTGGTCGAGGCGCGGTGCATCATTCTGTGGGGGATTCACCTGCTTCGCAGCAACTCCCATCTGGCGCCGATCCTCAAGGAAGCGCGGCGGCGCGGAGCTCGAATCCTCCACATCGACCCTTATCGGAACGAAACCAGTCGGTTTGCCGACGAGCATTGGTCGGTGCGGGTAGGCACCGATGCTGCCCTGGCACTTGGCTGGGCCAATGCCTTGATCGAACGAGGATTGGTCGACCAAGCATACCTCGATCAATTCGCTGACGGTTGGGAAGATTTTCGCGAAGCCTGCAGTGCCTGGCCGCTGGATCGAACCGCCCGCTACTGCAATGTACCGATGGAGTCGCTTCAGCGCTGGATCGAACTGTATGGGAAATCCTCCTGCAGTTTCATCAAGGTCGGCTATGGGATGACACGGAATGAAGGAGGAGGCAATGCGCTGCGAGCGATCACCCTGCTGCCGGCGATCACCGGCGCCTGGAAAAAGCGTGGGGGAGGTGCGGTGCTGTCGACCAGTGGCGCCTTTCACCTGAATCGCCATATCGCCACCGGACTTCACTTGCGCCGGCCCGATGCCCGGCACCTCAACATGAATCGCCTGGCCAGTGAATTATTGGCCGATCCAGTGACCATCCGCGGGTTGTTCATCTTCAATTGCAACCCGGCGGCCGTCGCACCCGATTCCTCCCGTGTCCGCCAGGGGCTGGCTCGCGAGGACCTCTTCACAGTGGTGCTTGAGCATTTCCAAACCGACTCGGCCGACTATGCCGACTGGCTGCTTCCGGCGACCACCTTCCTTGAACATCCCGACCTCTACACGTCGTATGGTCACTACTATCTTCAATGGGCCGATCCGGTAGTCCCCCCGCGTGGCCAAGCTCGTCCGAACAGCTGGTTCTTTCAGCAGTTGGCCAAACGTCTTGGCCTGACCGATCCAGTTTTCTCCTGGACGCCCCGACAGATCGCAGAAAGCTTCCTCGCCAGCGATCACCCATTTCTCCAGGGGATCACCTTCGAGCGGCTGGAGCGGGAGGGAAGCGTGCGGCTGAACCTCCCCGATCCGTATCTGCCCTACGCCGAAGGAAGCCATTTTCCAGATCGAAAAATCCGCTTCGCCCCACCACCCAAGCAACTCGATTTTCAGGTCCAGCCAGATGCCACATACCCGCTGCGATTGATCTCGCCACCAGGGGACTTTCTGGTCAATACGACGATGGGCAACGTCGAGAGTATTCTTCGCATGGCAGGCGGTCAGCCGCGTGTGCTGCTTCATCCCGACGACGCCCGACCGCTGGGGGTGGAGCATCTGCAGATGGTCGAGATTCGATCGCCCCATGGAAGCATTCTTCGGCAGGCGTTGGTTCAGCCGGAAGGCCAGCCCGGAACGCTGATCGCGCTCGGCCAATGGTGGCCTAAACTGGCGCCCGACCGAAAGAGCCTCAACGATCTGACCAGTGAGCGGCTGACGGACCTGGGTGGAGGGAGCACCTTTGGAAATCCTGTCGTTTCGGTCCGGCCGGCGACAGACGCTATGATGAACGGTTTGGAGCGTGTCGCAGCGAGCCTTGCGGATGCCCAGAAGTCCCAGATCACTGGCGACTGATCTGAGTTGCGGTTCTCACTGCACCGTTGTTTCTTTTGTCCGTCAAGCAGGAAGCCAAAGCGATGTATCGAAGATGCTTGGGTCCCCTTCTGGCCAGCGCGATGCCGGCCATTGCGTCGGCAGCGATCGGTTGGATCCTGGCCGAAGGATTGCCAGCCCACCAGCCCCCCACGTCCGATTCCCCTTCTGCCAGCTCCAACACTCGATGGATCACCACTGTGCGCGACAACCCCTTCCTCAAGCCCAGTGCCCTGCCGCTGGAAACCCCAGACTTCGGCAACGTACTTCCTGAAGACTATCTGCCGGCCTTTGAGGCGGGGATGACGCAGCAACTGGAGCAAATGGCGGCGATCGCCAACGATCCGGCGGAGCCGACGATGGACAACACGCTGGTGGCGATGGAGAAATCGGGGGCGATCCTCAAGCGGGTTGCAGCTGTCTTTTTCAATCTCACCTCTTCGAACACCGATCCCAAGCTGCAGGAGATCGAGGAGCAGATTGCGCCTCGTCTGGCCGCACACTCCGATAACATCCTGCTCGATCGCAAACTGTTCGATCGGGTCCGCCGGTTGTGGGAAGCTCGCGAGGATCTCGATCTGGCCGAGGAACCTGCCAGGTTGCTCAAGGAGCAGTACGAAGCGTTCGTGCGCGCTGGGGCGCCGCTGGATGAAGCGGCCCAGACGAAGATCCGCGCCATCAACGAGGAGCTCTCGTCGCTGGCCACGGAGTTCCAGAACAAACTGCTGGCGCTGACCAAAGAACGATCGGTGGTCGTCGACAAGCTGGAAGATCTGGAGGGGCTGGGGGAAGGTGAGATCGCTGCAGCGAAAGCGGCTGCCCAGGAACGGGGGCTTCAGGATAAGTACCTGCTGGCGATCACCAACACCACCCGGCAACCGATCCTGATCTCGCTGAAGAATCGAGCCTTGCGGCAGCGCGTCTGGGAAGCCTCTGCCCGTCGCGGGATGGGGGAACAGGGAGGGATCGACACCCGTCCTCTGGTGCTCAAGATGGCGGCATTGCGGGCACAGCGAGCCCGATTGCTTGGCTATCCCAACCATGCCGCCTATGCGCTGGAGAATCAGATGGCCAAGAAGCCGGAGGCGGCCTTCCAGATGCTTCGCGATCTGGTGCCTCAGGTGGTTGCCAAAACGAAGCAGGAAGCTTCGGAGATCGAAGCGGTGATGCGAGAGGAGGGGGCCAACCATCCGCTGATGCCCTGGGACTGGGAGCATTACGCTGAAAAGGTCCGACAGAAAAAGTACCAGGTCGACGACAACCAGCTGAAGGCCTACTTCGAACTGGATCGCGTGTTGATCGATGGCGTTTTCTCGACCATGCAGCGACTGTATGGTGTCA
>JBIINB010000142.1:0-10671 GCA_044337705.1 Pirellulaceae bacterium | reverse complement strand
GTGCAGCAGAAAATCGAACTGCTGCAACGGGAAGAACGAGCCCAACAAGACGCGGCAAGCCACAGATCGGTGGAGGAACTGGTGCTGGCACGTCGCGTTCACAGCACCTTCCATCGATGACCGATTCTGGAAAATCTTCCAACAGAGCTCATCCATCCAGGTGCTTGTGGAAGAACTCCAACGTCCTTTTCCATGCCAGCTCTGCAGACGCCTTGTCATACCGCGGAGTCGTATCGTTGTGAAAGCCGTGATTGGCCTTCGGATAGAAATGAGCGGTGTAGTCGACTTTGGCTTCCTTCAGGGCTTTCTCGTAAGCCGGCCAGCCCTCGTTGATCCGCTGATCCAGTTCCGCATAGTGCAGCAGCAGCGGTACCCTGATCTTGGCTGCATCGGCGACCGCTGCCTGCCTTCCGTAAAAGGGGACGGCCGCTGCGATCACATCCGACGCCCGCACCGCAAGCTCGTTGGCGATGCCGCCGCCGTAACAGAACCCAACCACTCCCACCTTACCGGTCGAGGCAGGATGATCTCGTAGAACTTTGGCAGCCGCCAGGAAATCCTCTCGCATCTGATCAGGATCCCTTTTGGCCTGCATCTGACGACCTTCATCGTCCGTACCGGGATACCCCCCCAGCGGCGAAAGAGCATCCGGGGCAAGAGATAGAAATCCGGCGACAGCCAATCGCCGGGCGACATCTTCGATGTAGGGGTTGAGCCCACGATTTTCGTGCACCACAACAACAGCAGGATGCTTCTCCTTGTTGTCGGCAGGCCAGGCCATCAGGCCCGCCATCTTGCCGCCACCCTGCGGCGAATCGTACTCGAATCGCTGAGTCTTGATGCGGGGGTCATTGGCGGGAACCTGCTGTGCCCATGCGTAGTTGGGTGCCAAACGAGCCAATACCGTTTCGGCAGCGACCCCTCCAGAGACCACCGTCGCGACGCGATTGAGAAAATCCCGTCGCTCGATCCTCCCGTGAGCGTAGTCGTCATACCAGTCGAGAATCCTCTGATCAAACTGGTCCGCCGTCTCCCGGTCTACTGTCTCCCGGTCCACTCGCTTCCCCTTCGACTCGTTCATCGCCGCTCCCCATTTCCCCGCGTTCTCGCAACGCAGCTAGATTCCCAGTGGATCGCCGATCCCAACCGATCGACGGTGTGACTCGGCCAATCACCATATCCGATCGGTTCGGTTGGAAGTAGCAACCCTTTCGGGCTAGCGTGTCGATGGGAACGATGTTCCGCCCATTTCTATTCACGGAAAGTATGCGTGCATCTGCACGCCTAGCTTCAGGCCCCAACTCTTGGCTCGGACTTTTCCTTAAAACCTGCGCAGACCCGTCGCTTTGTCGTCAGGGCATGAGGGCAACTGGAATCATCAGGGGTGATTGGTTGACTCGAGAAGTCGACGTGCATCTTCCAGGTCAATTCGAAGCAGACATCCAAATTCCCTCGGAAATTCCACCGAGACTCGCGCATGAACGGCTCCCTGGCGATCGTCGCATTGAACTTGTTGGTCGAGCGGAAAAATGCCTTCGTGCCAGACGTTTGGGTGGATGTAAAGCCCTTTCGTACCGTCGAAAAGAAAGGCGACGAAATGATGAGGCAACACATCGTCGCCGGGAAGAGCTAGCGGAACAAGAAATGGAACTGGCGATCTGGGGAAAAAAGACTGACCGCCATCCGGATGGTAGTTCGCATGCCAAAGCAAGACCTGTTTGGGTCGCACGGAAAGTTTGCGATCGGCAAACGACGGCTCGCATTCGAACCCTAACACATACTCCCCTCCGACCGCTTGGTTGGACCCAAGAAGAATCTGCCCTTCCCAGGTGGCTTGGAAAACACCTTCTTTGATTCCTCCCTGGTCGCCTGAGTCTGAATCGACCGGTCGCCACCCCGATGGCGGCCAGCGCACAATTTCAATAGAACGACCATGGGGGGATGCCAAGAGCTCGCCATAGCCCTGCAAACTCCGATCGTTCGCCACGACCACCGGCATCGTGATCCATTCCAGACCCAACGGAATCTGAGGGTCCAGATAACGCGGTGGTGTCCCATCCATGAGCGTCTCACAGTTTCAGAGGATGTGCGATGGTTAAGAAAAAAGGGGTACTGCGAGGTTGGGGGCTTTCGCAGTACCCCTACAGACGGCGATCCAAGACCGACGTCATCGACAATCCATCGGATCAGCGGACGCTTGCCTTCATCCTACGCGCCCGGCGCAATCCATAGAGCCCCACAGCGGTGACCAGCAGCACCGAAGAAGGTTCTGGAATCGCCGTGATCGTGTAGGTGGCATTGAAGCCCTGGACAGGGAGTCCTGCCAGCGTCGGGCTGTTGGCGTTCAACTGATCCAGTGACATCGTATAAGTTCCCAGCGCCACTCCGGTGGTGTCCAGCGTCAATCGGCCGTAAAGCTGATCACTAGTACCAATATCGATCCCTCCCAACTGAAAATTGGTAGAGAACGCCTGACCTGTGGTCGTGGTGATATCAAAGGGTGTTGAACCCAGCAAGAAGGTAACGCCCGAAATGAACTTTCCGCCAGTGCCGTTTCCGGCACCTGCATTTACGTTCACGTCGACACCATCCACCTTCTGCGTCCCCGAACTGGATCGGATGAAGACCTCGAAGATCCCATTCGATCCCTGAGTGATGGTCTGGGTGAGCGGCGAGACGGAGAAGACGATATCCGCCCTTCCGACTGAACTCAGAAAACCCAGAAACATCACTAATGACAAACAAAAACGCACCATGAACACCTCCCTTTCAGACGACTGGCCTTGGACCGAATCACACATATGAATTCGACTTCACAATGGCCGACATGCCTACAAACCAAAATCCCAGAACGAACGCCGCTGGCGACCCAGATTCGAAAACAGATAATCCGCAAGCGATTCGTAAGAGGAATCTGCTGGCGCGTTTTCGGCTTGGAATTCCAAGTCACCTTCCGACTCCCCTTGCAGGGCCAGCAATGCAGCAACAGTCGTCATCGGCTCCCTTCGGACCCCGTGAATGACACCAGTGTCGCGTACTCCAATTCCGGCCGATCGCGTCGAATCGCCACCGATCGTTCCAATTCCACCTGGGAGTCCGCCCCCCAGATCGAGTCCGAAAGTACCAAGACCACCTTCTCCTTCACCCCCATCACCGGACGCGGGGATGGTGATATTGCCAATCAGCACCGAATTGGAGATGCGGCTCTGCAGGAACGACAGATCGGCGCTCGTGATGCGACGATCCTTGTTGACATCCCGCATGTCGGTGATCGACACGATCGCTGTGCTAATCGACCCCTGCACACCGCTGAGGTCTGCCGATGTCAATCGATAGGGCGCAACCCCATTGACCTCACCCAGTGCATGCCCCAAGTAATAAACATCTCGCTCAATCAGACCCGTGTTGGCGTTCGCCTTGACGATAATCTGAAGCCAACGATTGGTGATCACTCCATCCGCCCACTCCAATCGGACGCGCGATGGCTGCCCCGCCGTTGCGGTGACATCGATGGCCGTCGGTGCCGGAGCCGAAACCCAGCTACTTGGGTTCTGAGTTCCGCTTGCACCTTGCGGTGACATTCTGAAGGTGAAGTCATCAACAGTCAGCGATGAAGCGGCCAATCCGGCAACATCCAGAACAACGCCGTTGATCCCCCGGCTGTAGTTGATCACGTTGGCAAAGGTCGTCGTCTGCGCTGAAGTAGATGCTTTCAGCAGCTGCTTGCCTGAATCCAGTGCACCATCCACTCCGCCGGTAGACTCAAACCCCGACCCGTTGTAGAAGATCTTGCGGTTGGTTACGGTCACCAGGGCTGCTATCGAGAAGGTAACGGTAGAACTGCCGCCATCTTCGTCGGTCGCAGTGATCGTCACGTTCTGAGTCGGCACGGCACCGGTGGTCGCCAATGACCATGTCCAAGTGCCATCGCCATGCTTTATAACATCCCCAACAGATGCTGCTAGGGTCACTGTGTCGGCGGCGACATCGGTCCAGGTCCCCGAGTTGGTCAACGTCGAAAGGGCTGCTCCAACAACCGAAGCGCTGCTGACCGTAAGACCCGGTGCCTTATTGGTCACCTCGTAGGTGAAACTGGTGGTCACGATGCCGCGTTTCCCGTCGTCGGCGGTGATCACCACCGTCTGCACTGCCTGCTGGTCGCTAGCAGGAGCCGACCACGTCCACGTGCCATCGCCATTTCGTACAACATTTCCTACCGAAGCAGTCAGGTTCACGCTGTCGCCATCGATATCCGACCAAGTACCCGAGTTGGTTCCATCGGGACCTTCCTGCACGACCACCGCCGAGCTGTTGGCTGCCAGAACCGGCCTGCTGTTGATGACGATGTAACCTGGCGAGCCCTTGTCGGAAGCATTGTAGACAGCCCCAGTGGCCTGAACTGCCCCATCGTTTCCGACAACGCTCGATCGCCAGTTCGCGCCGACGTTGTTGTCGGTGGACACATCCCGCAGGTAAATGCTGGAACCACTCACATACGCGGGCCAAACCGTCCCATCTTCCGCAAAGTTCACTTCGTCCAAGCCGGCGAAGGCTGCATTCCGAAGGATCAGGATTTCATTGGTAAGCGTGGGGGAATTGTCAAGACTTCCCCAGAAGAGCCCCGCGACCTTCGCAGCCGCCGGCACCTGGAACTGAGTTCTCAGATTTGCCTCGGGGTTGTTGCCGAAGGCGCCGTTGAAGGCCACCAGCACTTCCCCTGGCGCCAGCAGAGTTCCGGCAGCAAAAGCCGACCAGTTGCTGGTGTCCTCGTCATCGAGACCCCAACCCGAAAGATCTGCTGTGGTCGTGCCACTATTGTATAGCTCGATCCACTCGGTCAGCGGTTCGCTTCCGGCCGGATCGTACATGATTTCGGTTATCATCACCGATCCAGTCTCATCGTCTGTCACCGTCATCGCCAGGTTGCCAGTGACGTACCCTCCGGAACTGGCCGAGATCGTTACCGGTTGCGTGCTGTCAAAATAGCTGTCGTCGACCACGGTGATGCTGAAGTCGACCGAAGCCTGTCCATCCGGAATCGTCACCGTTGCAGGCACTGTTGCAACGGAGTTGTTTGTAGAAGTCAGATTCACCAACAGAGCACCTGTACTGCTAAGCGTGCGGGTCACCGTACCGGTCACCACCCCGACGTTCTCTGCGACCGTCGTTGGACTGGTAGTGACCACAAGAGCCGGGGCTTCTGCGGTACTAAAGTTCCACGTCGTGGTATCAGTCACTCCGGGAAACACCATGGCATCTACCGTCCCGGTGATCACTAGGTTGTCGATCGCCCACCACCAGTCGTTCGTTCCCGTCAGGCCCCAACGGAAAACCATCTGTCCGTCGTCGGGATTCGGAACGTCAACACCACGCCGCTCATTGACATTGGGCGCCGTGGCGGTGCCGAGAGTATTGCTGGAATCTAGCGTCAACAAATTGGTCCAAGTCGCTCCATTATCGTAAGAGACATCGAGCATTCCCTGCATGTTAGTAGGAACGTGTGGAACAAAGGTACCTCCACTCTCAGGACGAAAACTGGAATCGAATTCGATCCTTACGGAGTTGGGAGCAACCGATGCGAGGTTCATCGCATTGGTCGACATTTTGCTGTTGAACTGGTTGCTGGGCGAAGTGAATGTGTCATCCCACTCATCGGTATCGCCGACGGCGATGGTGTTGGTGCCTCGTCCAAAGTTCGCTCGACTCTGGCCACCCTGCGTCGCCCAGAAGCTCTTAGCCGCCATCGTCCAACCCCGCCACTCAGGTACGCCACCGGAAGGCATCTGGCTGTTATCCATCGACCACCCCGATGGAGGCGTTGCCGTCCAGTCCTTGCCATCTGGCGTCAGCCCCACCGTCTCGAAGACTGCCGGCCCTAGCGGCAGTAGCTCAAAGTCCTGACTGAGCAAAGGTACCCCAGCAGTCGAGTTGGCCAGTACGCTGAGAATGGCCCCGCGATCAATCCGAACATAGTAGTCGGTCAAACCCTGTAGATTCACCGATGGATCGATTGCCAGGGTGCTGCCGGAAATGGTAACCTGCGAGCTATTGACGTCGATCGCTATTCGAGCTTTGTTATCTGATGCGTGCACCAGATAAATGAATCCATTCCCCTTCTTGATCGGTTGATCAAAAAGGACTTCAAGATTTGTATTGACCGCGACGGAAGTGCTGTTGTCGACCGGTGTCACTGAGACGATTTTCGGGAAGTCGTCATCTAGCACATTGATCTGGGCAGGCACCGAAAAATAATCGACCACCGAAGCGTCGATCGTGACGACCTGAGTACCATCTACAATCGTGTCGTCCACTCCAGTGATCGAGAAGGTGGCGGAAGCCTGTCCGTCAGGAATCGTTACTGTCGCCGGCACAATCGCTTCCCCGACGTCGCTACTGCTGAGCGTCACCACGAGGTCGCCGGTTGTGCTGAGATTTCGCGTCACCGTTCCTGTAGCAACACCACCATTTTCGCTAATCGACGTCGGGTTCACCGTCACTGTCACAGTCGGGGCCTCGGCCGTTCGGAAACTCCAGGCCGCAGGGTCTCCGATGCCAGAGAAAGGAATACCTGATTTTTCACCCCAGATTTTCAAATTGTCGATCGTCCACCACCAGTTGTCCCCCGCGTTCTGCAAGCCAAATTTGAACTTCAGGATACCGGTCGCGGGGGTGTTCAGCGGCGCATCTACCGTCGCACCACCCACGTATTGACCAACGGTATTGCTGGAATTGATAACGATCCGATCGTTCCGACCATCGTTGAGATTATTGGCGTCCCCGAAGAAAAGTAGCGGCCCCCAGGTTGCTCCATTGTCGTAGCTAACCTCCACCGTCCCAAACTGGGGAAGCTCAGGATAGTAGCTGGAGTCAAATTCCAGATTCACCGAACCGGGGGTGATCCCCGCTAGATCAAGCCCCGGCGTTACCAGGAAGCTGTTGAAGGCTCCCGTGTCGTGGGGAAAATCATCCCAGGCATCGGCATCGGCAACCACAACGGTGCCACTTCCTCGAGTGAACCGGCTGCGGCTTTGATCCCCCTGCTGTCCCACCCACGAATTCTTCCCCATGAAAGACCAGCCGCGGAACGGGGAGTCCCCGGTGGGCATCAGTGCGTTGTCTACTGTGTAGCCAGGAGGTGGCTGAAGGCTGAAGTCCGTACCATCCCCACCCTGAACTCCGGATGGAAATGCCGCCAGCGGGACGTAATCGAAAGACTCAGTGAGGAAGGTGACGTTGGGTGTCAGATCGACCGAAGTATCCAGAACGACGCCGTCATCCATCAAAATGTAATAGTCGGTCAGGCCAAAGAGATTTCGCGTCGGGTCGATTGTCATCGTGGATCCGGTTACAGTCACATTGGTGCTGCGCACGTCGATCGTTTCAAACGCAAATCCAGTAGCTGCATCGATGATTCGAATATTCCCAGTACCCTTGACGATATTGGTGTCGAAAACCACCTCGAAGTTGCTCTTGTAGTTGACTGTTGTCGAATTGTCCGGAGGAGTCAGCGAGACAATTTTCGGACCTTCGTCGTCCAGCACGACGATGGAACTTGTTGCTGTGGCCCAGCCACTGGCGGTGGCGGTGATCACTGCTGTCTGTGCCCGATCGCTTAGCAAGTCGTCGACTGCAGTGATCGTGAAGGTGACAGAACTCTGTCCATCGGGAATGGTCACCGAGGCAGGAACTGTCGCTTCGGTCGTATCGCTGCTGGCAAGCGTCACTACGAGGTCGCCGGTCGGAAGGTTATTTCGCGAAATAGTCGCCGTTGCCGTACCTCCATTTTCGCTCATCGACGACCTGTCGATCGACAGCGTCAGACGCGGCGATTCGGGCGTTGCGAAATTCCAATAGAGGGGGTCGGATACCCCTCCAAAGGGAACACCGGTGACGGTTCCGGTCACCAGCAAGTTGTCGATCGCCCACCAAAAATCGTTCCGCCCGGTGACGGTGTACCGAAATACCAAGGTCCCCGAATCGGGATTCGAAACCGGAGCGAAGGGAGCGTTCCCCAAGCCATCGGTGCTGACGCCGGTATTGGTCCCAGATACTAAGCGTTCGTTGATGCTCTTGTTGACGAAGCCGGTCGCTGGATTCCCCGCAGTGTTGGTTGTGTTTGTCGGATTGAGCGTCAGCAGATTGTTCCAGGTGGCGCCGCCGTCGTAACTGACCTCCAAAGTTCCAACCTGACTGTCCTCTGGTCGGAAACTGGAATCGAATTCGAATTTGACCGAGTTGGCAGCCACGCCAGTTAAATCGATCGGCTTGGTCAGAAGCTTGGTGTTGAAGTCGGGCTGCGTCCCAGTGGCGTCATCAAACTCGTCGGAGTCTCCGACCGCGATCACATTGGAACCAAGGGCGAACTGATCGCGTGCCTGATTGTCGGCGTTGAACCAGAACTCCTTTCGGGCAAAGGTCCAGCCATCCCACTCGGGCACACCCGCAACCTGGCCTGTCCCAGGGAGCATGGCCGAGTTGTCGCGGACGAAACCAAGCGGTGGCACATCGGTCCAGTCGTTGATTCCGTTGCCCGATGTCTCAAAAACCTGCGGTTTCAGCGGGAGGAAATCAAAATTCTGACTCAGCAAAGTCGCCCCGGGCGTTTGTCCAGTGGAAGCATCCAGGAAAGCCCCTGAGTCGACATACACTGTGTAAGTGTTGTCCAGCTCCAGATCGATCGGTAGGTCGATACGCACCTCAGAGCCCGTGATCGCCACGTTGCTGGACCGCACATCGACGGCGACCCCAAGGGAGTTGAGCGACTGTCGCACAACGTAGATGTTCCCCTGCCCTTTGACTACCGATTCGTTGAACTGGATCACCAGGTCCGAATTCAGCGGCACGTTGGTCGATCCGTCGAGTGGACTGATCGAGAGAATGTTTAGCGCCATCAACTCGCGCCGTTCCAGTTGCTCAAATCGCCTCCGACGTGACTCCAACTGACGTCGCCGCCCCCGGCGACCAGATTGTGTTAGCATCTTCGCAATCGCATTCGTGATCGCGTCTCGTTTCCCAGTTGGCTTCATTTTCATGGATCATTCCTTTGCTCGATCACCGCAGTTCCAAACAACGCCACACCCACTCGTTAAACGTCCCCCAACCGTTAGCACCTACGTCACTGCCCCATTGGAACCACAACATGCGAAAGCCCTGTGTGGAAGCGTTGAAGGTGCCATGAAGAGTTGATGGAGAGTTCCACACAGACTTTGAAGTCCATTTCTTCACACATTCTCGTGAAGCCCCCGATCTACTGGACTTGCGGGCATTGCCAAAGGAAACCGTAGATGGGCAAAGGCATCAGACCGAACCTTCTTTCAGGAAGCACTGGGCATTGAAGGCGATTACGATGCGGTCGCTCTTGCCTTGATAGGGGAGCCCAGAATGGAGCAGAAAAGAGGGGAAAATCAGCAATAGACCGTTCTCGATTGGCAGGTCGAGCGCTGGCGTCAGATACCTGTTTCCCGCGTCGCGATAGCTTCCCCCGCGATCCAGCGGACTGTAGAAGCGACTGCCTCCATTGGGAGCGCCTTCTGATTTCTTGCCCGGCCCGTCCGACTGTCCAACCTGAAGGTAGAAGATTCCGCACCAACTGCATCCGTGATGAAGGTGCGCATCATGGAAGCCACCACCGTTGGTGATATGGTACCAGCTGTCCGGAAAATCGATCTCCAGATCCGCCGCCGAAAACGCATGGTCGTTTGCAATGGCCACCGCCGCAGCGACAGCAGAACGAATGTAAGCCACCAATTCCTGCAAATCCCCATCCGGGTCTTGAAAGAGGTCAAAATGACTCTCATAAAGCCCCTGCGAACTTTTCGCCGCTGTCGCGATACCGCTTTCGACAGGCTCCCTCTGCATCGACTTTCTCCGCTGCAGCAGCTCGACTAGTGCGTCACCTTTCTCTCTTTGCTGCGGCCAGTGGCTCACAAAAAACATCGTCGACCACGCTTTGATGCCACGAAGAGTCAACTTGGGGTCCATAAGCCAGCTCCTTTTACTCGCCGTCTGAAGGTAAGCGTCAAGCTAGGGCATGGCGATGGGCTTTTTGCGTTGGATTTGGTTAAGGATTGATTCAGAAACGATTGCGTTTCCATCAAGGCCGTCCTAACTCGATCACTGGGTGGATAATCTGAACCGTCCGCAAAACAAATAGCCTGATTCGTTGTGGGAGACTAGCGTTTCATGTCCGATCCATCGATTTCTGGCCACCAGGAGGGTGCAAAGTGGAGCAGCTTCCAGATACTCCCCACCTTCGCAACACTGGTGGGTCGATTCCAGGTCCAACAACCTTGCGCTTGGTTGGATCCGTTGCTTGCGATGGTGCTAGAGCGAGAGAAATCAGACCCCTCGATCGACTACGCCAACTGCGGTGGATGGCATTCGGCCGCAAACCTTCTCGATTGGCAGGGTGAGCCGATTGTGGCGCTGCGGCAGGCGATTGTCGAAAGCCTCACAGCTATGGTGCAGGCAACCAGCCAGCTTCCCGAAGCACAGACTTCACCCCAAAACACCAAGGGAGGCTTCCGAATCAGCGCCTGGGCGAATGTGGCACGCAAAGGCAATTACCATCGGCTGCATAATCACCCAGGTTCCAGTTGGTCAGGCTGCCTCTACCTGACCGGTTCCACCGAGCAGTCGCTGGCCGGAGTTCTAGAACTGAACGACCCTCGT
>JBIINB010000141.1:0-10696 GCA_044337705.1 Pirellulaceae bacterium | reverse complement strand
GCCAAACCCAGCGGCAACTGGCTCGGCAGAACGGGCGTATCGAACGCCTGGCAGCCCGAATTCCGGAAATGGAAAAAGGCGTCGCCGCCGAAATGGAGGCTCGCAACAAGCAGCAGGCCGTGCGCGACAAAGCGGCCGAGATGGTCGCTGCAAAGGTCAAGGAAATGGAAACCGCCACCGCAGCCATGACCGCCGCTCAGCAGGCTGTCGAGCAGGCGATGAAGGATCTGGAAGCCAAGAAGCAGGAGCTCGTCAAGGCGGAAACGTCGAAGAAGCAGGCCGAGACGGAATTGGCAACACAGGATCAGACGCTGAAGGCCGCCGATGAGGCGATTGAGCGAGCCAAGCAGGCGATTCCGACGCAGCAGATGCTGATCGAGAAAGAAAAACAGATTCTGGCTCAGCATCAGCAAGCTGTCGATCAGGCAACTGCTGCGGGATCCCAGATCGCCGCGATTCGTCAGGTCACCTTCTCCGCCGATGGCCGATCGGCCATCGCCCTGCACGAGGACCAGACTCTGCAGGTGATCCGTGTCGATCGCGCCAAACCCGAGGCACTGCTCGCTCAGGCGCCAGCCGAAATCCAGAAACTGGTCTGCAGCCAATCTGGGCAGTTGCTGGCAGCTCATCCCGGCGGAATCGCGCTTTGGGATCTGCGCCTCCCTTGGGAACTGGTGCGGAGCATCGGCAATCACCAGCAGTCTCCCATCAGCGACCGCGTCACCGCACTCGATTTCCATCCCAACGGTCAGTTGCTGGCGGTTGGATCGGGCCCGGCAAGTCGCGTCGGTCAGATTGCGATCTTTTCGCTTGCCGATGGTTCCGTCGTCAAGGATATGCCCGAGGTCCACAGCGACAGCGTTGTCTCGCTTCGCTTCTCACCCGACGGGACGCTTCTGGCAAGCGGTGGTGCCGACAAGATCATCCGGCTTTTCGACACCTCTTCCTGGCAGTTCCTGAGAACGATGGAAGGACACACCCACCACGTGCTGGGATTGGCCTGGCAGGACGACGGTCAGACCCTGGCCTCGGCTAGCGCCGATAGCACCATCAAGGTCTGGGACTCCTCAAGCGGCCAGCAGCTTCGCACCATTGGAGGGTTCGGAAAGGAGGTGACAGCATTGGGTTACCTCGGCCCGACGCAACAACTCTACAGTGCCTCAGCCGATCAGCAGGCCCGTCTGCACGAGGGGAGTAACGGTCAGGGAATTCGGTCATTTGGGGGAGCCGCCGACGCTCTCTATGCGGCGGCGGTTGCAGAGGAAGGCCCTTGGATTCTGGCGGGCGGACAGGATGGAAAACTATGGATCTGGCAAATCGACAATGGCCAGGCGCTCCAGCAGATCCAGTGACTCGGCACGCCGGACCTGATTGCGAATGTATTTTGGACAAACGCTTCCTCTAGGCGCGAACGCGCCCAGGGGCGTTGGCGTCCAAGATGTGTGGGTCTTGACCCTGAACTCCGGCCTTCTTTTTTCCCTTAGCCGCGATTAACGGTCGAAATTGACCCACGAAGTTCAGAACGCTATTCTAGTTTGGGATTTTGTTCGCACTCCGCCCGGCCCGACGGCGTGTGTATTCATCAAGGGTCGCCAATGGAGGGAAGGATCATGAAACGAAGGAAGCGGGGTGCATTCACCCTGGTGGAGCTGTTGGTGGTGATCGCCATCATCGGCGTTCTGGTAGGCCTGTTGCTGCCTGCGGTGCAAGCCGCACGCGAAGCGGCCCGCCGCATGCAATGCTCGAACAATCTCAAGCAGATTGGTCTGGCGTTCATGAACTACGAATCGACGTACAAGACTTTCCCGGCAGCCTACTACATCGGGATGGCGACTCCGAGCACCTACAACATCCAGCCCTTGGGGCCAGCGCTGCTCCCATTTCTGGAGCAGACCAACTTGGCCAATGGCTACGATTCGCGCGTGACACCTGCCGACCAGTTTGGTCCGATCGGGCAGGCGAATGTCGCGATCATTTCGACCCCTCTGGCGATGTTCACCTGTCCGTCGGCTCCCGGTTCAGCCACCGAGCGGATTTACAACGGCGTCATTCCTGCCGGGACACTTCCGGGCCTTCCGAATATCACCTACAAGGCAGCGCCTTCAGACTACTGCGTCACTACAGGGGTGCTTGGTTTCTACGCGAACCTGGCCTACGCCAATCAAGGCGGTGCGGGCGGAGATCGTCACGGTGCTCTGCGTGTGGCCACGTTCCAGGGACCGGAGCGGAACCGAATTGCCGACATCCTCGATGGCACCACCAATACTTTCCTGATGGGTGAACGGACCGGTGGAAACACCTTCTACTCGGGGATTCGAAAGATTCCAGGTATTCCAGCTCCCTTCAATGGGCTCAATGGTGGTGGCTGGGGCGACCCGCTCAACGGCGAACACTGGCTGGGGGGTTCGGTGCGCAATCCGTCGTTCCCTGCCGCTCAGGGGCCGTGCGCCATCAATTGCACCAACATCCGTGGTGCTGGGTTCCATTCGCTGCACGGGGGTGGAAGTCAATTCGTGATGTGCGATGGTTCGGTACAGTTCGTCGGATCGGGAGTCGATCCCTTCTCGATGGCTTCCCGAATCACTCGCCAGAAGGCGGAAGTAGCGCCCACCGACGATCTCTGATCGAGTGATCGATTGGGGTGATGGCAGAAAGCTGAGGGAACTTGCCGATCGCAAGTTCCCTTTTTCATTTGCTGCTGGCACTGGATCTATCCGCAACGAAAGCAACTGCCGACCGATACAATAAAAGACGGCGGGTGACGCTTTGGGTTCCCATGTTCTGCGATCACAGCCTAGACCTACGGAAGGAACTTCATGATGCAATCACGATCGTCGTTCATCGCCCTCTGCGCGATCCTGCTGAGTTCGGCAGTCGGTTGCGGACCTGCCAAATTTGCCGGCGAGAAGGATGCTAGACCTGTCAAAGGCATCATCAAGGTGGATGGCCAACCGGCCAACGCCCTGCAAGTCACCATGCATCCACTCAATCCCGATCCCAGCAATCCAACGATCTCTACCGCTCTATGTGGTGCCGATGGCGCCTTCGCCGTCTCGACCTATGAGTCGGGGGATGGGGCTCCCGATGGAGACTATGTGCTGACGTTCCTCTGGGGATCGATCAATCCGATGACGATGGCCTATGGCGACCCCGACAAGCTCAATGGACGCTACACCGACCCGAAGAAATCGACTCACAAGGTGACGGTCGCAGGAAAGCCGGTTGATCTGGGGACGATCGAATTGACCTCCAAGTAGGGACTTATCCAGAACGACTCGAGAACCAGCCAGCAGGAGGGATCGGATGGATCGGCGCCAAGCATGTACTTCGATCGTTGGGGCGGCAGGGGCGTTGCTGGCAGGCAATCACTGGTCGCCGCTTCTCGGCCAGGATCAGGTTCCCTTCCCCTCCAGTGCTCTTCGCGATTATGTCGCCGAGGACGATGCCAGCTACCGCTGGACCTGTAAGCAATCGGGAAAAATCGACTCCGTATCGTGGGCTCGCCTGCATGTTGTCTCGCAGACATGGCGAGGCGTCCCCTGGCGGCATGTGGTCTGGATCTTCCTCCCCGAAGGCTCGACCGGACCGGCATCCCAGCGGGCCATGCTGCATATCAGCGGAGGGGTCTGGGAACCCCAGTGGCTCGAAGAAGGTCCAGCCGATCTGGCACCCGGACCATCTGCGGAGAGGTGGATCAACCTAGCCAGGGCGACGGGTAGCCCGGTGGTGGTCGCCGAACAGATTCCTTTTCAGCCGATGTTCGACGGTCTGGTGGAAGATCAGATCATCTCGATGACCTTCCTTCAGTATGTGAAGACAGGGGATCGATCGTGGCCACTTCTGTTCCCAATGGTCAAGGCGGCGGTGCGCGCGATGGATGCGGCGCAGTCGCACTGCCAGGACCAGCACCACTGGAAGCTCGATCACTTCACGGCCTTCGGTAGTTCGAAACGCGGGTGGACCACGTGGCTGGTGGGAGCCGTCGATCGACGCATCGATGCGATGGCACCGACGGTGATTGATGTGCTCAACATGGAAGCCCAGATGGTGCATCAAAAGAGGACCTGGGGAAAGTACTCCGAACAAATCGCCGACTACAGCGACAAAGGGCTTCCCGATCTAGTCGCCACACCCAAGGGGAAAGAGCTGGTCCAGATGGTCGACCCTTTTGCTTTCCGCCATGCCATCTCCCAGCCCAAGCTGCTGATTTTTGGAACCAACGATCGGTACTGGCCGGTCGACGCCTGCTCCCTTTACTGGGATCAGCTGGTCGGGGACAAATACCTGCTCTACACTCCCAATCAGGGCCACGGGATCCGCGATCTCCAGCGGATGGACGGCAGCCTTGCGGCACTGCACCGCAGCCGGTGTGGAGGTCCGCCACTGCCAAAGCTTCAATGGCATTTTGGAGACCAACAGAACCGTTCGATCGAACTATCGATGAGTTGCGAACCCACCCCAAAAACACTCCAGGCATGGGTCGCCCGGTCGGAAACCCGCGACTTTCGCGATGCGAAGTGGGAATCGATTCCAGTAGCAGCAAGCGACGGGAAGGCGGGACGTTTTCAGATCGATCGCGAGAACCTCTTCGTCGCAATCTTCGGCGAATACGTCTTCGACCAGGACCCTATCGATGCCTATTTTTCCACAAACTTGCGCGTCTACGAACCACTGCGCTGATGAAAGTAACAGGCTCTACCCACCAATATGCAAAAGCTTTCTCGAGCGACTGCGTAATTTAGCGAACGATTTCATTTCATTCCCTTGGACCGGATCCTTGGAGACACCGTCCTATGACACACGAAGTCACATTGATCCTTGGCGATGGGACCGGCCCCGAGCTGGCGGAAGCAGCCCGAATGTGCATCGATGCGACGGGAGTCAAGATTCACTGGGACGTTCAGGAAGCGGGGATCGACGTGATGGAGCGTCTGGGCACTCCCATCCCGGACAGCACGCTGGCCAGTATCCGCCGGACCCGCTGTGCGCTGAAAGCGCCGATCACCACGCCCGTCGGGACCGGCTTTCGCAGCATCAACGTCTACCTCCGACAGGAGCTAGGACTTTACGCCTGCGTCCGTCCCTGCAAACTCTATCCTGGCGTGCGATCCTTCTTCAAGGATGTCGGTGTCGACCTGGTGATCGTGAGGGAGAACACCGAAGACCTCTATGCGGGAGTGGAGTTCGAAGCGGGCAAGCCGGAGACTAGCGCCCTGATCGATCACATCAACAGCCTTCCCAGCGACAAGAAGATCAAGACCCGTGGAGAGGAAACCGGGATCTCGATCAAGCCGATCAGCGTTACCGGAACGCAGAACATCGTCCGCTGCGCCTTCGATTACGCTCGCAAACATCGCCGCAAGAAGGTGACCGCTGTCCACAAAGCCAACATCATGAAGTTCAGCGATGGGCTGTTTCTGAAAACTGCATCCGAGGTGGCCAAAGGCTATCCGGAGGTCGAGTTTGAGGAGCGGATTGTCGACAATATGTGCATGCAGCTGACGCAGAAACCAGAGCTGTACGATGTCCTGGTGTTGCCGAATCTGTACGGCGACATCGTCAGCGATCTTGGGGCCGGGCTGATCGGTGGGCTGGGGATGGCACCTGGCGCGAACATCGGTCCCGGAGGCGCCGTCTTCGAGGCGACCCACGGCAGCGCTCCCAAGTACAAGGGGCTTAATAAAGTCAATCCAACAGCTCTGATCCTCTCTGGCATGCTGATGCTGGAGCATCTGGGAGAAAAAGATGCCGCGCGGCGTCTGGAACATGCCGTCGCCTCGGTGATCGCCGAAGGTCAAGCCGTCACCTACGATCTGAAGGCCGACCGCAACGATCCGACTGCTGTCGGTACCCGAGAAATGGCCCTGGCCATCTGCGAACGACTCTGACCTGCCATCCGTCCATATCAAAAACCATAAGGCCCTGTCCATGGATGGGCGAGGAACCGGCACGATGCAGCCATTGCTGAAAATCCTTCGAGGAGAAACAAACGGAGTGCTGCCCAGCCTGCTGCGAGGCGTTCTGTGGCTTGCCAGTTTCCCTTACGGCCTAGCCATGCGCCTGCGAAACTTCGCCTACGACCGTGGCTGGAAGAACTCCTGGAAGGCATCCTGTCCTGTTATCTCCATTGGAAACCTCACTGCAGGTGGAACGGGAAAGACCCCCACAGTCGCCATGCTTGCCCACTGGTTCCGCACTCGCGGCATCCGCGTTGCCATCGTCAGCCGAGGGTACCGAGCCGGTGAGGATGGAAGGAACGACGAAGCTAGGGAATGGGAGAATCGTTTGCCGGATGTGCCGCATGTCCAGCATGCCGACCGGCGCGTTGGGATCCGCATCTGCCGTGAAGAACTCGATTGCCAGGTGGTCCTGCTGGATGATGCCTTCCAGCACCGCCAAGTCGCTCGCGATCTGGAAATCGTCCTCATCGATTCGCTCGACCCCTTCGGAGGCGGCTACCTGCTTCCACGAGGCTTGTTGCGGGAAGGTCTTCGGTCGCTGCGGCGAGCCGATGTGATTGTGGCTACCCGCATCGATCTGGTATCCGCCAGCCGACTGGCGGAAATCCGCACAACGATTCTCCGTTGGGCACCCAAAACCGCCTGGGTGGAAAGCGCCCATACCCCCATCGGCATCCGCAATGCCTCAGGACACATACTTCCTCTCCACCACCTAGACCATCAGCGCTGGCTCCCCTTCTGTGGCCTGGGCAATCCGGAAGGTTTCCTCCGGATGTTGAAACAACTCCCCATCGGTTTGGCCCAGCCGCGGTGGTTTGCCGATCACCACCACTACACCGCCGATGACCTCCAGTCGCTGGTCCAGCTTGCAAAACAGACCCATCCCGAAGAACCACCGGTCGTTGGCTTCCTCTGTACAGGAAAGGATCTCCCCAAGATCGGAGTCGACTCTCTGGGAGGCCTTCCCCTCTGGGCGGTGGAAATTGAGCTGGCGGTCCGCAGTGGATGGGAGGGGCTGGAGGATCGACTGCAACCTCTTGCCCAGTCCGCCCTGGAACTCGACCAGCAGGATCCCCCACCGCTGGCAGACGACTGATTGGGCTCCTCCACCGATTCAACTTGCCGGACTGGCGGTTTTGTCCTAGCCTGAAGGGGAACAGGTGTGGCGATCGCTGGCCTATCCCGCCCCCTTCCCTCCCATCGCAACCACCTCAGGAGCCCTATAATGCCTCGCGACGTTTTCGGCCGCCGCCACAGGACGGCGACGATCGCCATGGCCTTTCTGGCTGCCATCGCCTCCCTTCTCCCCAGCCTTTCCCCATTAGCTCCCTGGCTACCAGCCCAGCTACCTGCTCAGCTGCTGGCTCAGCAGCCACCCGCTCAAGAAACCCAAAGTCGCGCTGAGGACTCCCGCAGCGGATCCAAAGCCGAGGCCAAAAATCTGGGCAAGCCAAAAAGTCTGGCCGAACAGAAGGAAGCGCAGCGCAAGGAGGCAGAGGAAAAAGCCCAGCGAGATGCAGCTCGCAAACGAGGCGAGTACACGTTTGACGATCTGAAATTCGAGATCGAGCGGGGGGGGGCCTTCAAGGAGGAGATGCTGACCGATACGATCCGATCCCTGAACAAAAAGACGATGCGCATTCGCGGCTACATCCTCCCGACCTCCGTTTTTCAGCAGAAGGGAATCAAGCAGTTTGTTCTGGTGCGCGACAATCAGGAATGCTGCTTCGGCCCGGGGGCGATGATCTACGATTGCATCATCGTCGAAATGCAGGAGGGTAAATCGGCCGATTTCGCCACTCGTCCGGTGACGGTGCAGGGCCGCTTTGAAATCGATTCAAATAGCTACCGATACTCCCCAGATGGCGATCACTATGCGATCTTCCGTATCAAGGCTACCGAGGTCAAATAGCATCCACCGCCGTTATCAGGCTCAGCGATTCGAAGCTCGATCTCGCGATCGCAGAAACATCAGAACGTAATAGCCCAGCGTCAAAATCGCCTGAAGTGTCGCAGCGACGTAAGTGAGCGCTGCGGCATTGAGCACCTTGCTGACGGAACGCAACTGGCGCGAGTCGACGATTCCCTGTTCCACCAGCTGTCGCTTGGCGCGATTGGAAGCATCGAACTCCACAGGCAGATTGACCAGTTGAAAGAAAACGGTTCCTGCGAAACCGACAATCCCGGCAAGGAACAGATTGCTGGCCAGAGCGTTGTTGGCAGAACCCATCAGCATCAGGCCGCCCAGCATCAACCAGGAACCGATATTGGACCCCACGTTGGCGACAGGGACAGCCAGATTGCGGATCAGCATCGGGGTGTAGTGATCGGCATCCTGGATAGCATGCCCTGCCTCATGAGCGGCAATGCCGACCGCAGCCATCGACGTTCCGCGATAGACTTCGGAACTCAGCCGAAGCACCTTGGTGCGCGGATCGTAATGGTCGGTCAGCCGTCCTGGAACCTGTTCGACCTGCACGTCGTGAAGCCCGGAAGAGTCCAGAAGCTGTCTGGCCGCCTGCGCCCCGCTGATGCCAGCTGGCACTTGGGACATTTCGGCATACGACTGACTGACTCGCCACTGCGCAAAAAATGCCAGCAGAAGAGCAGGGGAGAGCATTAGCAAAAACATCGGATCGTAGATGAACATTCTCTCGCCAGCCCTTGTTGCTTTAGTTCGACCGTTCGCTCCGCCGACTACGTACACCGTAGCCCCGCTGGAATCCCCTGGACATTGTATCTGGCCGCCCTGAGTACCTCTCGGATTTCACCCGCTGCCTTCTCTTTTCCACCTGCCCATTGCCAGTCCAATCGTTCGATATGCAATCGTCGTGCAATCATCGTGCCAAAAAAATGGCAGCCGATGCAATCCGTCATCGCATCACCACCCGGAAGGTGGTTGCCACCCAGGCTGCGATTCAGCCAGCATCCCCTGGCAACAAGCGATCCAGTCCCCTGGACTCTTGCGGTCCCAGAATCCTCGCACCAAGTCGGCCAGTTTCCCGGAAGCCTGTTGCCCACTAGCCGGTTCTTCTGGCGAGCGATCACCGGGATTGGATGGGATCTCCCATGCCGGAGGCCACCAAGCCGCCAGAGCCGGTTCCAGCAATTCCTCGGGCTGTCCCGTTAGTTCCAACGCTTCGCCCGCCTCAAGAACCAGAGGGACCATGGCGGCGGCTAGTAGATGAAGCCAACCGCGTGGCAGGCGTGGGTCCTGAAGGGTCTGCGGGTGGAGGACGCTTTGGACTCCCTGACGCCAAAGGGAAGGCTGAATCCCCAGCCACAGTAGCCTCAGCAACTCAGGAAGCCTGGGGTTGGGATTGGTCAGCATCGCTTCCCAGGCGATTCGGTCAGCCAGATGGGGCTGATCGATGCGAGCCAAAAACGGCGCCATCGCAGCCCATCCTCCACCGCCGTTGTGCGGCATCAGCAGGCAGATGTTCACCGGTCGATCCCCCACAGAACACCCTGCCCGCCGCTCCACCTGCCGCACTAGCGCACGGCCATATCCATCCCAGAACTCCCGAATGGGCCGGGATCGTAGCTCCAACTGACGCTCCGTCGCCTCGCTATCCCTTGGACTCCAATTCGGCTCGATCCGGTCGATCAGCGATTGGAAGTTGATGGAGGGGCTGAGCCACCTGGACCAGGAAGAAGGGGAGAGGTCCGTTGCCGACCGCGATGCCCCCTCGGCAATCCAGTCGCTCCACCATGCCTCACGGGCCTCCGCAGGCAGCGATCGATCGATCTCCTCGAAACAGCTCAGATCCTCGTGCGACACCTGGTCCCTGAGAAGCGATCGGCCACCTGCCGCCTGCCATGCGCCGTACCATCGGGTCGGCTCAGCGGAAACTTCCCAAATCCAATGCATCGCTGCCTCTATAACCGATCAGAACATGCCTCAACCGATCTTCCTTGACCCTATTTTCGCGGCTGCATCTGCTCACCGATCCACGCCTCCAGTTCCTCCCAGTCGACCGGTGGCAATTTGGAAAGATCGGGCCGGAGCGACATCGCATCGTGGATGTAAACGTGATGAATGGCATGCTGAGGCAGGGTCGTATTCCAATGGACTAAAATGCGCACGCATCGCGGCAACGACCCGGGGACTTCCAGTTCGTAGCCGCAAAGAAGCGGTACTTCCAGCCAACCCATCTGCCTGGCAGCCAGGGCGGGAAACTCGGCATTGAGATCTTTTGTCAGCGTGAAGATCGCGCTGCAGACATCCTCCGAGCGGATTTCGTTGCGGCGGATCATCAGGGCAAGAAGCTGCCGGGTCGCCTTGAGTATCGACTCTTTGGAATTCTCTTCTACCGTGGTCGCGCCTCGAACCCCTCGGCAAACCGTAGTCATGTTGCTCGCGTCTTTCATCCTGAATCTTTTTTGGTGCTGAATCCCGCTGACGGCCAACCGGCAGAAGCCCCCGTTTCGCCCCCCTCGGAGACTCCCTGCCGGATGGACTATCATAACAACTGCGGAGACGCCTATCACGCCACGGCCGTTCCTTGTGAATGGCGGACCAGGCGCTTCTTCAAACAACCGTCCGGTACGGAATCGCTTGGCAATGGGAGGCAATCGATGAGCGAAGGGGACAAATCCGGCTCGCCCGATCTGGCAGAAGCAAAAAACTATTCCCTGCTGATCGTCGATAACGACCCAGCTCACGCCCGCGCGATGACCGAAAGCCTGGAACGAGTCGGTTACCGCTGCACGGTGGCCACCAGCGGACCGGAAGG
>JBIINB010000140.1:0-10768 GCA_044337705.1 Pirellulaceae bacterium | reverse complement strand
CTTTGTGGTAGCCGTCTTGAGGCACCAGTAGGAGCTGCCGTAGGGTGTGTGAGTCAGCCGATTGGTAGGAAAGATTGTCCACGCAGCAAGATGTGATGATCACGGTCGTGCTTCCACACGAGAGACCGGTTGCGAAACACTCCACGCGTTGCATGAATCCCCTGATTCCGTTGTGTTCGCGGGCGGATTGTAGCGCAGGATACACCGACCGCAAGGTAATGCCTTTTCGGTTGTGACGAGCGGGAGCGGTAGCACGAGCACGAGCGGGAAAAAGAATTCGCTTACATACCTGCCAGTTCGGTGGCCCGCTGGACGCGGCGGATGGCGATCATGAAGGCGGCGATGCGCAGTCGTACCTTCGACTGCTGGGACTCCTGCCACACCTGCTCAAACGCTTCCGACAGCGTGTGATCCAGTTCCTGCCGGACACGATCAAGGCTCCATCGGTAATGCTGCCGATTCTGGACCCATTCAAAGTAGCTGACGGTGACGCCACCAGCATTGGCAAGGATGTCGGGGAGGACCAGGACTCCACGTTTTTCAAGTGACTGATCGGCCTCCGGATCGATCGGACCATTGGCTCCTTCGATGATCCACTTAGCACGCACCTTGTCGACATTCTTTGCGGTGATGACGTCCCCTAGAGCGGCTGGAATAAGGAGATCGACATCCAGGTAGAGCAGTTCGTCTGCCGGTAGCTTTTGTGCTCCGGAATAGCCTTCCAGGCTTCCTTTATTTCCAAGGGCGTAGCGCAGCAACTCGGGAATGTCCAGTCCCTCGGGATCGTAGTAGGCACCGCTGACATCGCTGACGGCAACCACCGGCATCGCCGATTCATGCAAGTACTTGGCAGCATGGGAACCGACATTTCCGAAGCCCTGGATCGCCGTCCTGCAGTCTTGCGGTTTGCGCCCAAGACGCTTCAGCAGTTTGGAGGTCATGATGCCCACGCCGCGCCCTGTCGCCTCCTCGCGCCCTTTGGCACCATACTCTTCGACGGGCTTGCCCGTGATCACCGCAGGATTGAAGCCATGGTATTTCTCCCATTGACTGCGGAACCAGGACATCACCTCATGATTGGTCCCCATGTCGGGTGCCGGGATGTCGGTATCCGGACCAACGATTTCATGAATCTGGTCGACAAAGGCCCGCGTCAGGCGTTCCAGCTCCTTTCGAGAAAGCGTCCTGGGATCGACCGCAACTCCCCCCTTGGCGCCACCATAAGGAAGGTCGACCACGGCGGTCTTCCAGGTCATCAGGGAGGCGAGCGATCGAACTTCGTCCAGATCGACCGACGGATGATACCGAAGGCCTCCCTTCATCGGGCCGCGGCTGTTGTCATGCTGCACCCGATAGCCGATCAGCGTCTCGATCTCCCCGTTGTCGCGTGGGAACGCGACTTGAACCGTCACTTCGCGCATCGGCGTGACGAGAAGTTTCTGCATGGAGCTCGACAAACCCAAACGATCGGCCGCTTCCTGAAAGTAACGCTGCGTTGCCTCAGAAGCCTTCATGGTTTCTCCTACCCCTTTTTGGGTGCTGTTCTTTCGTGGAATCAAATCATTTTATGTTATGATGGTGTCACGGGGAGTCGTCTCCCCGCTGGCCTGAATGGATAGCCGTCATCTTAGACGGCAACGCGTTTTTCGGGTGCAGGCGACGAAACAACAGGCGTTTTTTCTGTGTCTCCAGGTCATGGGTCGCGGAATCAGCCAGTGACGGGGTGGCGGGTATGACGATTTCGGCTAGCGAGCTTTGGCAGCGGATGGTCGATCTGCAGGCGGCGACGCAGGCGGAGTGTCGTCAGTGGGCTGCCGATTGGATCGGTCGGTCGGGGACCGATCAGCTTGCCGATAGTTCGGCGATTCTGGCATTCCTGATCCGCTCCGGGAAGCTGACCCCCTATCAGGCCAATGCGTTGCTATCGGAGAGTCCGCCTAAGTTGGGATTCGGCGACTATCGGATTGAAGGTGACAGTTCCGTATCCTGGTTGAGGGGATGGATGGATGCGAGGCGAATCGGTTCGCCCCATCGCTATGCCATTCTGATTCTGGACAGGAATCTCCTGATCTCGCATCCCGACTGGGGACAGCGCCCACCAAGCCTCCCCTGGGCGCGTCTTCAGGCTCAGATCCAGGCTCCTCGCCTTCAGGGGATCGAGCCGGTGGGGGCAGGGCCAGGGGAAGTGCTGATTGCGGTTCGGCAATGCGATGGTCTGTCGATGCAGCAGTCCGGTCTGGTTGGTCCGATTCCGTGGCAGACCACGGTCCGATGGGTGCTCGATCTGGCTCAGTCGCTGGTCCCCCTTCACGAGAACGGGTGCGCGCACGGTCGGATTGGTCCGGAATCGCTCCTTGGCGATCGAGATGCCGGGTGGACGTTGCTGCGAGAGCCGCTGTTTCCTCCGGTCAGCCCACTGCTCCATCGCTCCAGCAGCTATTCGATCGATGCCTGGAAGCAACCCAGTGCTCTTCGTGCAGCTCCCGAATTCCTCCTGCCCAATCAGGTTCCTACACCTTCCAGCGATCTTTACGCGCTCGGTTGCTGCTGGTGGGAGTGGTTGACTGGCAAGCCACCATTCGAAGCCGCTTCCAGGGAAGCGATCATGAAAAAGCATGCAACAGAGCGGCTAGTGTTGCCCGATGGGCTCGATCTGCCCGATGGTGTCATGCGCTGCCTTTTGTACCTGCTCGCCAAAAACCCTGGGACTCGATTTCGAAACGCCGGTCAGTTCTACCAGGCTCTGGTGCGGCAACCGGGAATCTCGCCGCCGACTATGCCTCCGGGGCAAGCCGATGTGGTTGATTTGTCCGAGCGACCTAAGGATCGTGGGTCGGATCGTCGCGATGGGGCACGGGAGCCGTCGGAGAAGCGATCGGTTGCGGTAGCCAATGGCTCGGATACTTCGACCCCATCCGTCAAGCCTTCAGGCCAGCAAGACAGTAGCCAAGTCTTAGGATTAGCGCCGGCTTTGGAAAAGAAAGACTCGCCTCCGATCGGTCACCGACCTGCCGGTTCCCAGGAGGGCAAGCCATCGGTTCCACCTTCTACCTCGTCGGCACCAAAGCGTGGTGCTGGTCCATTGACGTCGTCTCCATCGATGACTCCGGATCCCGCCCCGGCACAGGCAGGCCAACCAGTCCAAAAGACGCCACCTGGAAAGGGCTTGGAACCTGGGGAGCAGGCGATCAAGGCGCGCAGTCAGTCGGCAGTGGCCAGTTCGCCAGCGACCCCAACGCCAGCGACCCCAACGCCAGCGACCGAACCTTCCGTCGGTCGTGCTGGGACCGCGGCGAGCCAAGAAGTGCGGACCACTGCTTCAACACCAGCTCCTGGAACGTCGGAGGGGGCCAAGTCCAAGCCGGAGGCAGCGATCGGTGCCCACAAGAAGGTTGGCCCAGTCGTGCAGAAGGAAGTCTCATCCTCTGCGGTTCTCCCACCGGAAGCCCCCGCGTCAATCCCCAGCTCGCCTGCTCCTGCGACTCCCTCCCATCCGTCTCCCACTGGTTCTTCCATCCCTAGCCGACCTGCCCAACCGGCGGTTGGAACGGTGTCGGATGAGGATCGCGAACGACCTGGATCCCTCAATCCGACCGCGACCAAAGCAACCCAAGCAACTAGCTCTGCGGTTCCATCGTCCAAGGTGGAGACGAAATCGGTATCGCCGAATCGGAGAAAGACCGACTCCAAGGTGCTGGGAGAGAAGGCGGAGCTTCCTGTTGCCCAGTCTGTTTCTCCGCAACGCCGTAACTTGTCGGGTGGTGCGCGAGCCAAATCGGGTGGGATACGAGCGTCTCGAGGTAAGGCGGCCAAGCGACCGTCTTGGTTTCTACCGGTGTTAGGGGCTGTTGGTGTCGCATTGCTTGGGGGGATTGTCTTTCTTCTTGTTCCTCGCAACCCCACCCCAGCGCCTCAGCTCAATCCACCCTCCACCGGTGAGTTGACGAACGACCGTCTGGCCAGTATTGGGGATCTGGCGAAAACTCAGGTCGACGCCGATCCCCGTGAAACGATCTTTCAGGTGGTCGAAAGCGGTGATCAATCGCTCTGGCTACCGCCTTATGCGGGTGATCCACCATCGATCGACCTGCTGCCTCCGGGTGCAATCGGTTACCTGTTTCTACGGCCGGATTCTCTTTTCCAGACCGCTACAGGTCGATCTGTTCAGCAGGTTCTGGGAGAGCCGATGGAGCAGTTCTGGCGATGGACTCAGAGTCGCACAGGGGTCGCTGCACCTTCGATCGAAAGGTTGACCATAGCCTTTTATCCCGGTGCGATGGAGAAGGGGGAAATGGTGCTTCGAGTCGACCTCAAGCAGCCACAGACCTTAGGCCAACTCCGTCAGCTGTGGGGGGATCTGCAAAGCAGCAAGGTGGGGCAGCAGGAATTGCTTCAGCGAGGCAGCGATGCGATCTACCTGCTCCCGCAACCCTTGCTCGATGCAGCGGAAGTGAAAACGTTTGTGGTTGGATCCAAGGAGCGGCTAGCTGAGGTGGTGGAGTTGGAGGGAGCTGGCACGCCACTAAGACGCCAGATGGATGCACTCTGGCAGGCCAGTGACAGCCGATACGATGTGACCTTGATCGCGGAACCTTCGTTATGGAATCAGGAGTTCCAGGAGGTTGTTCGCCAAGCTGCCCCCGGTTGGTGGAGCGAATTGAGTTTTTTGCAGGGATCCGATCTGCAGGGGTTTTCGTGGATGACGACCCTGGAGCCTTCCTGGTACGGCGAACTGCGATTGATTGGTAATCAGCTTCAGGAGGCGGGGCAGCGCACCGAGTCGATGAGGGAGATGGTTTTGTCCTGGGCTGACAGGGCCGAGCGATCGATGGTGGAGCAACCGGCTCATCCGTACTGGCGAGCGATTGCGGTTCGGTTGCCTCAGATGCTCCGATCCACGCAACCCTACACCAGGTTGGGTGTGGAGAATGGTCAATCGATTCTCAACTTCTATCTGCCTCCTCAAGCTGCCCCGAACCTGCTGACTGCGGCGTGGATGCAGCGTCGCCCACAACTGCCGGTTGGGCAGGGGGTGAATCGATCCACACCACCGGCTGTGACAGCCAAGGCCAGCATGTCGATCGATGAGATATTGGCGCGCCCAATCCAGCTTTCGTTCGATCAGCAGTCCCTGGAGACGGCGATGCAATCGATAGCCGATGAGATCAATGGTTCGATTCCCGAAGGGACACCTCCGATTCGGATGGAGATCGATGGGGGGGCTTTCGAACGGGATGGGATCACACGCAACAAGGAGGTGAGGGATTTTCAGTTCCAGGGTAAGCCCGCACGCGACGTACTGATCGATCTTGTCCGTAAAGCGAATCCAGAGAAGGTCCCGGAGCTTAACCAGGCGGCGCAAAAGGTGTTGTGGATCGAGCTTCCAGATCCGCAGCGAAGTGGTCAGCCGAAAATCGTGATCACCACGCGGAAGGGTGCCGAAGCTGTTTCGGCCAAGATCCCCAGAGAGTTTGTCCTACCAGAAGTAAAACCGTGATGAACCATTTAAAACCGATCCAAGCCAGCCTGCTTTGTGTTGCCCTGCTCACCAGCGGATGGAGGGCTTCTCCAAGTTTGGCTGATTGGCCCCAGATTCTTGGACCGAACCGGAATGGCAAGGTGGATTCCGACGATAACTGGCTGAAGGATCTGCCAAAGAAAGCTCCTAGCCCGCTATGGGAAATCCGTGTTGGGGAAGGCTACGCAGGCGCAGCGGTCTCGCAGGGCCAAGTGGCGGTCTTCGATCATCTGGAGAAAAAAGATCGAATCCGTTTGGTGTCGCTCCTGGACGGTTCGGTCTACTGGGAGCAGAGGCTGGCCAGTGGCTATCGTGCGGGTGTCAACAAGGATCGCGGTCCCCGATGCGTTCCGACAATATTGCCTGATGCCGTGCTATGTTACGGAGCCAGTGGGCAGCTTTCATGCTTGGAGCGGCAAGATGGAAGGCTCCGTTGGACACGCCCGATAAGGAAAGAATTCGCAGCCAGCGATGGCTATTTTGGCGCGGGGAGCACCCCACTGGTTGTCGGGGACTTGGCCATCGTCAATGTCGGGGGAAGTAAAGAAGGAAGTATAGTTGCTGTACAACTGTCCGATGGACAAACTAGGTGGAAAACGGCCGGTGCGGAAGCCAGTTACTCATCCCCCATCCTGTGGCGAATGGGAAATGAGCAGATCGTTATTGTCGTCACCCGAATGACAACCGTCGGTTTGAATCCGGAAAATGGAGAGGTGCTTTTCGACTTCAAATTCGGGATGCGAGGTCCCACTGTCAATGCAGCAACACCCATACAGATTTCTTCCGGTGAAGTCCTGCTCACATCCAGCTATGGCATCGGAGCTTCGTTGATACAACCGAATTCAAGCCCTCTTTCCGTTCTGTTCTGCAATCAGCCAAGTCTCTCAAGCCAGTACATCACACCGATCGAAATCGATGGTCGCATCTTTGGATGCGATGGGAGAGAAGATGCTGGTCGAACCCAACTGGTTTGCCTGGATCCATCTTCTCCAGAAACACCACTTTGGATCGAACGCATTCCGGAAATCACTCATCTTCTAGGTATGGGAAACCACATTCTGGGAGTAGGAATCAATGGCAAATTGACATTGTTTCAGGCCGATCCGAACAGATACCAGCAAGTTGCCGAACTCGAGCTGCCGCGAGGCGTTTATCGTGCACTTCCCGCATATAGCAAAGGAATACTGCTGCTAAGGGATAGCACGGAAGGATCGCAGCATATTCTGCGCGCCTGGAACCTGACTTACTGACAGGTTTCCAATCGATTCGACCCTCACATCTGCAAAAAAGCCCATACAACTATCCCTCCCTTTTTGCATCCACTATGGGCCGCTCCTGCCAGCCTTGGCCAATTTCGCTAGCACCAATGGAACGCCAGCGTCGCGCAAAACCTGAATCGCGAAAGGTGGATGGCACCAAACAAATGCTGGCAATCTCGTAGCGTGGCCACCAAGGCTTGTTGTACCCCACAAATGGAGTCTTGCTATCCGAGCTAATAGCGCAAAAAGTGGGTGGCACCAAACGAATGCCCGGTGGCACCAAACGAATGCCGGAGCTAATAGCGCAAAAAGTGGGTGGCACCAAACGAATGCCAAACGAATGATAGCTATGCTCACGATTTCAGGGATGATGTCTGATATGGTGACGGATTGAGCGAAAAATCCGGCTCAAAATCTTCCATTCCGAGTCCATCGCGCGGCCACCCGGTTGGCATCGATGGACGTTTGAATATTTGGCGACCAATGCGTCGCTTCGAAACGATCGTTGATGCTAGCGCTACCTCTAGTCAAATGATTCGTGGGGTATAAAGAGGCTGAAAGCTCGTTCCATACAGCTTGGATGATTGGGGTGCTTGGGTGGAATGGGCTGTTTTTTTATGGGTTGAATCGGCGCGGACCATTCGGCTACCATCCGACCCCGGGTGAGTCCCTGCAGGACCGCCAAGAGAAAGCACCGCGTCAAGGAGGTCGCGTGTGGGGTCCAAACGCACGATCCGCCAAAAGCTGTTGATCGCCATCACGGTCCTTGGAACCGTCATCCTGGTGCTCGGCTATACCGGATTTCGCGGCGCCTACGCCTACCGCGATCTGGCGGTGATCCTCAGTCAGCGTGCCGCCGAATTCCCAGTGGCCGATGCGCTGACCCGCGCGATCGACGACCTCCGCATCTCCTACCTCCAAACCGCCGCTCATGGTGTCGACCTCCCCTCGCTCGGCCAAGTCGTCGAAGGAACCCAGTGGTCCAGGCGGACTCAGCACCGCGCCAAATTGCAGGAGGTACGCGAAGCGCTGGCCAGCTACAAGGCCCGCCTGGAAGTTCATGTAGGCAATGAAGCAAGACTGGGCGATCGCAGCCTCGAAAGACAGATGGTGCAGGAGATCGAAACACTGGTCCACGTGGTTCTGGACCGAAGCACCGAAGAGGATCTGTTCCGTGATCGCGTCGACTTCAGTCAGCAGCTGGAAGACCTCGACCGGCTGTCCGATCGCGCCCACCAGCTACCCACCTTCCTGCATCATCGCATGGCCTCCTTCCGGGACGAAGTCCGCACGCGCTATCGCACCTGGATCGCTCTGGCATGGAGCTCCACCTTCTTCACCCTCCTCCTGCTGGTGGGACTGTGCGTCTATGTGCGTCGCGCTGTGATCCTTCCCTTCAAGGCGTTGCTGCAGGGGTCCCGAAGAGTCGCCGGAGGGGATTACGAGCATCGGATCATCATCGATAGCCAGGATGAATTGAGCGAACTGGCGCAGACGATCAATCGCGGCACCGAACGATTCCTGAAGACCGAACGCGAACTCCATCATCAGGTCCAGGAACGATCCCGCGAGGTGATCCGCAATGAGCAACTGGCGAGCGTCGGGTTCCTGGCCGCCGGTGTCGCTCACGAAATCAACAACCCCCTCGCCTCAATCGCATGGAGCGCCGAAGCGCTCGAAAGCCGCCTGCATCGCATCCTCCATCCGCTCACCAACGAAGCACCTACCGAGCCTCCTTCGCCCGATGTGGAAACACTCCGCAGCTACCTGCGACGCATCCAAGATGATGCCTTCCGCTGCAAAGGAATCACCGAAAGACTGCTCGATTTTTCACGACTCGGAAATGCCGAGAAGAAGCATCGCACCGACCTGGCTTCCCTGGTGCGCGATGTGGTCGATATGGTTCAGCACCTGGGCCAGTATCGTGAAAGACGTATCGAATTCCAACAAAAAGAGCCGATCTGGGTTTGGGCCAGCCCGCCAGAGATCAAACAGGTGGTGCTCAACCTCCTGACCAACGCGCTGGACGCTTTGCCCGAGTCGAAAGAAGAAGGATGGGTCAGAATCCTTCTGGAATCCAGTCGCACGCACGCCACACTGGTGATCACCGACAACGGGTGTGGAATGACCGATGAGGTCAAGCAACACCTGTTCGAACCGTTCTTTACGCGACGCCGCGACGGTCGCGGTACGGGGCTGGGGCTGCCGATCACCAGCCGCATTATCGCCGACCACGGAGGTCGCATCACCCCGCACAGCGATGGGGTAGGGCAGGGCTCCCGTTTCGAAGTAACACTTCCTGTTGAGGAATTTGAAGGTACTCATGAACGATCCTACCAAGCGGCCTGATTCGCTTCGCATCCTTTTTGCCGACGACGAACCATCGCTCCAGGAGCTGATGCGTCTGGAGTTGCCGCAGATGGGCCACCGCGTCACCGTCTGCCCAGACGGCGCGACAGCGATCGCCGCACTCGAAAAAGACAGCTTCGATTGCCTGATCGTCGACCTCGATATGCCAGGACTCAATGGCATGCAGGTGATCCAGCGCGCCCATCAGATGGCGCCGATGACCGAAGCAGTGGTGCTCACGGGAAAATCGTCGCTGGAAACCGCCGTCCAGGCGCTCCGCTTCGGTGTCACAGACTATCTGACCAAGCCCTGCAAGCTTTCTGAACTCGATGCCCTGCTACGACGCATCGCGCAGCGCCGCGAGTTGCGCCGAAACTACCTCTCCCTCCAACAGGAACTCGACCGATGCCAGGCCGCCAGCCAACTGATCGGCGACCACCCTTCGATGGAAATGGTCCAGCAGATGATCGCCAAAGTGGCTCCCACACAGAGCACCGTGCTGATCCGCGGTGAGACGGGATGCGGCAAGGAATTGGTAGCTCGTGCGGTCCACCAAAAAAGCCTCCGCAAGGAAGCTCCATTCCTAGCCATCAACTGCGGCGCACTCCCCGAAAATCTGATCGAAAGCGAACTGTTTGGCCACCTCAAGGGCTCCTTCACCGGTGCCGATACGCAGCGTGAAGGGCTGTTCGAATCAGCCGATCGCGGCACGATTTTCCTCGATGAAATCGGCGAACTCCCCCTGGCGATGCAGGCCAAACTGCTGCGAGTCCTGGAAAGCGGTGAGATCCGGCGCGTCGGCGATAACCAGACACGCCGCGTCGATGTCCGTCTGGTCTGCGCCACCCACCGGAACCTCGAGGAAATGGTCCAGCAAGGGACATTCCGCGAAGACCTGCTCTTCCGCATCAATACATTCCAGATCGATGTCCCACCACTTCGCGATCGGATCAGCGACCTGCCACGACTGGCCGAACACTTCTACCGACGCTTCCGTCCCGAACATGCGTCGATCGCCGTTCCGATCGCCCCCGAAACACTCGAGCGACTCCTGGAACACTCCTGGCCTGGCAACATCCGCGAACTGGCTAATGTCATCGAACATGCAACGATCCTTAGCGACCATCCGCCTCTGCTCCCCGAACATCTCCCCAGGCACATGATGGCCCGTGCCGCTCGTCCCACCGCGCCGCGTGCCACGGTCCCAATGAGCCTCAAAGAGATGGAAGACATCGCGATCCAGGAAGCAGTCCAGCGACACCAGGGGAACAAACAAGCTGCTGCCGATGAACTGGGGATCAGCCTCAAGACCCTCTACAATCGACTCAACGAACGCAGCGGCAAGAAAGCCGCCTGATTCTGCAGCGGCCCTTTGGACCCAGTTCAAACGAAGCAGAAGGGGCTGATCTTTTCTCCCAAGTCTTCGTACTCAGTGCACCGGTACTCCTACTCAGTGCAACGGTACTCCTACTCAGTGCAACGGTACTCCTACTCAGTGCAACGGTACTCGTACTCAGTGCAACGGTACTCGTACTCAGTGCAACGGTACTCCTACTCAGTGCAACGCGGAATGTGTCAATGACTTTGAGACAGCTGTGGTCAGTTAATTAGAGAACAATTGCCCGTTCAGGTCGTGTTGGTT
>JBIINB010000265.1:0-2868 GCA_044337705.1 Pirellulaceae bacterium | reverse complement strand
CCTTCGGTAGGGTCGATTCGATCGAGCGAGCTGGTGGCATCCGACGAGTCGGGTCGGTCCAAGGGTGGGAAACCGGTCAATCTGGCAGGTGGGGCGTTGGCACCAGGAGCGGTCTGGTAGATGGGGTTGGCAACCGAGCCGTTGGGAGCATTGGAACGAGCCTTCGGATTGGTTTCATTCGATGAGCGACCTACTGAAGGCCCCGATCCGGGAACCTGAAAGGGGCCGTCGTCAAAGTCGGGCTGCAGGTCCATACCTGGTCCTAGGCTTCCTTCCATTTCCTGCAGCAAACTTGCTGGAATCTCTACCCCGGGATCGTTCAACGCGACATACACACCGTAGATCGCTGCCAACAGCATCACCACAACGACCGAAGTCTTGATGGTTTGCATGACGGTCCTCCTTGACCGACTTCGTCCAATCACCGAATCCTGTCCTTCCACTCCTTCGGGCCCCAGAATCTTCCAAAGCCTTCCGGGCGGGTGTTCCCCGCAGGACGAAAAGGGTGTAGCAAAGTGCCAGTGTCAGTGCCATAGCAAACTTTTCGTGTCGGACCAGACGGGCAGGTTCGATCGCAGGAAACCACCAGGACGACTTACCGATTGCTAGCGGAAGCAACGAGCCGGTAGGATGAGAGGGGTATCGGCAATGTCTGCAGAAACCCTTGGGACGACCGACGCGAGGGGATCGGTGCGAGTCGATGTTTTTCAGTCACGTTCGCCGAAGGCAGGATGAACTCGATCTGTTATCTGGGAGTTGTCTATGATCCGCGTAGGTTTGGCCGGGGTTGGCTTCATGGGTTGGATCCATTATCTGGCCTACCAGCGTTCTTCGTCTGCAAGACTGCATGCCTTTGCTTCCCGCGATGCGGGAAAGCGAGCTGGGGACTGGAGTGGGATACGCGGGAATTTCGGGCCGCCAGGTGACACGATCGATGTATCGGGGATGCGTGTGTATGAACAGGTCGAACAGCTGCTGGCCGATCCAGAGATCGACGTGATCGATATCTGTCTGCCGCCTCACTGCCACGTCGATGTCGCCATCGCTGCTCTCCAGGCAGGAAAGCATGTGTTCTGCGAAAAACCACTGGCCCTGACCCCTGAGGCTGGCCGCCAGATTCTCGCTCAGGCAAAGGCCTCCGGGAGATGCATCATGGTTGCGCAGGTCCTCCCCTACATGGGGCCCTATCGATACGCGCTCGAGGGAGTCCAGCAGGGGCGCTGGGGCAGGCCGCTGGGAGGTCATTTCAAGCGGTTGATCTCGCCTCCCGACTGGATCCCCGATTTTTACGAAATGGATCGGGTCGGAGGTCCCATGATCGATCTCCACGTGCACGATGCGCACTTCATCGACCTGATCTTTGGCCGTCCCAAATCGGTTGTCGCCAGTGGACCTGTCCACGGCTCCACCGCCCGTCTGGCTCAAATTCTCTATCGCTTCCCGGATCCCTCGATCGGTGTGACGGCTGCCTGTGGGGTGGTCGAGCAGTCGGGGCGGCCGTTCACTCATGGGTTCGAACTGCATTGCCAGGAGGCGACGCTTCAGTTTGAGTTATCGGTGCTCAGCGACCGAGTCGAATCGATGCCCCTGAAAGTGCTGCATCAGGATGGCCAGGTCGAGTGGCCTCAGTTGCCGGAGGCCGACGACGTTGCCGCCTTCCAGCAGGAAATCGAAGACATGGCCCGCAGCGTCCAAAGCGGCAAAATCGAACCGAGGCTGGATGGCCAGCGGGCCAGCGATGCGATCGCGGCGTGCCATGCAGTCCAGCGATCGGTCCTTTCGGGCGGCCAGGAGGTGCCAATCGATTGAAAAACCCAATGCACGCGTTCGATCTGGCTGATGAGCGGCGCCGCGGGTTGGGTTGCTATTGCGACTTTGGCGCTCGCCATTTAGTTTAGGGCGTCGGTCGGGGGAATTCCGATCCCGATCGCTTGGCCCGTTCCGCGCAGGAGCTGTGACGTCGTCTATGAATTCCTACCAGCTGACCCACCTCAAGCAGTTGGAAGCCGAAAGCATCCACATCATCCGCGAAGTGGCTGCCGAGTTTCGAAAACCGGTCATGCTCTATTCGATCGGCAAGGATTCGGCGGTGATGACTCATCTGGCGCTCAAGGCGTTCTATCCCGCCAAGCCGCCGTTCCCATTTCTCCACGTCGACACGACATGGAAGTTTCGGGAGATGATCGAGTTTCGAGACAACTATGTTGGCAAGCAGCTGGGGATTCAGCTGCTGGTCAATATCAACCACGAGGGGCTGAAGCTGGGCATCGACCCTGCGACCAACAGCGAGAAGCACACCGAAGTCATGAAGACCGACTCGCTGAAACAGGCGTTGACTCACCATGGCTTCGATGCCGCCTTCGGCGGTGCGCGGCGAGACGAAGAGAAATCGCGGGCCAAGGAGCGGGTTTTTTCGTTCCGCGATCAGTTTCATCGCTGGGACCCCAAGAACCAGCGTCCGGAACTTTGGAATCTCTACAACTCCAAGGTCAATCCCGGAGAGAGCATTCGCGTCTTCCCGTTGTCCAACTGGACCGAACTCGACGTATGGCAGTACATCTACATGGAGAACATTCCGCTTCCTGATCTTTACTTCGCCAAAAAGCGGGCCGTCGTTTGGCGCAATGGGACCTGGATCCACAAGAACGACGATCGATTGAAGCTGCGGCCCGGCGAAGAACTGGTTGAGAAAATGGTCCGCTTTCGAACCTTGGGCTGTTACCCCTTGACCGGTGCGGTCGAATCGGAAGCGACGACCTTGCCGGAGATCATCCAGGAGATGCTGCTGACCACCACCAGCGAACGGCAGGGGCGCATCATCGACCAGGATGCGGGCGGGGCGGGCATGGAGGAAAAGAAGAAGCAAGG
>JBIINB010000139.1:0-10802 GCA_044337705.1 Pirellulaceae bacterium | reverse complement strand
CAGCATGCGGTGCGCGCCAGTTGCCAGATGAAGGCCAGCGTTGTGGCACAGGACGAACGGGAGACGACGGGACTGCGTGCCATCCTCAACTATGGACATACCTTCGCTCACGCGATCGAGGCAGAAGCTGGCTATGGGCGATGGCTTCATGGGGAGGCTGTTTCGCTGGGCATGCACTGTGCGGCGACCCTTGCAGCCCGTGTGGGGATGATCGACCCGTTGGTGATCCAGCGGCAAAGCAGTCTGCTGGAAACCTTAGGACTGCCTGTGATCACCCAGGGGCTAGACCCCAGTCGACTTTACGTCAGGATGCAAAGCGACAAGAAGACCGAACATGGGGAGGTCCATTTCATTCTGCCCGATCGGATCGGCCATGTGAAAAGCGTTCGCGGCATCGATCGCCGCCTAGTGATCGAATTGATGGAGTCCCTGCTGGGTGGCTGAGCCGCTTTCGACACTGCTTTGAACTGGCTGCAGCGATACATCTACTGGTGATTCGGTCTTTCAGGTCACCGCAGGTAGCAGTCGAACCAGGTGATGATCCGGTCCATCATCTGAGCATCCAGCGAGTGGCCGCGCCGATGGTTCCAGAGTCCAAAGCCGATCGGCTGACCATGCAGTTGCCAGGCAGGTGCTGCCGCTTCGATCCAGGGGAGACTTTGTGTACCGTCCGCAGCACCGGGGCCCGATTGTCCACCGAGAATTAGCAGTGGCCTGGGAGCCGCAAGGGCCAGCAGCTGGTGGGGCTTTCGAGGGCATTCGGGGTTGCGAATCTCCGGGCCAAGGTACCAGGGGGCATCCCAATTGGTCGACTCCCATGCGATGCCTCCTTCGCTGGCCACGGCCGCCTTGATCCTGGAGTCCATCGCCGTCAGGAACCATGTCTCTTTGGCTCCCAGGGAATGCCCGAACGCACCGATCTTCTGTCGATCGACATGAGGATCAGCAATCAAAAAATCAACGGAGCGCTGAGCATCAAACAGCATCTTGGCCATCCCCAGCGATCGAGGATGCCGATCGAGGTGGCGTTGGACAGCCGCGTCAAATCCCCCTGGCTGCTGCCAGAGAAAGTTGGTGGGGCATAGGACGACGTACCCGTTCCGGGCCAGCTGGAGACCGTTTTCCCTGCCGTCGCGCCCGGAGATCCCCACCATTTCGTTGATCGTCTCATTGGTGGTCGGGTGCAAAGCAACAATGGCAGGACCTTTGTCCCCTGAGTCGATACGTGTGCGAGGGATCAGCAGGTAGGCATCCATCCAGTCGTCGACTTCGTTGCGGTAGCGGATCCGGCGACGGACGACCCCATCGACAGAATCTTCGGAAATCACCTGAGTATCGAAGGCTTCGGCCGCTTTGGGCGCGGGGCCCAGAAAGTCGCGCCAGGCATCTAGCCACTGTTGGCGCTGCGTCTCCCATGAGCCGGGATCCTTCAGATTTGAGAGATCGTCAATCGCTGGCCCACTCTCCGATTTCCATTCCAATTCCTGCAGCCATGGGACGTGAGCGGCATTCTGAGCGCGAAGCGCAGGGAGTTGCAGTTGCCATGCGAATGCCAGGAATAGTGCAAGTAGCCGAGGCATGGGAGACTCCTTCAAAGAATCGAATCCGTGCGGGATGGGGCCGAGGTTCCCCAGCAATGAGTTATTCGCTATGGATCTTCGCGAAGGATCTTTGCCGCCCAAGGGCCAAGCTGCTCGCGAAAGATCTTTGCATTGTGTCGAATGTCGGTAGGCAGGCGACCGGGGTAGATCAGCACGCGATGGATACTGTCTTCCGGGCGTGCGGATTGGTAGTGCGCGAGCAGTTGCTGGGCAAGCTGCTGGCGGGCGTTAGCGGAGGCTGGCATCTGATCCGGCCAGGGCTCGGCGATCAGGACCGGTAGCTTCCGCGCTTGGTTGCCTGCCTGCACCAATGCGGCGCGATGGACCACCGGATGAGTCGCCAGAATCGCCTCGCAAGGTTCGGTGAACAGCGTTCGATCGGCGGCTTCCACGCGATGCGATTTGCGACCGCAGAACCAGAATCGATCCTGTTCGTCCAGATAGCCGACATCGCCCATGCGATGCCAGAAGGTGTCGCCATCGGCGATCTTATGCAAGGCATTCTGATCGGTGCGCGTGACGTAGGTGCGCGTCACCTGGGGGCCTCGCACGATCAACTCACCGATCTGTCCGGTCGGCAGAAACCGGCACGATTCGATCTTTGGGATCGGCTCGTCTGCAATAGGGATCACTCGCCAATCGACCTTGTCGAATCGGCGACCGACGCAGGTGCCGGCTCCCTGACGCGTCCGCGCGGCAGTTTCCTCCAACACCTCGCGTGATTCAATCGATGCGATCGGAAGCGCCTCGGTGGCCCCATAAGGAGTGTGCATGGTCGCCGATGGAGGCATCGCGTCCCGCATCAGCTGGAGGATATGCGGAGCGACCGGAGCCCCTGCCGAAAGAACACGTTGCAGGGAGGCGATCTTTCGCCCCGTCTTCTGGCAGTGCCTACCTACTCGGGTCCACAGCGCTGGGGAACCAAATGACTGGTTGATGTCCCATTGATCGATGGCATCCAGCAACCGCACGGGATCGGCATCGGCGGGACGAGTCGGATCCATGTCGGGAAGGATGGTTGTCGTCCCCATCATGGCGTTGAAAAGTCCGAACAAAGGGAAAGCGCTCAGGTCCCTGCCGCCAGGCTGGATCCCATAATGTTGCTGGATCTGGTCGATCTGCTGATGGAATGTCTGATGCGTGTAGAGGACTCCCTTGGGAGGTCCGGTGCTGCCGGTGGTGAAAATGATGGCTGCGGGGTCGTCGAAGGTAGTCGCGGGGATGCGGAGGTCGCTGGTTCGACTTCGTTCCAACTGCGCCAGCGTAGGGGAGGGGAAAATCCCAAGCTTGGGCCCGGCCGTCACTAGGAAACGGGCATTGGGAAAACGATCGCGAAACCACCATCGCACCGCATGCGCCGCCGGGATCGCGACAAAGCCATCAGGGCTCACCGCCTGCAGGCATCCTAGCAGATGTCGACGCCCCATACCAGGATCGATCAGCACCAGCGTTGCACCGACTCGCAGCAACGCGAAAACCAGGGCGATGAAGTCCTGGTTGAATCGGACCAGCAGCACCATGCGATGACCTGGGCCGACTCCCATCTGCTGAAGACCGGAGGCGATCGAAGCGACGCGATTTTCCAGTTCAGCGAAGTCGATCGTCGTGTAGGCTCGTTGCCCGCTGCGTCTGGACCTGCCGGCTACCTGAGCGATTGCGGTTTGCGCGCCCTGTCGTCTGGCCACCTCGGTCAATCTTGCGGATACGTTTTCGACAGCCATCCCCGAAGATGCTCCATTTCTGCACGCGTCTCGATCGACCGCCTCCATCGGATGTCAGACTATCGTAACCGACGAATCGACCATCGCGGTGCAATGGCAAGGGTACCACCTGAGAACGCATGGCACATTCGCTGCCACGGAAGAGCGGACGGGAAACCGCAAGGATCAGCCCGATCCATGGGCGGATGGATAGAATGAAATGGAATTGCTGCAGTGGAAGACAATCATTCTGCGTTTTGGAGAATTGCGGATGCCAGGGGTGCAGGCAGGATTGCAGGTGGAGCGACTGTGCAAGAGCTATCCGACGCCTGCGGAGGATCTGGTGGTGCTTGAGCGGTTGGAGCTTAGCATGGAGCCAGGAACTAATCTGGCGATCGTAGGTGCCAGTGGTTCCGGGAAATCGACTCTCCTGCAGATCCTCGGCACGCTGGACCGGCCTACATCGGGAACCGTTTTCCTGGAAGGGGTCGACCCCTTTCGGCTGGACGAACATCAGTTGGCCCATTTTCGAAATCAGAAAATCGGTTTTGTCTTTCAGGATCATCACCTGCTGCCGCATCTGAATGTCTTCGAAAATACGATCCTTCCCGCGATGGCCTCTGGCACGCCCAGTCGAGAGCAACAGGATCGGGCCAATGCGCTCCTGGGGCGCGTCGGGCTGGGGCATCGGTTGGGGCATCTGCCCAGCGAACTGTCGGGCGGGGAACGCGGGCGCGTCGCGGTGGCGCGGGGGTTGATGATGAAGCCGCTGCTGCTGCTGGCCGATGAGCCTACAGGGAATCTCGATCCCGATCACGCACAACGTGTCCTCGAAATGTTGCTTGCGCTACAAAAAGAAGAAGGCACCATGCTGGTGGTGGTGACGCACAGCATGGAGATCGCAAAGCAGATGGAACGATGTGTGAGGCTGGTCCGAGGGCGATTGGAGGAGGTTTCCTGGAGCCGAGGGGGGGATTCGCTGTGACTCCTGCTGCATCGACTCCTTCGAGATGGTCCTGGACCCTCAAGTCGCTCTGGTTTCATCGTCGCATGGCCCTGGCGCTGGCCGCAGGTGCCGCCGCCGCCACGGCGGTAATCGTCGGAGCGCTGTTGGTGGGGGACAGTGCGAGGATGAGCCTGCGGGGGCTGGTGATCGACCGCCTTGGCGAGATCGATCATGCCATCCTGGCCAATCGTTTCTTTCGCGAGTCCAGCCTCCAAGGGCTGGATCCCAACCTGAGGCATCAGGTGCATCCAAGCATCCAGTTTTCGCGAGCCAGCGCCGAATCGACCACCCCAACCGGCAGGCATCGCGCTGGAAACCTTACGATGCTTGCGGTCGATGATCCTTTCTGGGATGTGGGGGGCCAAACAGAGGTCACGCATCCAAGCGGGCGGGAGGTGGTGATCAATCAGAACCTGGCCGATGATCTGAAGGTCTCGGTGGGCGACGAAATCACGTTGCGAGTGCCGACCGCTGAGGCGGTACCAGGGGATAGTCCTCTGGGAAAGAAGGAAGGACAGGTGGAGCGGTTCCCCGGACTGCGAGTCACCGCGATCCTCCCCAACCGCGGTTTGGGCCGGTTTGACTGGCGACCCAGTCAGAAACCGCCACGCGTGATCTTTGTCGATCGGAAGTTTCTGGCCGAGCAATTGAAGGTGGAAGGCAAAATCAACGCGATCCTCTTCTCCCACCGCGCTGGCCAGCCCGAACGATCAGCCGATCTCCACTCGGCCCAGCAGGAAGTGGATCGCTACCTGGAGCAGCTAGATCTGTCCCTGGAGGATCTGGGGCTTCGCGTGGCGAGAGTTACCAAGCGGTTTCCGGATTCCAGCGAGCCAACGGAGTCGAAGGAAGAAGATGTAGCTACAATCTTCGATTATTTCCATCTGACCGGGGAGCAGCTACTGCTTCCCGATGCGGTCGTTCGGCAGGTCGAATCGGCTTTCCCGGCTAACCGATTGCGGAAGGTACTGGTCTATCTAGCCAACGGAATTCAGAAGGTTGCGGAAGAACCGGCAGACCCGTCCGCACCCCGTACTCAGCTTGGTAGAGAAGTCCCCTACTCGATCGTCGCAGCGATCGATTCTAGCGATCCACTGCCACTTCCCTACCCAGCACCCGATGCCCGTTCGCCCGATGACCTGGTTCCCGTGGTGATCAATCAGTGGCTGGCCGAACAACTGCAGGCAAAGCCTGGAGATCGACTGCGACTTGCCTACTATCTTCCCGAGAATGCACATGGGCAGGAGGTGGAACGGCAATGGGATGTGCAAGTCTGTGGCGTGGTGCCACTGACGACACCAGAGCGGCCATATCGCCGACGCCAGGTGGCGAAGTTCGATCGCCCGCCGACTGTGTACAACGATCCTTCGATCCCACCGGAGGTGCCGGGTATCACCGATCAGGAGTCGATGGAGGATTGGGACCTGCCGTTCGCTCTCAATCGAAAGATCCCCAAAGTGGATGACGCCTACTGGAACGATCATCGTCTGACCCCCAAGCTTTTTCTTCCGTATGAGCCGGGAGTGGAACGATTTGGAAGTCGATTTGGTTCGGCCACCAGCATCCGGATTGTTCCTTCGGCCGGTGAGGATCTGGCGGCGATGGAAAGCCGTTTGCTCGAAGCGGTGCGCCACGAAGCGAGAAGTCTTGGGTTGCAGTCGCTTGCGCTGCGTGCAACGCAGTTGGATGCGGCTAGGGGGACCACTCCGTTTGACGGCCTTTTCCTGGCGCTCAGTTTTTTCGTCATTCTTGCGGCGCTGCTTCTGGTCTCTCTTTTGTTTCGACTGAGTCTGGAACAGCGAGCGTCGCAGTGGGGTACCATGCTGGCGATGGGCTGGCCGGTGGCCGGGGTGCGATGGCTGCAGGTAGCCGAGGCGGGGTGGGTGAGTCTGCTGGGGGTGCTGGCGGGACTGCCGCTGGGCTACCTTTACGCGCGAGGCGTCGTCCATGCGCTCCAGCGCTGGTGGGTTGGTGCGATACAGGTACCGTTTCTGGAGTTTCACGGGAGTCCTGCAAGTTACTTTCTGGGGGCTTTCAGCGCACTGGTGGCGGTGATGGCTACGGTCCTGTGGGCCGCGCGGGGCTGGTCTCGCATGCCAGCCAGAGAGCTGCTACAAGGGAATCTCAGCTCCCATGTGCAGCGCGGCGCGGCGAAGTCTCCCATGTTGCGATGGCTGATCGGAACGCTGGCGGCCATAGCCGGGGTGGCATGGATGGCAGGGTGGTGGTTGAGCGGTCAGGCTGCAGCGGGTGCATTTGTCGGTGCGGGGATGGCAGCGGTGCTCTGGGCCGTGCTGCAGCTGTACCGCTCCTGGACCTTCCCCTCGATCGATTCCAGACCATCTTCTGCAATGCAGACTTTTCGAAATCTGCTCGCCAAGAACGTTCATCGCAACCCGATGCGAAGCGCCCTGGCCTCCGGACTGATCGCCACAGCCTCCTTCCTGCTGATGGCCATCAGCCTGTTCCACAGCCAGGCCGATCCGCGAGGTGTAGGAGGATGGCAGTGGATCGCCGAATCCTCGCAGCCGATCCTCCGCGATCTGAACGATCCCCAAGTGCAGCAGCAGGTTCTGGGACCCCGAAGAAGTCAGTTGGATGGCGTCACGGTTGTTTCAGCGCGGTTGCGAGCTGGGGATGATGCCAGCTGTGGGAACCTCTACCAGTCGCAGCAGCCTCGCGTTCTTGGGATGAGACCGGAAATTGTCGACTGGGAGCTGCAGTTGCCTTCCGCCTCCCGTTTCCCCTGGGCTGCCTACGATACGTCGGGGAATGCCGCATCGCTCCCCTCCCCATGGCGTCTTCTGGAACGACCGGGAGAAGGGACCTTCGAATCGCCGCTTCCGGTCATTCTGGATCAGAATACCGCCATGTGGTCGCTCCATCGTGGGGCCAAAATTGGAGAGGTGTTTTCGTTTGAGATGGACGAACGTCCTGTCTTCTTCAAGACGGTTGGGCTGCTGCAGAATACGCTGCTACAGGGATCGCTGATCATCGGTGAAGAGAATTTTCGTAAGGCCTTTCCCTCTCTGAGCGGTTATCAGTGGTTCCTTGTGGGTGGCAAGCCACCTACCGATCTCGATGTGGCCAGGCAGACGCTGGAGGAAGGATGGAGCGAAGAGGGATGGACCGCGCAATCGACTTATGGAGTGCTGGATCAGCTCCTTGCGGTGCAGAACACTTACCTGAAGGCGTTTCAGGCTTTGGGCGCTCTGGGATTGCTGCTGGGCACCCTTGGTCTGGCTGTCGTTCAGGTTCGTTCGGTTCTCGAGCGCCGGTCGGAACTAGCGCTTCTCAGATCGCTGGGCTATTCGACGGAGCGCGTTGGCCAGATGCTTTCCGGAGAGAATCTTCGTTTGCTGGCGACCGGATTGGGGATTGGAGTGGGCAGCGCCGCTCTTGCAGCACTGCCTGCTTGGTGGCGAGGGCAGTCGATCGGTTCGATGTGGGGCCCGATAGGCATGCTGGGGATGGTCCTGGCATGCGGAATCGCCGCTGGCGCTCTGGCAGTGAGGCAGGCTAATCGATTGCCGATTCTCGATGCCTTGCGTGGCAAGTAAACGCTGGATGTTCATCCAGTCGGTTTCTTTTTGTTCGAAGGGGCAGAACGTGGCGACGCGCTGGGTCGGTAGCTCGGGAAAAGGTCACTCGCCCCGTCGTCTTGCGATTGCTACCACTACCGCACGTCAGGTGGTTGATCGGTTGGCGGGGCAGGAGATCCGATGTGTGCTTGCCGAGAGCTGCACTTGTGGATTGATCGCAGCCAGGCTGGGTGGTGTGCCAGGCGTTTCCCAGTGGCTGGTCGGATCTCTGGTCAGTTATCGCTTGGACGCCAAGCAGCGATGGTTGGGAGTCCCCAGCAAGTGGCTTGCCCCATCGGGGCCGGGAGCCGTATCCCAGCCAGTCGCTGAAGCGATGGCAGAAGGAGCCCTTCGCCGGGCACCCGAGGCGCATCTGTCCCTTGCCATCACGGGGCATCTGGGGCCGGGAGCACCGCTCCAGGAAGATGGACTGGTCTGGATTGCGGTGGCTCGACGTGGTGATTTTTCAGGGGCTCGGACATCGGGGCCAGTGGAGGTTTGCTGGAGTGGCCGATTTCGTTTGCAATCGGAGGCACCTCGCAGCCCGCGCGACGGACGAAGACGCATGGGGCGGCAGAGGGAGGCAGCGGATTTGGCGCTGGCGATGCTGTCTTGGGGGCTGGAGGTCAGCGTCTGAACCTCTCGGTCAGGTGCGCGATCAGTAGTCGCGTCAATCGATCGTTCTGCCAGTACAGGAAGACCAAATAAAGCCCTGCACCCAGAGGAGCGACCACCAGAGAGCCTCCTTTGGGGAGCGCGGCAACCAGAGGCAGACAAAGAAAACAGGTCGCCAGCGCCGCAGTCACCAAACGCAACGTGTCCTGCGTCAGCGAACGGTCCCAGAGAGGACCTACGCGCCAGGAAAGGACGATGCCAATCGCCAGTGCGGCCAGCGTCAAATGGACAACCGAACCGATCGCCAGGCCCTCGCTACCCAGCGAAGAAACCAGGATCGCCTTGCCACCCCACCCCAGAAGCATCGCTACCAGTCCAATCCACGTAGGGGTCATTGTGTTGCCGATGGAGAAGAAACCTCGGGCGGTCCAGTCGGCCAGGGATGCTCCAACCAGCGTCCAGACCAGAATGCGGAAGAGGCTTCCTACAGCCGCTGTATCCGACGCAGAGAATGCTCCGCGCTGCAACAAATCGCCCGTCACCGACTCCGCAAAAAAACTGATCCCGAGGACGATTGGGATCAAGATCCAGAGAAGGGCATAGATCCCATGCATCTGTCGTTGGCGGACTGCATCGTCTCTCTCGTCCTCTTCACCGCGATTGAGCCGCGCGAAGAGCACTGTCAGCAGGCCGCCGATGCAGATTTGGGAAAGTGCGGTGACGAAGCGCTGCGTGTAGCCAAAGTGCGCGATATTTCCGGCAGGAAGAAAAGACAAGAGCCAGCGTTCGACTACCATGTCCCATCGCATCACAGCGTTGCCTAGAAGCAGCGGGAGCGTCATGCGCCATAGATCGCGCACCATCGGATTGATCCCGAAGGGTTCCCTTCCAATCTGCATGCGCAAAGGCCATAGCAGCACCGTCACCCATCCAAGCCCGGTCAGAAACATCGACAAGGTATATGCTTCGATCCCACGGGTCGCCCATCGCCACGTCATCAAGGCATGAGTCAGACTGAATACAAAGGCGATCATGGCGGGATATAGAAATCGCTGCTGCGTTTGGTATATGGTGCTCAAAAAGGTGACCATGCAGCCCCAAAGCACTTGCCAAGCAAGCCAAATCAACTGGTCCGCCGCAAGTTGATGTCGCATCGCATCCAGGCCGGGGAGAAAGAAGTCGATCCAGAAAGATCGAAAAATGCATAGAGACAACGTGACGACCAGGGCCGTTGTCGCCAGGATCCCCCCGAGGGTCGCGATCATTTGCCAAGCTTCAGGATCGTTGGGGTCTCTCTCAAACGCTCGCGTCAGCAGAGGGACCAGGGCAAAGCCAAGCGGCAGTGTCAGAAGAAGTTGGATGGCTTGAGGGATCGCCATCGTCGCCTGCAATGCATCGATTTCCGGGCTGGTTCCAAACCGGGCCGCCAGCAGCATCTGCAGAACGAACTGAACGAGGATCTGCAGGATAGAGAAGAACGTGACTCCCGCCACGCTCCGCCACACCGCCATGGTTCCTCCTCGAAGTCCACTGCCCATCAGGAACTGATTGTTGGGTCGCGCGACGTCGGCAACCAATTCCCATTTATCCTAGCAGCTCGATTTCGCTTTACCCAAAACAAAGTTCAGCAGCCCGCTTTCCCAAGAGAGCTCGATCCAGGCTGACCGAACGGCTAGCGGACTGTTGAAAAAGCTCATCGTTGCCTTCTTCCACCTCGCCAACCTTCGAGCAGAGCTGTGAGCCGCTGGCGAAACTTCGGTACTCGCCACCGTTTCGTGATCGCTACCTTGTGTTCACGAGGCCCATTGAATTCCTCAATGGGCCGCTAGAATAGACGGGGCTTGCATGGCTGAATCGGCCTATTCGATACAGGCAACCGGGGAAAAATTGAAGATGGAAATTGTCGCACTGGACCAATGCGCCCCCTTTGTCACAAAAGATGGATCGATCATTCGTGAACTGCTGAGCCACCGCAATTCCTCCATTCGGATGCAGAGCCTGGCTGAGGCGGTGGTGCCTCCGGGAGGACGCACCCAGATCCACCGCCATCACCGAACGGAAGAAATCTATTGGATCATCTCCGGAACGGGTGTCATGTGGATGGATGGTCAGCAGCGATCGATTGGACCGGGCGATGCGATCGCTATCCCGCCGGGAGTGCTTCATGGATTGATCAATCCATCGGATGAACCGCTGCGGCTTCTGTGTTGCTGCGCTCCTGGGTATGAGCATGAGGACACGGAGTTGCTTGGGCAGGATGGCTAAGAAACGCATCACGAAAATCGCCGATTCCGGGACT
>JBIINB010000264.1:0-2883 GCA_044337705.1 Pirellulaceae bacterium | reverse complement strand
TCCGGCCTGACGCTCCGTGAGAATCGACTGCTGCAAAAGGTCGCGCCGCATTTGAAAGGTAATTCCGGCATTCGCATGCAGTGAAAGCATGCGGCGTCCTGGTGGCTTGCAGTCGACTCCTGCAAGAATGGTCGAAAACTGGGAATTCACCGGACCGTTCCGTATAGCATCCCACGCCTTCTGATCGGTCGCTGGAATCCCCTCAACGATGGTGCCCGATCGGGAGACTGCAAGCTGTTGCCTTGGTCCTCCATCGGGCACAAAGACAGAATCGATCCAGTCGTTTCGGGTTGGGTTCAACCGATTGGCAATGACTCCGTCGAGAAAACCTCGGCGATCTTTATCACCACGAATCTCTCCGTTACTTGGATCGATGCCGCTTCCTTCTGCACCGGTTCCCCAGCCGTTTCCACCACCCACCAGATCGGCCAGCGAGATACCGCCAGTCGAACGTTGGATTTCCTCGTCAATCTTCCGCTGGAGTTGGGTCCACTCTGTGCGCTTTGCTTCGATCTCCCTCATTTCATCGTCGGAGACGATGCGATCTCCCCGTTTGACGCCTGAAAAAATCGCCGTCAGCGCGTAGTACTCTTCCTGGGCGATCGGGTCCAGTTTGTGATGATGGCATCGAGCGCAGTGAATAGTGATCCCGCAGATGCCCGTCATCACCTGGGCCACCATATCATCCAGGTCATCGGCTCTTGCCAGCCGCTTGATCACAGGACTTGGTGTTTCCACCTGACCGACAAAGTCCCATGGGCCGACAGCAAGGAAGCTGGAGGCAATGGTCGACTCTGAGGTTTTTTCGGGAACAACATCTCCAGCTATCTGATGCTGGATAAAAGTATCAAAGGGAAGGTCGGCATTCCAGGCGTCGATCACCCAATCCCGGTAACGCCAGGCATGGTCTCGGCGCTGATCGCGTTCAAATCCATGTGTGTCGGCGTAGTGGGCGATATCGAGCCAGTGGCGAGCCCATCTTTCGCCGTATCTGGGAGATGCAAGCATCCGATCGACGAGCTTTTCCCAAGCGTCTGGGCTGCGATCGGTAGCGAAGTGATCGACTTCGTCAGGAGAGGGTGGCATGCCAAGCAGATCAAAGCTCAATCTTCGAATCAAAGTTTCTCGCGAAGCCGACCCCAGAGGCTTCAGACCTTTCGCCGCCAGTGCAGCTGTTAAGAAGCGATCGATTGGGTTGTCCTCTTGACTATGGATCTCCAGGGCAGGCGGGAGTGAGGCTTCCTGCAGCGGCTTCCACGCCCAATGGTTGCGTCGTGGGTCGTCAAGTGTCTGGTTTTCCCATGGAGCCCCAGCATCGATGAATCGACGCAGGGTATCGATGGAGGAAGAATCGAGCGGAGAACCGTTGGGCGGCATCCGGGAGTCATCACTGGCGGTGATGCGTTGAAATAGGAGGCTTTCCGCACTGTTACCCAGCTGGACCGCCGAGCCCGAATCGCCTCCTTGAATCATGCCGTCGCGGCGGTCGAGGCGGAGGCCGCCTTCGTGTACTTTTTCCTGATGGCACTCGATGCAGCGAGACTGGAAGATCGCCAGAGCTTTTCGCTGCAGCTCAATCGATTCATCGACCGCCTGTACGGGCTGCTCAAGAACAGGGCTGACGGCAACCAGGGAAAAGATCAGCGCGACGATCCGTTGCGCGAAGCGACCGGAATTTGGGGACTGAATCGCTACCGAGATTCGGGCAGGAAGCATGGCTGCATCTTTGGCAAGAAGTTGGCTCAAACAATCGTCGCGCCGATCGCTCTGCTTCATCCGAGTATAGCTTGCTGGGATAGTTCAAGAAACAACTATCGTTCCTACATGTGTCCCTGCTGGCAAAGTGGGCAGAGGAAAAGGAGCCAGTATCGCTCGGCATACTTCAGTCACCATCTGTCAGATCGCGGCACTTAGAATGCAGAGGAGACTTGAGTGGTGGCGATGCTTTTTTAAGGAGATTTTCCACGATGAGGATTCCGCGAGCGGTTGTGGGGGTGGTGCTGGTCGTTCTGATCGGATTGATGGTGAGTTTGGCGGCAGTGACCAAGGAAGCTGCTGGGGCTAAAACGGGCATTGAAATAGCACCGGATGAAGAGATTCGAACGCAACTCGTCGGTTCGTGGCGCATCGTATCTGCATCGTTCGGCGGCGTGCCCAGTGAATTGCATCGGACTTCAATCACCATCAAGCACATCACCCCGGTCCATCTGATCTGGATCGGCTATCAGCCAGATGACCGAAAGATTTTTCGATCGGCTGGAGGCAGTTGGAAGGTGGTGGATGGCAAGTACATCGAGACGATGCGATATGGGCTGGATCCGCAGTTCAAGCAAAATGTCTTCGGAAAGGACTTTGCCTTTGACTGCCGATTTGAAGGGGACCTCTGGATCCAGAGTGCTACTTTGCCCGATGGTTCGGAGATGATCGAAACGTGGCAGCGAATCCAGCCGGAGGAAGATGTTGCCTTGAGGCCGGCCGACCGCAAAGCGGAATCATGACGAGAGCGTACCGTGGCGCTGATGCCGGGCAAGTCGATTCAGTTGGTCCGAATCTCCCTGATCTCCGAAGCGGTGGTGAAACAAGGGTTGATGGCCGCTGCGACCAAAACAACAACGATCGGACCTCCAGGTATTCGGTGAGGGGCGGGTATCGCTATGGACAGCAGCAGACCGCAGCCGATCGCCAGTAGCCAGATCATCAGAGCCTCTTGGCGAGTGGTGTCGCGATTTCGAACGCTTTGTAGGGTGAGGTAGACACTTGCTACGATGCAAATCCCCGCCGCGAGACTGGCGACAAGGGGTAGCAGGGAGGAGCGGAGAGAAAGCAGTAGAGAGGCAATACCGATCAGTCCGATCCAGTGCTCAATCCTCCATGCGGCTGTAT
>JBIINB010000044.1:0-32001 GCA_044337705.1 Pirellulaceae bacterium | reverse complement strand
TGGGGGAAATTTAAAAAATTTCCCTTTCAGCCGCTAGAGAAGTTGCGCAATAAAACAGCTCGTACAGTGCCATTCGTGCCACCCACTTTTCTTACCTTGGGGATCAGGCGATCCGGGTTTTTTCGGTTGGGATGAAGCCTAGTACGTGAATATGTGTCCATGTGTCCAGTCGAGCTGTGGACAGTCTTGGGAAGCTCGCGATTTCGAATTTTTTCATTCGTTTTTCCGCATTCATGAATTGTCTCGAAGGACTTGCGGAAGCTGTTCATTTGTCCATTCAATGGGTGCGCCCATAGAATCCCGCATGCGATGCCTAAGGATTCCTCGCTTCCCCAGGGAGCCTGACTCATGCCACGGACCGCCCGAGCCGAAATCTGCCCACCCGATCAAGTCAATATCCTGCACATTACCCAGCGATGCGTCCGACGCGCTTTTCTGACCGGGGAGGATCCCGTTTCTGGTTGCAACTATGGACATCGACGTCAGTGGATCCAGGAACGATTGGAGTTCTTGGCTTCCTGCTTTGCTATTGATGTGCTTGCTTTTTCTACACTCTCCAATCATGCCCACTGGATCGTACGCAACCGTCCCGATCTGGTGGCCCAACTGCCTGACCGGGATGCTGCTGTGCGGTGGCTGCAGGTCTTTCCCGGCCAGTCCCAAGGGCAGCGTCTTGGAGCCCCCACGGAAACCCAGGTCCAGCAACTCCTCGAGGATCCCGAGCGCCTCCAGAAGATTCGCAGTCGATTGAGCGATGTCTCCTGGTTCATGCGTGCATTGAGTGAACCGATTGCGCGCCGAGCCAACCGGGAGGACAATTGCACAGGGAGTTTCTGGGAAGGGCGTTTCAAGGCACAGCAAATTGTCGATGAAGCGGGACTTTTGGCGTGCGCCATGTATGTCGATTTGAACCAAGTGCGTGCAGGTCTTGCCAAGAGCCTGGAAGTCAGCTGCTTCAGCTCTATTTACGAGAGGATCCTGGGAGATCAGGGGCATAAAGCCTGTTCCCAGGCACGCAAAGTCCGACCACTGACCCTGGAGGAGGTGGCTCAGGAGTTCCAGCATGGAAAGGCATCGGATCGCTGGGCTCGTATGCAGGCCAAATTCCCGCCAGTGACTCTGGAGATGCCGCGAGGTGCCTGGCTGGCCCCACTGACCATCAACAGTGCTCCAGCCGATGATCGGTTGCAATCTGGCAGCGGTCTTCGAGCGAGCGACCAGGGATTCCTGGAGATGTCGCTGAAGAGCTATCGGGAACTGCTGAACTGGACCTGGAAGCAAGGGGGACGAGAGAAGGCAAAGACGATTCCCAAGCGATTGGCGTCGATCCTGGAGCGTGCAGGACTGTGCAGCGAGAGATTCGGAGATTTGGTGTGGAACTTTCGCCGTTACTTCCGCGGCGATCGAGTGGGCCTCAGTCGCAGTCTCCGTCAATCAGCGTCCCGTAATGGCAGGCGTTGGCATCATGGCCAGCGCGCCGTGGAAGTCTGTTGCCTGGAAGCGACCTCCAGTTGCTAGCTCCTGTCGGTGTTGACGCAGGAATCTGGAGTCACCAAGGAAAGACTCATCGTTATTTCTTCAGGATGCTCTAGCGGAATCGCTGTGCGCAGTAAGCCCAGACGCGGACAGCCCCCGTCAGCGAAGAGGCATTTCCCCCTGCTTGGTGCGTTATCCAATCTCAAGCACCCAGTGCCTCGCAAGTGGTAGCAGCACCCCCAAGATGCCAAAATTCACGAATTGGTGGGTGGCACGAATTGGGAAGTTTGGTGGCACGAATTGGGAAGTTTTTTGCTGTTTGGCTAGTTCAGGTGTGGATCTTTGGGAAACTGCTGGATGCCGGTAATGCGATGCCATTGCAGATTACCGGCCAACTGTAGGGCCCTACCCCACATCAGCCGTTCGTCTTCAAAGACCACCTCAGGTATCGCTGGTGCTCCGAGCCATTTTGATGCCGTGACTTCCTCCTCCAAGACCCCTGGCTGCCACCGGAAGCATCCCACTACCAATCGACAGCGAGCTGGGGGGCTTGCTACCAGACGCCGAAGCGTCTCTGCCTGAGCCGAGAAAAACAGCCCTAGGCCGTTTCCGCAATCTGCCGAAGTTGCGTCGTCGTGTACGGCCACCATAGGACCGTTCAAGGGTCCACCTAGGTAAATCCGTTCCGGAGGCGTGCTGGTATGCTCCGTCCCTTGGGCCAATTGGTTCCAAAGTTCACGAAGATCCGAGGCAACAGACCGATTAAGAACCAGGCCAACGGCACCTTGCTCACCGTGTTCTACCATCAGGCAAACTGCTCTAGCCAAAGGCCCTGATGGCTCACCATTACCCGTAGCAACCAGCAGCTGGCCAGTCAGCTGTTGCTTTGAAAGAGCTCTTCGGACGCGATTCATCATAACCCTAAATTCCCGATACAATTCGCTGTACAGCACGAGGCCGTCGACAACCTTTCTGACTGCCACCTTGACCGAACCAACCTATTCCATCTCCGGAAGCGGCAAAAACCGTACCAAATCATGACTCTTCATGCATTCCGAAAAACCTATCGCATGGGATCGCTTCAGCGAGAACGGATGAAAAGCGACCCGGTAGATCAGTTCCGAGACTGGTTCGAGACGATGTGTTCTCTCGACGGTCTGCCCGAATGGTGGGAAGTCAATGCAATGACCCTGTCGACCACAGCTCCTCAGGGACCTGTCACCAGTCGGATTGTGCTACTCAAAGGTTTTTCCGACCAAGGCTTTCTTTTCTTCACCAATTACCAGTCCCGAAAAGGGAGTCAATTGGATTCCTGCAACCAAGCCGCTTTGAACTTCTATTGGCCGATGTTGGAAAGGCAAGTCCGTATTGAGGGCAGGGTCGAAAAAGCCTCTCCTTCCATTTCCGATCAGTACTTCTACTCCCGCCCGATCGACAGCCAGTGCGGAGCTATCGCCTCGCCCCAATCGTCTGTGATTCAGGAAGACCATCGTCTGGAGGAGGCGGTATCAGCGATGCTAAGCCAAGCTAATGAACATCCTCCCCGTCGTCCGGACCATTGGGGAGGATTTCTACTTTGCCCCGACCTGTTCGAGTTCTGGCAAGGCAAGCCAAGCCGATTGCATGACCGCTACCAGTACCGCAAGACAGAGTCTGGGTGGTTACTAGAACGACTTGCCCCTTGAAAGAGATCTTGCGACTTACTGCGCCGTTCTTGAGCACTTTCCGGACCGGTCGCTGTAATTCGAAGAAGAGAGCACAATGAGCAGCATGAAATCCGACGCTCCTCTGCGACTCGACGCAGGTATATGGCTTTTGCCGGTGGTGCACGGCAGTGGTGATTCCGCTATCGCTGTTCGTCGCTGGCTGCTTGACCACCCCGTCGACTGTGTCGCGGTACCGCTACCGGAATCTTTCCGACAATCTGTCGAGTATGGCGTCTCGCTACTACCCTCCCCTTCCATCGTCGTCCAACGTCCCAATCGATGGCGCATGGCCGACTGGCAACCGAACGATCCCGATGATCCACCTGAGGATATCGCTCAATCTACCTATGTCGCCATCGATCCTTGCCAGAGCGTCATCGCGGCAATTCGCTGGGCCCTTGGCGAACGTGTATCGATCGAATACCTAGATGCCGAATCCCCTGAGTTCGTCTCTGATGCATCGATCGTGCCAGACCCCTACGCCCTGCGAAATGTTTCCCTTGCAGCATTCGCTGCGGCTCTCTTGCCCCAGTTCTCACGTCCCAATGATCCGCGAGTGGACCGCCAGTTGCGAGCCTTCGCCAGACGATTGAAGCAGCTGAAAAGCCGGTATGCAAACATCGTGTGTCTTTGCACTGTCCAGTCCTGGCCCTGGGTTCGCGATTGGTATCTGCATCCACCTCAGGCAGGCATGGAACAGATCGATACGGAGGAATCGGAGGACTCAAATGCGCTCTCTGATCCACAGTGGTTTGCTGTCGATCCAAAATCGCTACTGTTTCTCTTCGGAGAACTGCCGCGTATCACCGGTTACTACGAAGAAGCCAGAAAATCTCTCGAAGATGACGAAAACCTTTCCATCGATGGCGTCAAGAAACTGTTACTCGAAGGCCGAAGCCACTACTACGACGAGTTCCAAGGTCGCAGCCGGAAGATCCCCCCTGCCCTGCTCCGCAAAGCCCTTCACTACATGCGCAACCTGAGCCTCATCGAGAAGCGGATGACACCCGATCTCTACTCGATCGCCGTCGCCGCAAAGCAAGTCGTAGGAGACCAGTATGCTCTCCATGTCGTAGAACGCGCAAATCACTATCCGTTCCCACCTGCCAGTGGGCCACAGGTTCGTATGGGTTTGGGCCAACTGCGTCTTCCGGATGGCGAGATAGTCCAGGCAACCCATCGCTTACCCGGCCCTCCGATGATTTGGCGATCTTTGGAACTCAAACGCCGTCCGGAACTCCGTCAGCAACACCTTTGGCGCAAACAGTGGAATCCCATGCAGCAATGCTCCTGGCCTCCTGAAGATGCTCGGATCGAAAGCTTCAGGACCCGAGTTGTCGACCGAGCGCGTGCGCTCATGGGGGCCGACCTTGCACGCAGTGAAAAGTTTTCCACCAGCTTCAAGGATGGGCTCGACATCCGCGAGACGTTGCGCCACTGGCATGACGGATCGGTCTACGTCCGAGTGCTTCCTCCAAGCATCGGGAAGATCGATGCCGCTGTCATGCTCTTTGACAGCCCCGCAGACCCTCGCATCTACCCGTGGCGCACGACTTGGTATGCGGAACACCAGGAGGAGTCGACATTGGGCTTCTTCGCAACTTCCTTCGCCGACAATATCGTTGGTCCTGGAGTCTGCATGGCGCAGTATGGCGGTGTCCTGTTTTTGTTCCCTCCACGAGCGATCCCGAATGTGTGGACCGATCGGAGACTCGATTTCTGTACGACGCTGGAGGAACGATTGGTGGCTGCAGCCTGCTTGCATTCTGACAATCGCCAAGTCGCTATCGCCAGTTGGATTCCGCCTGGATCCGGATGGAAGAAACTGGCAAAGCGATTCTCCAAAACGCTGATCCATGTCCCATGGAGTCATTTCAGTTCAGAGTCGATACAACAGCTTCGTACCGTGCATGTGCTAAACGGCCGCCACGTGCGTAGCTATGCGGCTGATTTCATCCGTCGGCCCTGAAAGGGGAAACCTGATCTTCGACTACTAGCCGCAATCGCTTGGCTCCATTAGCCTACATTAGAATGATCCACTGGAATCAACTTGCTTGTGACAGGAAATATCGCTGATGGACTCAATCCAACATCTCCGCAACATGGTTATCATGGCAGCCGTCGACGGAGAGTTCACGGAACGGGAGATCACGTTCTTGATCGACCGCAGTCGGCAACTGGGCCTGGATGCGGATGACTTGGAGGATTCCATCGCGTACGCGCTGACGGAGACGCCAGCCATCTCACTACCGAAAGACCCGCAGGAGCTGGTCGACATTTTCAAGGATTTGGTTCGGATCATGGCCGCCGATGGCAAACTGTCCGACCTGGAGAAGCGGCTCTTTTCGGTTGCCGCTGCGCGGGCTGGTCTGGATACCGATGAAATCAATGCCATCGTCGATTCCGTACTTCCAAAGAAACCCCATTAGCGGTTTTTGCTAGGAAACTAAACAACTCCTACTCCATCTCCAGACCGCATTCCTCAATTAACTCCGGACCCTGGTTGCGTACCTGATTGACTAACCGTCGTACCGGGGTAGCCTGCCACAGCTGTAGGTGGCCGCTTCGATGGATCCACTCTTCCCAACTCGGTGAAAGTGGACTCGGACAAAGCCAGCCGGGCAGGTCGTTCCGATCAATCAGCACGGGCATCCGGTCGTGAATGGTTGCGGGAAGTCCACTAGAAGGCTGGGTGACTATTGCGAGCGACTGGACAGGCCTTGAACCCCATTGTCGATTGATAGCCCACAGTCCGGCCATCATAAAAGGTTGCTGGTCCGGACGATGAATCCAGTAAGGCTGCTTTTCCTTGCCCTGGCCTTTCCATTCATAGTATCCATCCGCGATCACCACACAGCGTCTCCCTCGAGCCGCGTCCCGAAAGCTTGGCTTCTCCGTTGCTGTTTCGCAGCGAGCATTGATCATGAGAGGCAGCTTGGTCGTTGGCTTCGCCCAAGACGGGACAAAACCCCACCGCATCATGGAAGCCTGCCACGGGGATTCGATGTTCTCCTGGTAGATCGCCAATACCTCCTGTGTTGGGGCGACATTGTATCGAGTTTCCGTGTCGGGAGCAGAGTCGAGGAAGTCCTGCAGTTCCAGCCAAAGCAGCCATTGCCCCGCGGTCGTCTTCAGCGTAAATCTGCCGCACATGAAATCCACTCCCACTACTCACCGGGTGAACGGCTCGATTCCCTGTTGTCATGGTCTCTTTGCACTTTTCGCGATTCCATGATCTGAGACATGGGACTTGCACCCTGCCCTGAATGGTACCAAGATAGCCTTGCCATCTTAGGTGGGATTCGACGATAGCTCCTAGCAACTCCATGTCCGATGAGGTATCCATGTCCCCAAATCATATCGTGCATTTGATACTTCTTCCCTTGACCCTCTTCCTGCTCTGCGGTTGCGGACCTACCAAAGAAATACAAGACTCCTCCCAGGCTAGTACCTCCTCGGAGAACCCGGTTTCGGCACAGGCATCCAACAGCGAGCCTGCACGGAAAGCGGAGACCGGTGTCGGCATTGCGGGCCGTAGCCTTCAGCAAGAGCAAGGGATCGGGAAGGTGATCGCCCAACCAGCCGCTACGCTCTTCAAAGTTCGGGAAAAAGTTGTCTTCGAAATTCAACTTCCCCAGGCAGTCGCTCTCTTTCAGGCCTCCGAGGGGCGGTTGCCCAATTCGCATGAAGAGTATTTTGAAAAAATCATCGATGCCAATCGCATCAATCTCCCGAAACTCCCCGCCGGCCAAGCCTACCGCTATCGGCCGGATCTCGGTGAGTTGTGGGTCGAACCGGATTCGACGTCCGGATCGAACCTGTAATGTCGTTTTGTGGCAAGAGAGCCAGCAAAACCGGCCCACCCCATCGCCTAGGTCGATTCGTCTCTTAGCGACCCATCCGACGCTAATGTTCGGCGCCGCATCCCTTACCAAACCAAGAATTCTCGGCGACTTGGGGGTATGTGCTATTTGGGTTGATTGAGTGATTGGGGTGGTCCGTTGGCTGCAAAGCAAGCTCAAGGGGCCTAGCTGCCAATTCATGGAGAGATTCGTGCACTTTCGCTGGCATGCCGATTTATCGCCAAGGCAACCGTGGTGGAGGGAGTTAGGTTGCCGTAAACCGTTTCAATGCAGAGATTTCTGTCCTGCGCGTAGAGAAATCGGTGGGTGGCACGAATGGCACTGTAGAGTTGATCTAAGTCGTTTTATTCGAATGAGTTATCGTTGTTTGCTAGCCTCATTCGGAGGATTTGCCTAGGTTCGGTCATCAGTGGGTAGCGATCCCGCCGCCGCTTGACCACTCGCGGCTCATACCTCCCGGGGCGGTCGCCGACTAGGCACCCAGCAATCGCTCGAAGCAACCGCTCGCAGTAGACCAGCCTCTCTTCCCGGACCACATTGCACTGACTCCAGGCTGTCAGTACGTACTGGCAAGCGGCCGTAAAGCTCACCTGCCGCGGATGACAATCATGGGAAATGGCCGCCAGTGCAATCGTTGATCGGATCAGGTTGTAGGCCAGCATCGTCACCCAGAATTCTCGCCTGACCATCTTCGGTGTCTTGCAACGTAGAACCCCTAGATTCAGCGTCGACTTGATGTTGCGGATATCCAGCTCCACATTCCAGCGATATCCATAGAGACTGGCGATCTCTTCCTTGGGAACTCGCCCCGATTTCTCCTCCCCAATCATAGTGGTCACAAGGACGAAGGGTTTCTGCTTTCTCCCTGGCCTAGTCAGCACATAGCCAATCTCCCGGAGCCTCAATTGCTTGGGAAGTTGATCGTACTCCTGCTGGCTCATCCACTGCGGCCTGGCGGGGCGTGACCAGGTCACGATCTGATCTTGGTCTCCAAGGCGTTCTCCTTTGGAGAAATCTGTCTTGCGAGCCTGATGTTTTCGAAAGCAGATATCGACTCCTTTTTTCATCATCAGCCAGATCATCCAATAACTGCAGTAGTGCCGATCGGCAACGACAACATCCCCTTCCTGGAGTTGGTTGATCAGTTGCCGAAAGAGCGCCAACTCCCCCGTCTGCTTTCCTTGGTGAGGGCCGATTACGGCGTCCAAAACAGCGCCGGTGGCCAGACAGATCAGCGCTACGACTCGAGCGATCGGATCGCCGATCCCTGCTTTTTGAGTGGTGTGCTGAGGGAAGGCCTGCTGATTGCTGGGCGTATCGGTCATTCGGAAGGTGAGCCCATCGACAAGAAAAACACGTCGTCCACGCCACTTCCATTGGGGGTCGGCTTGCTCTTCCATGCGTACCGCCAATTCCTGGGAAAGGGTTTGAATGGCAGTTGCGTTGAGTTTGGCTCTGGCCTTGCAGTAATCCCCTGTATTGGGTGAAGGGATAGGGCGACCGGCTTGCGCCAGGAAGGCGGAAATGCGAGCGACTGCCGATTGGCAGGAGGCTTCCTTGCCATCGCGTAAGGTCTGACTGAGAAAAGCCCAAAGGACGATGGCGGTATGAAAGACGCCACCGAACAAGGCACGATGCCTGGTGAAGACACATCGGATCGATTCTTCATCCAGGAGGGACGCAAAGCCGAGACTCTGATCGAGCAGGAAGCTTTCGAAAGCTTTTCGAAAAGACATCGTGCTTCGGTTCGGGGAATTTTGTATTCCGCGCATAGAAAAGCCTTCCTTGGTTTTCACTGCTGGATCACCCCAAGGAAGGCTCGTCGAAAATAACCAAGGCAAGGCAAAAGAATCTAGATCCAGTGCCAAGGATGGGGGAAATTTAAAAAATTTCCCTTTCAGCCGCTAGAGAAGTTGCGCAATAAAACAGCTCGTACAGTGCCATTCGTGGGTGGCACCGATTGGACGGTTGTGGGTGGCACCGATTGGACGGTTGGCGAAAAAAGGAATCGCCAGGCATCATCAGCGATCGAGCTTCCGGCGAAAGAGGGCCGTCATTCTTCCAATCTCCGATGGAATTCGGCTGAAAAGGTCAGTGAGTCGACACGCCCCTCCAAGGGGTTGTTTTGCTGCCCCTTGCCTGATCAACCTTGCGCCATCGATTGCATGTCGTTCAAGAAGATCATCCCAGAGGGCCAAGCCGTACACAGCATGGGCCGAGGTCGGTTGATCAATCGATCGGTTCCAGAATCGCTTCGATAGCGGCCAGTCCCACAATGGGTAGATCGCACTGGGTGCCGATGCACCGATAGAGGGTCAACTGACCATCCACTGCGCGTCGATAGCGGACCGCCGGATGGTTTTCTCCCAATTTCTGCACCTGCTGGTCTTCCACCCAACGGATCACACGATGAGGTGCTGAGGCCTGCAGCAACCGGTCGCGAAGCGACTGCGGGAAGGGATTGCCTTCTGGTTGAACAACTACCCAAAGCTCCCCGGCATCAGTCCAACGTTCCAAAGCCAGTAACATCTGCCCGCTGGCTGCTAGAGCACGTCGCATCGTTGGAAGTCCCTCCTGCAGAGTCCCCTCCCCTGCATCCCAGAAATCGGTACGCCCGGTGATGGTGCCCAGCAATAGCAATGCCTCTGCGATGGCTCCGCTACCGCTGGGAATACTGTGATCCAGTCGATCCTTTGGGCGAGCAATCAGTGATTCGGCTCTTTTGGATGTAAAGAAAAAGCCGCCAGCCGGATCAGCAAAGTCAGCCAGCACCAGCTCGGCCGCCTCCACCGCCTCGTCGATCCACTCCTGAGATCCATCGGCCTGGTGCAACGCGATCATCGCCAGGACCCAATAGGCCAGATCATCCAGATAGGCAATCACTTCCGCTTGGCCACCTCGCCAAACGTGACGCCACAAGCCGTCGGTGGGCGTTGTCTTCATCGACGCGATCAGAAAGTGGGCGCAGCGCTGCGCCGCCAGCAGGTACCTTGGTTCCCCGAGAACTCCAACCGACTCGGCCATGCTGATGATAGCCAGCGCATTCCAGGACAAAAGCACCTTGTCGTCCCGCCCTGGACGAACACGGCGACTGCGCGCTTCCATCAGCCGACATCGATCTTCCGACAATTCCGCATGAAGCTGTCGTACTTCCATCCCTAGGCTTGAGGCGATCTGGTCCCAGTTGGGGTAGCTGCCAGGGGCGCCGTGGTGTAGCAGGTTGAGGATCGACTTCCCCTCGAAATTACCGCCGGAACGTACCCCATAAATCTGGCAGAAGCGGTCTCCACGATTCCTGCCAAGCAAATCGAGGATCTCCGAATCGGTCCAGACGTAGAACTTCCCTTCCTCCCCTTCGCTGTCGGCGTCTTCCGCACTGGCCAGGCCACCTTCATCCAGCTGCATGTCGCGCAGCAGGTAATCCAAAGTTTCCCTGGCAGCCTGTTGGTACGGCAATCGATGCGTCTGTCGGAACGCATGCAGATAGCAACTGGCCAGCAAGCTGTTGTCGTAGAGCATTTTTTCGAAGTGCGGAACCAGCCATCGTTCATCGACGCTGTATCGGGAAAAACCACCTCCCAGGTGGTCGTAAATACCACCCAGATGCATGCACTGCAGCGTGTGCGTGATCCGATGCTGTCGCGATGGATCGGACCGCCGCCGCTCCAGTCGCATCAGTAGTTGAAGATCCGTGGCATGAGGGAACTTCGGAGCTCCCCCAAAACCGCCCCACGTGGAGTCGAACTGTCGGGCAAGTTGCTGATTGGCTTCGTCCAGCAGCGCTCCGTCGAGCGTATCGGCGCTGGATTCATCGCCCGGACCAGATTCCTCCTGGAGGTACCCCGTCAACTGCTGCGCATGCTCCAGCAGATCTCCACGCCGTTTGCTCCATGCATCCGCCACCGCGCGCAGCACCTGGTCGAATCCAGGCCGGCCCCACTTCTGTACCGGTGGCCAGTACGTACCACCGTAAAAGGGTTTCTGGTCCGGCGTCAGAAAGACACTCATCGGCCATCCACCCGAACCGGTCAAAATCTGTACCGCCTGCATGTAGATATGATCGAGGTCCGGCCGCTGCTCGCGGTCCACTTTGATGGCGACAAAGAACTCGTTGAGGATCTCGGCAATCGACGGATTCTCGAAGCTCTCTCTCTCCATCACATGGCACCAGTGGCAAGCCGAATAGCCGATGGAAAGAAAAATCGGCTTGTCTTCTTGCCTTGCTTTCTCAAGTGCTTCCTCACCCCAGGGATACCAGGCGACTGGATTGTGCTGATGCTGAAGCAGATAGGGACTGGTTGAGCCGGCAAGTCGGTTTGGCATGAAGTCGCACTTCTCGCAAGAGATCGAGAGGTCTATCGGATCTGGTTTGTGCTCGATATTGAAAGCGAGCGAATCGATGCAGCTTAGGGTAAATCCGCGGGGGGTGGCTTGTCGTTTTGATCGTCCTTGTCGTTTTTCTTTCGATCGACATTACCTTTCGGCTCCTGCGGTTCCTTTTCTTTCTTCGTACGCCCGCGACTCGATTTGTTCTTTCCTTTCCCTCCGTTGCCTTCTTCCTCCAAATCGTCTGCTTCAGGGGTTTCACCCAGTTTCTTCAACGCTGTGATGGTCGCAGTTTGGGCATAGATTTCATCAGGAGATTGGGCGCTGGCCAGTCCCTGGACAACGATGGTGTCTCCAGGTTGAACGAAATCGATGGCGTGGAGCGTGACAGTGATCTGAGTCTTATCATCGACGCGAATCTGCATGGGGATGCCACCGCACTGAAGGGCGATGCGATCCTTCTGTCCTCCAGCAATCCGACCGACGACGAGGACCTTGATCGGCTGGTTGTTCGCCTTGCCGTCCTGGAAAGGCTGTGCACCATTGTTGCCAAGAGCCGCAACCGGGTAGATGCCGGGAACCCTTCTGGCCATCTGGTCGGGAGGAATCTCCCCCCGAATCGGAATGGGAGTGAACACTTCCATCTGCGTCAGCGGCGCTGTGGGTTGCCCCATGGCATTGACTTCCGTGGCAAACCGGACCCAAAGACCAGGCTGCAGCCAAGGCAGCAATGCCTCGGCTCGGTATAGGATCCGCTCGGGCATCTCCGGGAGCTTCACCAACTTCTTGGCATTCGAGTCGTCCGTCACCTGAAGCACCAGTCCCTGCCCTCCTTCGATTTTCCCCTTCAGGGAGACCACTTGAGCGTCGTTGGCTGCGCCCTGACCTCTCGCAACAGCAATCGCCAGGCACGCCAGGATGGGGGCAAGAAGCAGCGATCGCATGCGGCTATCTCCGACGCTGAAGAAAGAGGCTCGATCGCCACACTGAGCCAAGCAAATCGGCACCATGGTGCTACTCCTTTCGGACAATCACCGCATCCAGGCCTGGAAGGGGGGCTTCACGAATTGCCCCGATGGCTGGAGTATACTACGACGCTGGAATCATCCGCACGAGATTCGTCATGGAGTTTTCTCAGGACGGAACTTTCAGCGATTTTCCTGCTTTCCGGAGGTCGTCGTGCTGGATGTGGCGATCGCAGATATAGGATGGGCAGAGGGGGCTACAGGCGATGGGCAAAACTTCTTCGACTCCCACTTCTGGGACGCGATCCGCTGCTACAGTCGGCTCGCCTAGTCCGGTTACCGTCCGGTCGCTGAAGCAGGCCAAAGAGGCGGGGCGTCGCGTGACGATGCTGACCGTCTACGATTACCCTACCGCTCGCCTTCTCGATCAGGCCGGAATCGACATGCTACTGGTAGGAGATTCGTTGGGGATGGTGGTCCAGGGGCATACCACAACCGTGCCAGTGACGCTTTCCGAAATGATCTATCACGGCCGGATGGTGGCCCGGGCAGCGCAGCACGCCATGGTGGTGGTCGATCTCCCCTTTCCAGTCGGCCAACTCGGAATCCGAGACACGCTCCGAAAAGCGGCTCGAGTCGTCAAGCAGACAGGCTGTCAGGCGGTCAAGCTGGAGGGGGGGGCCGCGCAGGCCGATACCATCGCTGCTATGGTCGATGCCGGAATCGCCACGATCGCGCACATAGGACTTCGGCCCCAAAGTGTTCATGCGCTGGGTGGTTACCGAGTCCAGCGCGATCGAGATCGACTGATGCAGGACGCAGAGGCGGCCGTCCGGGCAGGTGCTTTTGCCATCCTGTTGGAGTGCGTTCCCGAGACATTAGCTCGTGACGTCACCGGCATGGTGCCAGTACCTACAATTGGCATCGGGGCCGGGGTGGGGTGCGATGGGCAGGTGCTGGTGCTGCACGACATGCTGGGACTAGGGGAAGGCCGCGTTCCCAAGTTCGTCCGCCAGTACGCCAATCTTCGTTCCGTCATCGATGACGCAGTCCGACGCTATCGCGACGACGTCATCGCCGGGACTTTCCCCGGGGCTCCCGAGAGCTTCGAGTGAGGAGCATCGCGGCCACCATCCACGCGTCGCTGCTACGCTTGGTGAGGACCGAGTGTCCAACGAAGAAGCTCAGGGAAGTGCGGCAGTCAGGAGGTAGGGTCTGATGGAATCGATGGGGCTATTTGCCAGGCAGGAAGCGGAAGCGCTGGAGCAGGCTAAGCCGCTAGCCGCCAGGATGCGACCGAAGTCGCTGGATGAGATCGTGGGCCAGGATGCCTTACTGCGTCCCGGATCGCTGCTCCGGCGCCTAGTCGCCACCGGCAGGCTTGGCTCGATCCTCTTTCATGGACCACCCGGTACTGGCAAAACGACTTTGGCGCGGGTGCTGGCCGCCGAGCTCAAAGCGACTCTTTTTCCACTGAACGCGGTCACCAGCGGTGTCAAAGAACTGCGAGAGGTCTTGCAGAAAGCTCGTGACGAAGTGCTCGCCGGCGCTCCGCCTCCCCTGGTCTTCGTCGACGAGATTCATCGCTTCAATCGATCGCAGCAGGACGCTCTTCTGCCGGATGTCGAAGAAGGGATCGTTTCCTTGATCGGCGCAACCACCAGCAATCCCTTCTTCTCCGTCAACGCCGCACTGCTCAGCCGCAGTCAAGTGCTGCAACTGGAACCGCTTGTGCCCGAGGCCATCCGACAGGTGATCGATCGCGCTTTGAGCGACCGACAGCGAGGGCTGGGGGAGATCCCGGTCGATGCACAACCGAAAGCCCTGGACCATCTGGCAAGTGCCGTCGAAGGAGATGCTCGTCGGGCCCTGATGACACTCGACCTTCTGGTCCGTTCCAGCCCCACGCGCCCAGTTCCCATCACGATCGAAGCAGTCCGGGAGGCGCTGCACCGGAAGGTGCTGGCGTTTGATGCGACCGGCGATGAACACTACGATTTGGCCAGTGCGCTGATCAAGAGCATACGTGGCAGCGATGTCGATGCATCGCTCTACTGGCTGGCTCGTTTCCTCGAAAGTGGCGAAGAGATCCGGTTTCTCTGTCGAAGGCTGCTGATTCTCGCTAGTGAAGATATCGGCAATGCGGATCCTCAGGCGTTGATTTTGGCCACCAGTGCGGCGACCACCTGCGAGTGGATCGGATTGCCAGAGTGCCAGCTGACCCTTTCACAGACCGTCATCTATCTGGCTCTGGCCCCCAAAAGCAACTCGGCCACCACCGCCATCGCCCAGGCGCGGCGAGCGGTTCGGGAAGAGCCGACGCTTCCGGTCCCCAAAAGTCTTCGCGACGCCCATTACGCGGGCGCCGAAAAATTGGGACATGGAACTGGCTATCAGTATGCGCACGACTTTCCCGATGGGATCGCGCCGCAGGATTATCTGGGTGCCGATCGCGAATTCTACCAACCCACCGATCGCGGATTGGAAGGGACCTGGCAGGCTCGATTGGAATCGCTTCGCAATCTCTTCCGTGGGGCGAGGCGGGATAGTAAGTGACCTGTCGGACCTGGACCAGTTAACGCTGGATCGGCGTCAAACGGATGCCGCTGCTGGAATTAGGAGTGCCAAAAGCTGGGGGAGTTGCTTCTGTTGGCACTGAATATCCGCTAGCTGGAACTGGGTAGCCGCTAGCTGGAGCTGGGCGATTACCGTCGATGCCCCAGCTTGGAGCCACTTGGCTGGATCCCATCCCGGGGAGCAGGCTATCGGATGGAACGTTGCCATTGGGGGGGCTTTGGAAAGAAGGCCAGGTTCCTTCGGGCACCGAAGGGGGGGACGGCATGAACCAGGGGTTGCCAGCGGGAGCTTCTCCCTGATTTCCCGGCAAGACTCCAGCCCCCCCCTGCTGCAACTGGTTCTCCAGTCGCTCGAGGTGCGGGCGCACCACCCGTTCCACCTCGGCTGGAAAGATACCATCCGATTTGGCCAGAATCTGGCTGATGTAGCGACCGCTGCGCGATTGGCAGATCGCACGCTGACGTTCTACCGGCAACAAAGTCATCCCGAAGAAGGTGACCAACAGGCAGTAGATGCCTCCCTTGGCCAGCCCCAGCATGGCACCCATCTGTCGATCGAACTCGCGAAGGCGAATCTGATCGAGGAATCCACTGAAGAGCCGGAATGCCAGATGGATCGCAAGGGAAGTTCCGGCATAGATCAGCAGCATGGCAAGGAAAATATTCCAGGGTGGTTCGGCATTGATCCGGGCAGCCACTTCGTTGCGATACGTGTAGGCAAAATAGTAGCTGACCACGACGGATGCCAACGATGCGACCTGCCAGGCGAATCCCTTGATCGCCCCAAGCAGCGTCATCGACACCAAAACCAGCAGCATCAGCAGATCGTAAGCTGGCAACATCCCAACTCTCCTCAAAGGTTCCCTGGGTGGTTGTAGTCGAAAACAACCAGGCACGCGAAGAGCAATCCCCCTGTTTTTGGCACGGGGCGGTTCGCTTGGGGAAAATGCTCTTGGGATCCGGCCTGGGATCTTCTAGAGTCCCACTCCGGGCCTTTCGAAACCAGGGCCGTACGACTCCAAAGGCGCAGTGACAAGGCGGCATGCTGGGGTTGGCCCCGGCTGAACTGGGAACCTGAACTGGGAACCTACCGATGGCCGATTCACGCACCCACTTCCTGGTCAGTTCCATCGCTGGCTCGGCATTGGGATACGCCGGTTGGAAGTCGGGCCTGCCTTGGGAAACCTGTTGCATCGGTGGTGGTCTTTGCGCAGTGGCCGGTATGCTACCTGACCTGGATAGCCCTTCCGGGAAACCGCTCCGCGAATTGTCGTTGCTGGGTGCAACCATCGTTCCAATGCTCTTGAGCCAACGCCTTGACCGCTTGGGGCTGGGGGCCGATCGCAAATTGCTGGTTGCCGTTGCGATCTACCTCCTGGTGCGGCTGGGGATTCTGGAGATCTTTCGCCGCTTTTCAGTTCATCGCGGGATGTGGCACAGCATCCCTGCCCTGGGAATCGTCGGACTGCTTGGGTACTGGCTGAGCGAATCGGAGATTCCCAAGCGACAGGTTTTTATTGCGATCGCGCTGATGCTGGGATTCCTCTCCCATTTGTTGTTGGACGAAGTGTGGTCGATCGATTTTCAGGGGGGGCGATATCGGTACAAAAACAGCTTTGGAACCGCCCTGAAGCTCTGGGGTAAGGATGGCTCGATCAACCTTCTGGTCTACGGTCTGCTCGGTCTGCTGGCTTGGATTGTTTCAAGCGATCTGAAGCGGCAGCAGGGCGATCCAGCTGGACAGCGGGAGCAGCGGCCGCATGCCGAGGTGGTTCCCAGCAACTCCAATAGTCCATCGGATCGCCTTCTGCCGCCGGCGTTCCCCGATTCAGACGCCCTGCTGCCCAGCGAGCCGGATTCTGGTCTTGAATCGCGCTGATGGGATCGTCATCCACTGGATCGATCCAGTCCCAGCTCCCTGGAGTCGAGGAAGATGGTCACGGGGCCGTCGTTGATCAACGAAACCTGCATATCGGCTTGGAAAACACCTTGAGCCACCCGGAGCCCAAGACGCTCCATCGATCGGCAGAACTCCTCGTAGAGCGACCGGGCAAGGTCGGCGGGGGCGGCATCGGTGAAGCTGGGGCGGTTTCCCTTCTGGCAGTTGGCATAAAGTGTGAATTGGCTGACCACCAGGACCTCGCCCTGAGTCTCAAGCAGGCTGAGATTCATTTTGCCCTGCGAGTCAGAGAAGATCCGAAGCTTGACGATTTTCTCAGCCATCCGATGCGCGATGGCAGGAGTATCCGCCGGGCCGACGCCCAGCAGCACCAGGACTCCGGGGCCGATCTGGCCTACAATGGACCGATCGACAACTACTTGGCTTGCCTGGACTCGCTGTAGCACCGCTTTCACTGGCCGAGATCTCTCTTAGGATATTCCGCGAGTTGCCTGAAGATGATTCACCGCGACGGGAATGTGAAACCGACACTGCCAACGCTTGCCATTACCCTTGGGGATCCAACCGGGATCGGCCCGGAAATCATCGTTGGTGCTCTGAAGGAAGCATCATTGTATCGCGTCTGTCGACCGCTAGTGGTGGGGCGGCCTGAGGTGCTGCGTCGAGCGATGGAGCAATTGGGGAGCTCGATGGTGATCGATTCGATCGAAGATCCGAGGGAAGGTAATCCGGGGATCGACCGCATCGCCTGCCTGCCGTGTGGAAGTCTGGATGCCATCGAGGCTCCGCAGGGGACGATTGATGCGCGAGGGGGTCAGGCTGCCTACGATGCCCTGGTGTTTGCTTCCCGCCTGGCGCTGGCCGACCAGGTCGCAGGAATCGTCACCGCACCGCTGCACAAGGTGGCATTGCATCAGGCTGGGCACGATTGGCCCGGCCACACGGAACTGCTCGCGGAGATCTGTGGTGTCCAGAAGTACGCCATGATGCTCTATCTTCCACCACAGGAAGATAGAAGCGATCTCGGAATGGTGGGGTCTGGCAAGCGACGCGGTGGGAAGTATGGCCTGGGGGTCATTCATGTGACGCTGCACATGGCGCTGCGAGAGATTTTTGCGGCGATTGATCCAGAGGCAGTGTTTGAGAAGATCTCGCTGGCGCGGGAGGTTTTCTCGCGGCTTCGCAGAGCTTCTGGCGAGAACCAGGAGCCGCCCATCGCCGTAGCGGCTCTCAATCCGCATGGTGGTGAGTTGGGGCGATTTGGCGATGAGGAATCGACCTGCATCGCGCCGGCCGTGGAGAGGGCCAGGCGATCGGGTTGGAATGTCGAAGGGCCACTGCCGGTCGATACGTTGATGCCAAGGGCCGTCCAGGGGGAATTCGATGCCGTGGTGGCGATGTACCATGACCAGGGCCATATCGCCCTGAAACTGCTCGATATGTTCGATGCCGTCAACATCACGCTGGGTCTTCCGATCCTTCGGACCAGCGTCGCCCATGGAACCGCTCATTCGATCGCTGGCACCGCAACGGCCAAATGCAGCGGCATGGTGCAGGCGATTCTTGCGGCCGCGCAACTTGCGCAAGGCGGATGGCGAGACGATGCGAGGAAGGCTGTTCAGCAGGGCAATTTTGCGGGGGGCTGAAACGGATGCCGTTTCGATTTCAATGTGCTCACTGCAAAAGCACCACCCTGGTGGACGATCAGTACTCCGGACGAGCGGGCCACTGCGCTCAGTGCGGAAAGCCGATCCAGATCCCGGCATTTGCTCAAGGCAGACAGACTCCCGATGAGTCTCGAAGCAGCCTTCCTGGATGGGTCAGGAAGCGGCTGAGATATCTGCTGCCGATCACCGTCAGCCTTCTGTTCATCGGCAGTGTTGTGGCCATTTCGCCCTGGCTGGTGGAAAGAGTTCGATATTGGAAAAGCCTTCAGACGCGGCAGGTTGCAGCCGCGAATCTTGCCCGCATCGCTCAGGCACTGGCCAGCTATGCCGACCGCCATGGACGCTTTCCACCAGCGGAGGTCTTTAGTCCTGAAGGCCAGCCGCTTTATAGTTGGCGCGTGCTGATCCTGCCGGAACTGGGTGAAGCCGGGCTCTACCAGAGATTTCGTCTGGATGAAGCCTGGGATAGCGAGAACAACCTGACGCTGATCGACCAGATGCCACCGCTTTTCGCAAGTCCTGCCGACCCGAATGCGATCCAAGCCAACCAGAGCAACTACTACGTCATCAGCGGTTCCGATTGTGTGGTGGTGCCCAGCGGTTTGGGTCGCGCTGCATCGGAATTGGTCGATCCACTGGATGAGACATTGCTGGTGGTCGAGTCGGCTGCTGCGGGAAGCAGCTACTGGACTCAGGCCGGCGGTCTTCCCCTTCGATCCCTGCGCATGGGAATCCAACCCGGAAAGAGCCTTGGTGGCGTCCATCCTGGTGGCGCCCTGGGTGCCTGCGTCGATGGGACGGTTGTGTGGCTGGATGCCAACACGCCAGCGCGCTCTCTGCGAACGATGGCGATTCCGGATGACGGCGGAATCGATAGCTTGCAAGTAGTTCCCTATTGAGCGGTTTAGCGCACCAAGTGTCGTACGCGATCGTTCCCCATCCAGCCCAATCTATTCCCCCCCTTCTCCCATCGCCCCGCCGGGCCTCCGGAGGCAAAGGCGCTGCCGACGGTTTGATTGGATCGCCATCAGCTACCTATAGTGAAAAAAGCGGCGGACTGAGCCAGTGTCGGTCCACTGCCATCAGCGCGGTGGATTGGGTGGGGAAGGCTCTTCGAGGAATTGCCCATGAATGGATCGCAGCATGGTACGGAAGACCAACCGGAGGATCACCAGCGGATCGCTATGCACCCTACCGAATCCAGAATGGCGGAAGGTCTGGAGTCGAGAACGGTTGAGGTGACTCAAGCGGATGGGGAATCGATGAGTCCGGAGCGGAGGGCGGCCATCGCACTGGCGCTGGTGCCAGGGGTGGGACCCAGGCTGACGGGATTTCTCATGGCTCACTTTGGGTCGGCACAGAAGATCCTTCAGGCCCGGCGCCGAGACCTGATGGAAGTGGAGCGGATCGGACCGAGGATGGCTGAAGCAATCACCTCGGCGCTCGAAAACGATCTGGCCGATCAAGTGATTCACCACTGTCGGGAGTCGGGCGTCACGATGCTTCTGCCATCGGACCCAGGCTACCCTGCCCCCCTTCAAAATCTTCCTGATCCGCCGCCGCTCCTGTTTCAGCGCGGGGAGGTAACGCAGGCCGATGGGCTGGCGATCGGCATCGTCGGTACCAGGCACCCAACGCACTATGGCCTGACCATGGCCAAGAGACTTTCTGCTGAGTTGGCTCATGCAGGTTTCACAATCGTCAGTGGACTGGCCAGGGGTATCGATGCACAGGCACACCGATCCGCATTGGAGGAAGGAGGCCGCACGATTGCGTTCCTGGGAAGCAGTGTCACCGACATCTACCCGCCCGAACATGAGCAACTGGCTCGCCAGGTCGCTCAGTGCGGAGCGATCATCAGTGAGACACATCCTTTTTCAATGCCGCGCGCCGGCGTTTTCCCGCAGCGCAATCGACTGATCAGCGGACAGTCCCTGGGAGTGGTTGTCGTGGAGGCTGCGGAACGATCGGGGGCATTGATCACCGCCAGTCATGCGGGAGAGCAGGGTCGAGACGTGTTTGCGGTCCCGGGGCCAGTGACCTCCCGAGCCTCGCAGGGGACGCTCCAACTGCTGCGAGACGGTGCGATCCTGGTGCGTAGCGCCGAGGACATCATTGAGCATCTGGGGCCACTTGCCAAACCCACCATCAGCGCAGCAGGCACTGAGATACACCATCCGAAAGAGCTGAAGTTGAATGAGCAGGAAACGAGGGTCCTGCAAGCGGTTGGAACAACTCCAACCGATATCGATCAGATCATCGTCCAGACGCAGTTGGAAGTTCCCAGAGTGCTGGCGACATTGAGCTCGCTGGAGATGCGTGGCTTGGTCAGAAGAAACGGCGGTCGGCAATTCGTCCGTAGCTGATTCATGTTCGCTGCATCACTGCCACCTCAGCAGCTCCCGCATTGCTTCGGCGGTACCTTGTGGGTCGCGAAGAAGGCCGATCGCCGCTGACGCCAGCAAGAGGCTGGCCGCCAGATAGTACCAGACTGCATCGCGCCGCAGATCGACGCGAACCGTCGTCATCCTTTGCACCAGCGCTCGCTCCAGCCCACTCCATCCGGTCGCATCGGGCTGGGAGTGGACCGATATGAGTTGGCTAAGCGTGGAGCCGCCAGCGGTTTCGACGATGGCGGCACCGCGAAGCAACTGGGAGTGGACGATCGATCCCTCCCAGAACGCCGATGGATCGATCTCTGCAAAGACCCGCACCAGTTGCTCCTGGAGTTGCTCTGGGCCAAGCCCGTAGACGATCAGGCGAGGGCGGCAAGAAAGAACTACCAGCGTGATACATAGAAGATAGAAAATCAGCAGCACCAGCCAGACTCTCCCGCCCAGCAGAGCAGAGGCCGATCGAGGGAAAAAGAGTTCCATCGGCCCGATCATCATCAATCCTCCCATGGCGATGGCAAGCGTTGCCAGATCCCGTCCCCCAGAGACCACGAAGGGACGCCCTAGAGAACGGATCCAGCCATGCAGTAACAGATAGACAGCCAGCGGGGTCGCTGCCACTGCTACATGGAAGGGTTCAATCATCGAAACTCCTTGGTGGAGATCCGCCCACCTGGGAGGATGCAATGCATCTCCCAGCGGATCACTTCACCGGTTCGCTCTGAGCCCCTTCCTGGATCGCGAAAATGCGATTGCGGTTGGCGATGAACAGCGTGTCGTTGGCGACGATGGGTGTCGTGTACACCGCCGATCCCATGTTGATCTCACCGATCTGCTCCATCTCCGACGAGAGCTTGAAGATGGCGATGTCACCATCTTCGTCGCCGATGTAGACCCTGTCCTCAACGATCAGAGGCGAAGCCCAAGATGCGGCAAACATGTCATAGGTCCAATGAGCCTGTCCTGTCTTGACATCCAGGCAGTGAAAAACGCCGCTGAAGTCGGCAACGAAGAGGAGATCGTTCTTGATTGCGACGGTGCCACACGTACGATGCATCGTCGTCTCGAATTCCTCCGGGTTGTTGCCGACGTAGTGCCAGATCGCTGCCGAGTTCGGATTGTCTCGCTCAAAGTCGCCATCCTTCTCCACCAAGGCCTGCAGTCGCTTATGGGAGATCGGCTGGGCGGGGTCTTTGCTGTTGTAGACCAGCGTGGGACTGACATCGCCGCGTTTGGTGGGATCGATGCACCAAAGGTGGCCATTCCCTTCTCCGTGCTCGGGGTCTTCACCCACTGCGACGTAGACCAGACCTTCGTGGACCACTGGAGTAGCGATGATGTGGTTTCGGGTGGCGCGGCCACCAAGCAGGTAGATTGAGTCTTTTGGATTGCAATCGAATTTCCATAGCTGTTTCGATTTACCACCTTCACCTTCGGCAGCAAAGCTATAGAGATATCCGTCGCCTCCACCAAAGAGCACCTGGGGCACATCCCCGAGGACAGCATAGGTGGGTGAAGACCATTGTCCATGCAACACGTTGGCCCCTGGCGTGTTATCGGTCCACAGGATTTCTCCCGTATTGCGATTCAGACAGATGAAACTGGGGGCGTTCTCTTCCGGCAGAGTGACGTGACCTTCGTCGACTCCGTTGGATGTGTTGACAAACAGCAGGTCGCCAGCGCAAGTGACACTGCAACTGCACATGTTGTGCTGCGACACTTTCAACTGGCTCATCATGTTCACCGACCAGAGGATGTCGGCTTCCTCATCGGCAACGACCTTTTCGTCCTGGAAGGAGCCATCGTTTTCCCCATCGCGAAAACCCTGCGCGTCCAGGCAAGCGACCTCGCCTCGACTGGTCACGTACCACAGACGGTCTCCGTCGACCAAGGGCGAACAGCAGATACCCTGGTTAGGCCAATCGTTCACGCGGCCGGTAGGCAGTTTCTCGCTGGAGTGCTGCCAAAGAAACTTGCCATCTTTTTCATCAAAACAGAGCAGCGCGCCCAGGTCGACTGTGTTGGGGTATCGTTTGATGTAGCCAGATCCGTTGTTGGTTCCGACGTAGACTCGACCGTTTGCTACCACCGGGTTTCCGTAGGTTTCCGACCCCAGCGGCATCGACCAGCGGATATTCTTTCCCGTCTCGACATCCCACTGCGTCGGAATGTTCTTTCCGTCGGGCGTGTTGTTGCGGTAGGGAGATCCACCCCATTGTGGCCAGTCCTTGGTCCCGACTTTCAATTTGCCGATTTCCGCCAATGCAGCGGCGGTGGGGTCTTCGGCTTGCAGAGGCTGAATCGACCAGCCTAGTCCCGCGGCGGCCAGTCCCGCGGCGGCCAGTCCCATGGCAGTCAAGGCCAGAGAGTGGCCTGTGGCGGAGAGAATCGAATGACAACGCATCGAACAAGTCCTCATGGGTTCGGATTGGTTTCAGGGAATGGAGACCGGGTCGGTGTGCAGGTTCCGTCAAGGAGTCGCGTTTGGAGTGACCAGAACGTTATCGAGATAGAACTCCGAATCGGTTGCGTTTCCAAAAAGGCCGGGGCTACCGATGCGATTGGGTGTTGCGTCGGCCGCTTCGATGCTCCAAGCTTCCGGTTCGGCCTCACCTCTTGGCCAAACCTTACCGCGGAGCATCACTTCCCCTTCCCGATTTTCGCTTTGGAACTTCATCGTGTACCAGGTGTTGGCCTTCCATTCGAATGGGATGGTTTTAGCGAAACGGAGTTCCAGTCGTGGGGTCCAGGAGCGGATCTGCAGTTTCTGTGCCCCCTGCAGGTCCAGGGTGTACCGCTGGTTGATCAGTCCCATATCGGGGACTCGTCCATTTTTCTCCGTCGCAAGGAAATCGGCCTGGATGGTGTAGTCGTGGAGGCTTGGCCAGCCCATCCAAGCTTGGCTGCGGGTCCCCTTGGGAATAGTACTGACCTTGACCAGTGCCTTCTCGCCTTCGATCTCGGCCCCCTTGTGCCGGTAGTCGGCTCCGATCCAGACGGGAGGCACCTTGCCATCGGAAAAATCAAACTTCCAAGGCAATTTAGGGACGACGCGGGCTCGAGCGGACGCAGTCAAATCACCCAGCTTGGCTTCCATCTTGATCCCGGCCACTTGCGTGGAACCATCCCCGGCTGGCAGGTCGGGTGCCGAGTAGACCAGCTCGGGACTGAAGGCACCTGCTTCTGCCGTAACCGTCGCATCGGGGATCAGTTTTAGGTACTGTCCCTTCTTGTTGAAGGCGCGCAACTGATAACGCGCGTTCTGTTTGGGGGCAAGGATGGCTTCGACGGGAGCCAGTTGCAGGTGGGCGACCTGGGAGTCGTCGGCTACAGGAGATTCGGCAACTGCTGCCGGACGTGGTTCGATCGCCGGAGGGATGCTGGCATCGCCGATGCAGTACATCGCTGAATTGGATGGGATATAGATTCGGCCGTGCGAGATGATGGGAGAGCCGTGGACTTCTTCGCCATTGGGAAGCCGTGCTTCGCTGATCACTTCGACGCCGTTTTCGGTGGGTCGGAGCACGTAACAGCGACCGGTATTTTCAACCGCGTAGATTTTGCCGTCTCCAGCGACCAGACTGCCAAACATAATACGGCCCAATTTCTTGGTGGCCACTTCCTCGCCTGTCTTCGCATCGATGATCACCAGCAGTGCACCATCTTCGACGCAGTAGAGTCGATCGCCCACTTTGATCGGAGACGATCTGCCGACAGTTCGCTTGGGGATTTTCCACAGCAGCTTGTCTTCGGTGATCTCTCCCTGGGTGTTTCCATCGAAGGCAAAGATCGACCCCAGGATGGTGGTGTCACTGGAATTCTGTTCGCCATGACCGCTATAGACGATGCCGTTGCTATCGACGACGGGAGTGGTATTGAGTCCACGAGTGGAAGCTTGGTACTTCCAGATCACTTTGCCGGTGCGGGGTTGAATCGCATAGATGGCACCGTCTCCGGCGCCCACCACCATCGCCGCCTGGCCACCCAGCATCGCGAAGACCGGAGTGCTGTAGGTGGTATCTTCGGGGCGCAGTTTGGTGCTCAGGAACCAGACCGCAGCACCGGTGTTCTTGTCGAAGGCGACAAAGCGGTGCGCCGGGATGGCTGTGTCACCCCATCCGGTCATCACACCACTGATGATCACCAAGTCTTCAAAGACGACCGGGAAATTGGTACGGCCGCCGTAGGTCGAAAGCATGCCGTACTCTTCGCTCATCGAATGTTCCCAGATGACCTTGCCGGTCTTGCCGTCCAGGCATTGAAAGGAACATCCCAGTCCCAGCACATAGACTCGATCGGTCTCCGGATCCCCTACGACGCTCGACCATCCCACCCTTTCGGCCGGCGCATCGGACAGATAGATGTTGTGAATACTCTCCCAGAGAAGGTCACCGGTCTTGGCGTCGGCGCAGACCGTCTTTTCTCCTTCCTGGGTCGTCTCCGGGAAGGCCCGGCAAACCGCATACAGCCTTCCATTCATGACGATCGGGGTTGATCGGCTGGCCAGATCCTCGCGTCGCCAAAGTAGGTTTTCTCCCTTGGGCGACCATTTCTCGGGAAGCCCTTTCTCCAGGGAAAGCCCATTCATGTCGGGGCCTCGCCAGTGTGGCCAATCCATCGGATCAGCCGGATTGGCCACATCGACCGCACCTGCCGAAGGCATGCCGGCAAGCCACAGAACGCCAAGTGTCGCAACCAGAGAGGCCCGGTGCATCCAGACCCAGACGCTCGATCGCACGATCATCGAGGAACTCCTCAGAGAGGCTATGGAAAGGCAGGAGCTTTCATTTTAACACCCACGGTTCCTTATGTCATGGCCCTTCAAAGACTGTTGGCAACTCGCAGATGCTTTCGCTCCGTGGGCTTGGTGCATGTCCCCGTTTTCTCGATGTGCGAGAAAGACAGCCTGCGAGGGGGTATCCATGCGCCGACCAGCCGGCGTGGTCTTTCGGAGCAATGGCATTTGTCGCCGCAGCGACTTTGCTCGTTGGGGGGGAGTCTTGACCAGGGGGGGCTCCCGACGCGGTGCCTTCGCAGAGATGACCCTTTCCTCAGGCGAGAATCGCATCGAGCCGCTGGGCTTGGCGGCCGGCGGTGGCGACCTGCTTTTGGCCATGATGTTCAAAGACCACCGACTGGGCATCCAGTCCGAAAAGATGCATCAGCGTCGCTGTGAAATCGTTCGGGGTCACGATGTTTTCCACGGCGCGATGACCAAACTCGTCTGTGGCACCGTACACCATCCCGGGCCGGATCCCGCCTCCTGCCAGCCAGATGCTGAAGCCCTGTCCGTTGTGGTCCCGGCCATCCTTCTCTGGCGATCCATGGTTCTGAGTCACCGGCAAGCGACCGATCTCGCCACCCCAGTGGACGATGGTCTCTTCCAGCAGCCCTCGTTGGTGCAGGTCTTCCACCAGCGCGGCGGCCGGTCGATCGGTTTTGCGGCAGATCGATGGCAATGCGGTGCGCAGGGCACTGTGATTGTCCCAGGGCTGTCCCGCATGAAACAGCTGCACAAATCTGACGCCTCGTTCCACCAGCCTTCTAGCGATTAAGCATCGCGTGCCGTATTCCCGAGTCGCCTCGTTATCCAGTCCGTACATTCGATGGGTCGCGGCGGTCTCACGGGTGACATCCAGTGCTTCCTCGGCGGCGGTCTGCATGCGGGCAGCAAGTTCATAGCTGGCGATCCTCGCCTCCAGATCTGCATCGAACGGAAACTGCTGAAGGTGCTGTTGGTTGAGCGCCTGCAGGAGTTCCAGTTGGTGCTGCTGTGGCTGTCCGCGATGATGAGCGGCGGGCTGAAGATTCAGTATCCTCGGTTCCTGCGGCCGCAGAACGGTCCCCTGGAACATCGCCGGCATGAAGCCGCTCGACCAGTTGTTGACACCATCGACCGGATGCCCGCCCGGATCGGTCAGCACCATGTAGGCGGGGAGATCCTGCGTTTCGGAGCCCAGGCCATAGAGCAACCAGGAGGCCAGATGGGGACGGCCCAGCACCCCTGGGATGCCGCCATGGAAGTAGCGAATCGACACCTCATGGCCGTTGGCGCCGGTGTGCATGCTACGGATCAGGCAGATGCGGTCGGCGATCTTGCCCGTTTCGGGAAGCAGCTCGGAGAGTTCCATGCCGCACTGGCCGTGCCTTGAGAATTTCCAGGGCGAACCGAGTAGCTTCTTGCTTGCCTCGTTGACAAAGCTGTAGGCGATCTCGCCGGGGTACTCCGTCCCATGAAACTTGCTCAACTGCGGCTTGGGATCGGTTAGGTCCATGTGGGAGGGACCGCCGTGCTGGAAGAGCGAGATCATGGCGCGAGCGCGCGGTGGATGATGGGGTGGACGCGGTTGCAGGTTGTGCGACTTCTCCCCCTTCGCCTTCTTGGGAGATCCTTGGGCTTGATCCTGCTGCATCAGCCAGGCGAGCGCCACAGCCCCGATCCCCATACCGGTTCGTTCCAGCAGGCCGCGACGAGTGATTCTTATCGCCGCTGCTTCGTCCGCCACGGGTTCGCCTTGAGGCAACTTGTTCTCGAATTTCATGGCGGAAATTTCCTGTCGCGGTAATGGCAAAAGGTTCCGGATCGCTAGCCATCATCAAGGGAGGTAAAGAAACTCATTAGAGCTCATCAGGGCCTGTGCGATCTGTTGGAGCGTCTGTCGCCAGGGAGTTGATCCGGGTGGAACCAGTTCGGGGTTGGCGTGCAGAAGCGTATATTGTTTGGCGACGAAGTTCCAAGCTGCCTGCCACTGGAAATCGCTGGGGCTGCCGCCAGTTACTGCGCGCCACAGAGCGTCGATCTCCTGCTGCATCCTGGCGGGCTCGATCTGAGGTCCGCGGAACTGTTCGCTGGAAACGATCCGTCTGGCCGATTCGCCAGAGGTTGTCCACTGAAGGGTAGCGATCCAATGGAAGGAGTCGGATGTCTGATGCTGGATGCAGTCGACGACCCAGTCGATCGATTCACCTGCCTCGACATCGAATTCCGCCACCGACGTCTCGACCGACTGATTCAGCGAGGTCCAGCTTCCCAGAAGGCCACGCCGACTCGATACGATTCTGCCTTGCACACCATCGCCGTGAGGTGAAAGATGGGCCAGTGGTCCATCGAGTTTCAGTCGTCCTGGGGTGGGTGCAGTCCATCGCCGGACCACCGCCCGCTCGGGCACGTCCGGGTGTCCTCCCTGAGCATGCCAGATCACCCAGCCAACTGCGGGATCGGGGAGTTGCGCCGAGGCTTGCCACTGAGAACCGGTCCAGTATCCAAGTTTCTGGAACCCATCAACTTTCTGAACAGTGTCATCCCAGCGGCCATATCCATATTCCCAGGTCGACTGGGGAGTCGGTGGCAAGGGAGGCAGGTCGGATCGCGGTGCTGCTTGGACGGATGCCGGAATCTTCTGTACTTGGTCGGCTAGCCGCATCGCCTGCTCTAGGATGAATTCGCCATTCATCAGCATCAGCGACTGAGGTGCGATCGTCGAGCTGGCGCGCCGTTCGCAGTTGGTTTCCATGACCGGTGCATCGAACGCTTGTAGCATGGCCACCGGCCGGCTTCGACGCACCTGGATATAGAGGCTTCGACGAGTCTGGCTGCCATCGACGACGACTTGACCCGAGTCATCTTCCTTGACTGCATTCGGAGGGCCACCAAGGGTATGATCGAGCGACCCGGAGGCGGCCAGCATCGCATCGCGCATCGATTCGGCGGGGAGTCGTATCAGTTTTCGTCGGGCCATCGATTCGTCGCCGGAGGCTTGCCGCCAAGCTCGCGACAGAAGGATGGTGCGATGCAGCTGCTTGAGGCTCCAGCCGGACTGTTTCAGCTGATCGGCAAGGAAGTCGAGCACCTGGCGGTGTTCGACGGGCGCCCCCAGCTTGCCAAAATCACCTGGGGTTGCGACGAACCCTTCTCCGAAGTGAAGCATCCAGATGCGATTGACCAAGACACGAGCTAGCAGCGGATGATCTTCCGCAGTCAACCACCGCGCCAGCGCCAATCGTCGGCCGCTGGTGGGCAGTGAGGGATCATCGGAGGGAAATTCCAATCGATGTCCCGAGGAAGCAAGGACCGCCAGGCCACCTGGAGCCACAAGCTCTTTGGGCTGTTGGTGGTCGCCTCGATGGAATCGCCGTGTTTCAGGGAGATGTCCGGCCGGTTCCGTCAGGGCATGGATGAATTGCTCCTGTGGCTTCCTGGCCCGAATCGCCGCAATCTGTTCATCCAGCTTCTTCAGTTGCTCTGCGGCTTCTGGCAGATACTGGTACAAGACACCAGGAGAAATGAGGACGCTTGGATGGGCGGCAAGCAGTTGCTTGTGGGCTTCGGTTCGATCCTTCTCAGGAGTCTGGTAGGCTTCTTTGAGCATCTGACGGAGCGGTTCTTCGTACTTGAGTAGCTCTTTTTCCAAGGCCTTGGCTATCGACTCCGACTGCTGTTTCTCCCGCTCGGCCGCCACCTCCAGCGCTTCCTTTTCCAACTGCTCACCAAGCTGCCGCTCGGACTGGGTCGTGATCGAAATCAGACGGGCTTGTGGAGACTTCCACTGTTGCCAGTCGAGCGCCGGAGCGAAGACGGCGCGGAGAGCGAAGTAGTCGCTGTGCAGGATCGGGTCGTAGCGGTGGTCGTGGCACTGAGCGCACTGAAGGCTGGTGCCAAGCAGCGATGTTCCAACGATCTTGAGAGTGTCGGCGATGGTCTGATTGCGAGCCTCCGGGGTATCGGTGCCACTGCCGGTGCCATCGGCTGCCATGCGTAGGAATCCTGTCGCGGCAAGCAGGTCGATCTGCTCGTTAGTCCAGTCTCCGGCGTTTGGTCCCGCCAATTCATCGCCCGCCAGTTGCTGCGTGATCCATTGATCTAGCGGCATGTCGGCATTCAGCGATCGGACCACCCAGTCGCGATACCGCCATGCCCAAGGGCGGATCGCATCATTTTCGTTGCCTCCTTCGGAATCAGCGTAGCCTGCAGCATCCAGCCAGTGTCGTCCCCAATGCTCTCCATAGTGGGGACTGGCCAGCAGGCGATCGATCATTCGCTCGTACCAGTCGTCACCTGTATCTTCGATTACATCCTGCAACAGTTGGCTATCGGGAGGCAGGCCGATCAACAAGAAGCTGGCTCGTCTGAGCAACGTCGACCGGTCGGCTATCGGGCTGGTGATCTCTTTTGTCGCCTCTTCGGGATCTTCGGCCAGCAGATCGGCGGCCATCCAGCGATCCAGTGGTTGGTCAAGTGATCCGGTCAGAGAGTCCGGGAGCGAAGGGAGCGCGGGATTGCGTGGGATCGGTTGATACGCCCAGTAGGCGCGATCTTCGGGGGAGATCCCAAGTCCTGGAGGAATCGATTCTGGCTCTGGTCGCAGAGTCGCTGCTCCCTGATCAATCCAGATGCGGAGCTTTTCCAACTCTTCAAGGGTGACTTTCTGTTCTCCCGGAGGCATTTCCCCCGCAGACACTCGTTCGATGAGCAGGCTTCCCTGGGCGTTTCCGGGAGCGATCGCTGGACCGCTTTGGCCACCACGGATCATGAAGCGAACCAGTCGAAGGTCGAGCTCTCCTTCGATTTCCCCGGTGGCACCATGGCAATCGAAGCAGTGGGCGCGGAGAATCGATCGGATCTCCATTTCGAAGGAAAGTGCCCTGCCCTCTGCCGGCTCGTCGGACCTGCAGTGAGTCACCAGCGGCTGAAAAACGAGCATCAAGGTCCAAAGAGCCAAGGAAGATCGATTCGACATTGGCGAGGACTTCCTACAGGAGGGAGGAAAGGAAATCGATTCCAGGCGGGATGCAGATGGGGATTTGCAGGCGGGGTAGATTCCTGGCGTAGTCTCCTGGAGTATAGGCCAAACCAAGAGCTGTCTGCATCCCAGAGCATGGAAAGCAGGACCGAACAAACATCGAGGTCTCGATCCCCTTTCGCTAGCAATTCCCAATCGGTGCCATCCACCTTTGGCCGGCGCAGGGATAGCCTATAATGGGGGGTTTTCTTTTCGGTGCTAGCCACCTTTGGTAGTGGCTGCAGCACGCCCCGTAATGGTGGTTTTTCGGCAAATCGATCGCTAATCGGTGCCATCCACCTTTCGCCGTCGATCCGCCTTTCGATCGCTAATCGGTGCCATCCACCTTTCGCCGTCGATCCACCTTTCGGCGTCGCAGGGATAGTCCATAATGGGGGATTTTCTTTTCGGTGCTAGCCACCTTTGGTAGTGGCTGCAGCACGCCCCGTAATGGTGGTTTTTCGGCAAATCGATCGCTAGTCGGTGCCATCCACCTTTTGTTTTTACTGGTATATCAGAGAAGGTTGGGAAGTTCTGAAATCTGATGTGGCGCTGCTTCAAGAGGGGGGGAACAGGTCGGTTCGGTAGGCACCCGACGAACTTGGTCCGAACAGCGGAATGGAGTCGATACTGCTAGCGATCCGTTTGGATTTGGGGTTGGTTCGAAGGAATCCCGTTGGAAAAAAGCTTTCAAACCCCCACTAACGATGCTACTTTCGAGAGGATATGCAGGACTTGTGCTGACTGTTTCCTGACCGTTGGAGGCGCGGGAACTCGAGACGGAAAGATCTTCGCTCCAGTTTGTACTGCCGTACTCCATGGGACGGTCCCGCGCTGCCTGACCCACCGACATCGCCTGCCTTTCCTAGCTCCCGCCCTCGCCCTCGCCTAGAAGGAGAAACGACTTGAGCGACCTAGCCTCTTCCCTGTCGCATTCGGACACCGAGCGTGCACAGGAACTGATGGAAGCATGCCGAAAGATTCGGCATGAAGTGGCCAAGACGATCGTCGGTCAGGATGAGGTCATTCAGCAATTGCTGATTGCGATTTTGGCGAGGGGGCATTGCCTGCTGCAGGGGGTACCGGGGCTGGCCAAGACGTTGATGGTCCGGTCCCTGGCTGACGCGATGCACCTGAGCTTTCATCGAATTCAGTTCACCCCCGACTTAATGCCTGCCGACATCACCGGCACAGACTTGATTCAAGAATCGCCTGACACGGGGCATCGGAATCTGGTGTTTGAAAAGGGGCCGATTTTCACTCAGATGCTCTTGGCTGACGAAATCAACCGCACCCCTCCCAAGACGCAGGCGGCACTTCTGGAAGCGATGCAGGAGCATTCCGTGACGG
>JBIINB010000263.1:0-2917 GCA_044337705.1 Pirellulaceae bacterium | reverse complement strand
GTTTGGAGAGGTAATCCACAAGAGACTCCATCCAGCCCTCAGTTCCCGCCAATTCGACTGATTCCGACTCCCCTTCTTCCCACGTCGAAAGAATCTGATCCGCCAAGAATGACTGTGGCTTCATCGTTTTGACATGCACCCAGGCAGGACGTGCCATCCAGCGTGGACCAATCGCCGGAGCCACCGGGAGATCTCCACTGGTTGGCATTGTGGTGGGATCCACACCGAAGCCCACGCCGCCAAACCCATTGCCTACAACACCATCATCCCCTCCTTCGCCTTCGGCTCCATCTCCCTTGGCCGGGATGGTGATGTTTCCGATCAGCACCGCATTGGAAACGCGGCTTTGCAGGAAGGAAAGGTCGGCGCTAGTGATGCGGCGATCTTTGTTGACATCGCGCATGTCGGTGATCGAAACGATCGCGGTACTAATGGAGCCCTGAACACCGCTAAGGTCAGCCGATGTCAAGCGATAAGGCGCTACGCCATTGACTTCTCCGAGGGCATGGCCGATGTAAAAGACTTCGCGTTCAACAAGCCCGGTGTTCGCGTTGGCCTTGACGATCACCTGTAGCCATCGATTGGTGATAGCGCCGTCGGCCCACTCCAATCGAATTCTGGAGGGCTGTCCAGCGGTAGCAACGACATCGATCACCGTCGGGGAGGGAGCCGGGATCCAAACGCTCGGATCAACCACACCGCTGGCTCCATTGGGCGAGACCCTAAAAGTAAAATCGTCGGCCGTCAGCGTACTGGCTTCCAATCCTGCCACGTCAAGGATCATGCCGTTGATTCCGCGGCTGTAGTTGATGACGTTGGCAAACGTAGTCGTCTGCGTGGAACCAGTGGCCCTCAGCAATTGCTTGCCTGTATCCAGAGCGCCCGACACGCCACCGGTCGATTCAAAACCTGAAGCGTTATAGAAGACCTTCTGATTGGTGATCGTCACCAGTGCCGTGATGCTGAATGTGGTTGTCGATGAACCGCCATCTTCGTCCGTCCCGGTGATGGTCACCGTCTGGCTGGCAGTTTTGGCCGTTGGTGTGTACGTCCAGGACCACGTTCCATTCGCATTCTTGACGACCGAGCCGATGGACGCTGATAGAGTCACCGTATCGGCTACCACGTCGGACCAAGTGCCCGAATTCGTCATTTCCTCCAGAACGGATCCCACCACCGATGCGGCATTGCTGGCTAACTGAGGAGCCCGATTGTTCACCGTGTAATTAAATTGAGCACTTGAAGTAGCACCCTTTCCGTCATCGGCCGAGATCGTCACCTGCGTGGATGCCAGGTCGTCCAGACCATCGATGCTCCACTGCCAAGTTCCGTTGGCGTTCTTCTGAATCGTTCCCACTGAAGCGGAAAGAGTGACGGTGTCGCCAGCGTCAGCATCGGACCAAGTGCCCGTGTTGGTGATGGCGGTCCCCTCGAAGCCCGAAACACTTGCCGCATCCACTCCAACCGCTGGAGAGGAGTTTGCCACCACATCAACAGGCCGCGACACGATGTTGCTCAATGCATCGACCGTTCCGCCGTCGTTGACTCGGAAGGAAACGGTGCGTTGGCCTGAAGTCGCCGGCGAGTTCAAATTACGATACCGAATCGAGCGCAAAGCATCTTGATAGTCTGACAGGGTATCGGTCCCCGAAAGGGTCAACACACCGGTCGCAGCGTCGTAGACGCCTGAGATGGAGGCGGTGTTGTCGAAGAGCAAGCGGTCTTCACTGGCCACCAAACCGTTCGAAATCGAAATGACCGCACCAGCGATGGTAGCGCTGTCGACATCCGTCAGCACGATCCCAGGGTCGACTACCACTGCAACTCCGCTGGTGGTTGCTGCACCGCTGGATGCCATCAGGACAGGGGCATCATTTACGTTTGTCACCGAGATAACAAATACCTCTTCGAACGACTGGGCAGCAAATGCCTGGCCGCCCTGGTCGGTCGTTCTGACCCGTATCGTGTAGCTCGACTTATTCTCAAAGTCGAAAGACTCGTTCGCGATCAGTTGATTCCCGACGAGACTGAATTTAGCGTTATCGGCGTCCCCTTCACCGGCTACCAGCGTGTAGGTGAAGGTGTTCCCCGCATCGGGATCAGTGCTGGTCAACAGACCAACGGCGGTTCCGGCCGCCTGATTCTCGGCAATTGTCCCCGAAGAAAGTTGAATATCGGTCGGAGCATTGTTGGGAAGTTCGGTGTAAAACACCTCCAACTTCGGACGAATCGTCTCAGATAGGTCATACTCCGAGGAGGCAAAGAACCATCCGTTGGTACCATTCGTCCAGGGGTTGAAGACCCAACCGAAGTTGCTGGTCCCGCGAACCCATGCCTGAACGTCATCAATCGTCTCGAAGACCGTCATCCCAGCCTGCGCAAGGGGTGCCAGCGAACTATTGCCTGCTTGGAAACTGATGGCCGAAGCGGCCTCACTCCCATCGATGGCGACTCCATCTGTCAAATCGCCCCATGTAACGGTCTCCGGCCAATCGACCCGCATTCGATGAGCCGTCCCGCCATGCCCCACAGCGTCGCTCAATACGGCGCCCACTGTTAGGATCGCGTCGTGGATTTGCGCGTTCACTGGAATTTTACCGGCTGAATTGCCAGTCAGCTCGTTGAAGCGCAGCAGCGTCTGCCTCACCACTTCGGTGCTTCCCGTGGTCGGGAAGTCGGTTCCTATATTGAGAGCATCCGCCTGATTGGTCAGATTGGATGCGATCTGTGTATCGCTGGTACCGGTATATCCATTGACCCCCTGCTGAAAGGAAGCCGAAGAGTACCCAGCTGGTAGCCACTCCACCCGGAGCATCGGACGAAGCTCCAGGTTCGCGGTCTCCGAAGCACTGAACTGCCAACCGTCAGTGGTGATGGGATCAAACAGCCAACCATAGTTCGCTTTCCCGCCGCTCAC
>JBIINB010000262.1:0-2939 GCA_044337705.1 Pirellulaceae bacterium | reverse complement strand
CGCCGGGACATAACATGCTCTTGATGTCTGAAAACAGGGGACTCACGTCCCCCGCTCGCCGGGAGATCCCTTGCTCTTGATGTCTGAAAACAGGGGTCTCACGTCCCCCCCGCTCGCCGGGAGATCCCTTGCTCTGATGTCTGAAAACAGGGGACTCACGTCCCCCGCTCGCCGGGAGATCCCTTGCTCTGATGCCTGAAACAGGGGACTTACGTCCCCCGCTCGCCGGGAGATAACATAACTGTCCCTCGCTCATGCTGCGGATCGGGTTCTAAAGATCTGCGGATAGGTACCAAACTAGACTGGAGAGAGTCTGTCGCGACTTCCCGAAGGGGTTATGGACCGAGCTGTGTGAGGGAGCAAGCGCGAGAAAAAAGTAGTCTAGGTAGGGAGGGCGTTTGGCAAGTCGATGGATGAGTTGGAAGGGCGGTATCGATGGATGATCGAATGGTATGGGAATGCCAGTTCGCGTGGGGCGTTGACCGGCAGCCAGTGGACGGACGCGTTGGGTGCGGTGTTGTATCCCTGGCAGCGAGCGATGTTGGAGGAGCAACGCCGGCTTCAGGAGAGGGCTCGGAGGAAGGTCGCTAATCCCTACCAGTGGCTCTGGACCGCACCGCTTCTGGAGCAGTCGAGCGATCAGTGGACGGCAGAGATGGTGGCACAGGGGGTGCCAGAGGGTGTGGCTGGCGCCGACTTGTGTTGCGGTGTGGGGGTAGATGCCATCGCCTGGGCGCGAGGGGGATCGCGAGGCTTCGTAGCGGTCGACCAGGACCCCGTCGCTGTGATGCTGACAAAGTTCCATGCTGAACTTCAAGGTGCGTCCATCGTGGTGAAGTTGGGTGCGGCCGAGCGGTTTGCGCCATCGGCGAGCGATTGGGTCCACGTCGATCCGGACCGACGGCAGGATGGGCATCGGCACAGTCGCGCCGATCAGATGAGTCCCACGATGGATCAGCTGGTTGCCGTTCGGGAGAAATCGGCCGGCGGGTCGATCAAACTGGCTCCAGCGACGGTGGTGCCGGATAGTTGGCGAGAGGCTACTGGTAGCCAATGGATTTCGTTCGACCGTTCGGTGCGGCAGCAGCGATTGTGGTGGGGCAGCGATCAGTATCCGGTCGGCACCAAGACGCTGTCGCGGGGGCGGTGGATGCAGCGGTTGTCGATCGAATCACTCCATGTCGATTGGATCCATTTGCAGATTCCATCCACTTGGCGGGGCCCTGAACCGATACGGGATGCAGGCCAGTTGGATGTCTTTCCTCGTTATGTGGGGGATTGTGATCCGGTGGTTCGCGCCAGCGAAAGCACGGTGGAGCTGGCCGGTCACTTCGGCGTGTCGATACTTGGCGATCGGAATGGATATTTGATTGCGGATCGGCCCGTATGGACTGCCTGGATCGATTGGTTTGAGATTCAGGATGTGATGCCATGGGATCGCAAGCGGGTGCGGCGATGGCTTCGGGAGAGGGGGATTGGGCGGCTTGAGATCAAGACAAGAGGGGTGAAGGAACCGGTCGATGCGCTGCGAGGTCAGCTGGCTCTTTCGGGCGATCGAGAGGCAACTTTGCTGCTGGCCAAAGTCAATCGAAGGGTGATCGCTCTTCTCGCACAAAGGTCGCATCCGGAGGCGGCTTCCCTTGGCGTTGGGGAGGCTTTGTCGTAGACGCCTAGCCTCTTGGGATGCAATCGATGGCGTTTGGTGCCTTTAGCTTTTCATGAGGTCGGTTGCAGAACGACTTTCATCGCCCCCGGCTCACCATCATAAAGCCGCTCGAACCACTTCGGGCCATCGGACAAGGGCGCCACGGCGGTGATCAGCGGTTCCACCTGAATCAGCCCTCGTCGCATCAGTTCGATGCACTCCGGGATTTCTCCGTTGGACGCGCAGCTGCCATAGAGTGTCAGTTCGCGGGTGACTATGGCTTGCAGAGGAACGTCCACTTTAGGGGCAAGGTTACCCACCAGCGTGATCGCACCGCCACGTCGGGTGCACTGGATGGCCATCTGGACAGTCGCTGCGATGCCGACCACTTCCAGGGCGACGTCCGCGCCGCGTCCGTCGGTTGCTTTCATCACTTCGGCGATCGGGTCGTGTTTGGAGGAATCAATCGTGACATCGGCCCCCAATTTTTTTGCCAACTCCAGCTTGTTGGGATCCAGGTCGATCGCGATAACGCGGGAGCAGCCGGCCAGACGAATGGCTTGGATCACCAGCAGCCCGATCATGCCACTACCGACGACCACAGCGGTCTGTCCGAGCGAGGTGGGGGTGCGATTGGCGGCGTGGACGGCGATGGAGACAGCTTCGATCATTGCTGCATGGTGGAAAGGAAACTCGTCCGGCAACCGATAGACGATATTCTGTGGCACCACCACATATTCGGCGAACGCGCCATTGCGTCGGAATTCCTGACAGGAAACACCAAGCACCTGCCGTCGGTCGCACAGGTTGATTCTTCCTGCTCGACATGCCGGACAGGATCCGCAGGAGACGGTTGAATCGAAGCTGACGCGATCGCCTACTTGGAAGCGGTCGACCTGGCTTCCTGCTTCGGCGACCACACCGGCCGCTTCATGTCCCATAACTAGCGGGGGGATGCGGCGACCGGTGGACCCATCATAGCCATGGATGTCGCTTCCGCAGATCCCGCAGGCTCGCACCTGCACCAGCAGTTCGTCCGGGCCAATCTGTGGCCTAGGAAGCTCCACCAGTTCCAGTTTCTTGTATTCCTTGAGCAGCATAGCCTTCATGTCTTGGCCTCCATTTCCAGAATGCTGGAGATTAGCGGTAGCAGTTGCTTCTTGCGGCTGACGACCTGTTCGAGTTCGTAAAGGTGCGAATCGACCTGCGGATAATTGATCTCATCCCAATTCTTTGGTTCATCGGACAGCAGAAGCAGGCTACTTTGCTGCACGATATCGGTGACCAGGAGGGA
>JBIINB010000043.1:0-32414 GCA_044337705.1 Pirellulaceae bacterium | reverse complement strand
GTCTCAACGAGACCTTATACCAAGAAGGGTCAATGGTCTACCGTCAGTCGATTTCTCCACTCTTCTTCGGAGGTTGTAACTCATGATCCTCGCTCGAAGAGACATCGATTTCGGCCGCAGCCTGCTTAGCTGCATGCTGGACCGCTCGCAAGCGACGTGCAGACCCAACCATGACAGTTTCTCCGTCTGTCTGGTTCTTTCGACGCTTCTGCCTTGGATTCTCGCGACCGCATGCTGGATAGGCCTCGCGCCGCGCATCGCCGCCGCTCCGATCGCCACCACACTCAACTTCAACCAGACCCGGCACCGCGTGCCGATATCAACCAACTTAGAGACTCTGATCCCGGGCCAGTCCTTTTATTCGGACAGCCTGGCCATCTCCGCCAATGGAACACTGTTTTCAGCCGACCCCTCGGGTGTCATCTGGAATGTCACAGGAGTTTTTTCGATTCCCGTGGGACCGACAGGACGCACTCAAATCGCCGACCTCGTGATGGGGTCCGGGGGGCTTTGGGGATTCAGCAATGCCAGCCAGGAGCTCTTCTTCTTCGACCTCGGCTCTTCCAGCGTCACTTCAGCTCAAATCATTACAGGTATCTCCGGCCATACCATCACCGGTGTTGCCTATCAGATGTCGACTGGGGACATCTACCTGACCGGATACGCAGGAATGAACAACGATACCCTCTTTCGTATCGCCAGCGCCGCGACTGTGGCGACGACGGTTGGTTCCATGGTCAATGGCGAACCGGCCAGCTACTTTGTCGATTTGGAGTTCGGAGCTGATGGCACGCTATACGCAGTCAGCTTCATCTATCGCTGGTTCTACTCAGTTTCCACGACCAATGCGTCTACCGCATTCCTCTCCTCGGGCGCATTTCATCGAGACGTCACCGCGATGGCGATCCGAGTCCCCGCTCCAGTACCCGAACCCGGTGCGATGGCGATCCTCTCGATCAGTGGATGCCTGGCTGCTGGCTGCCGCTATCGTCAAAGAAGATAGCCCAAACCGCGTGGGCGGGTAAAAATTGGGAGTGTGGGAGCCAAGCTGCCCTCTACCGCTTGATGGTCGTTTCCTGCAACAATCGACCGATCGCCACAGGCGATCGTCTCTCGCAGGGGAGCCGTTTCAGTCCCAACCTTGTTCAAGCGCTCGCATTCCAGGAGATCCTTCGATGGCGATCAGATGGCACTTGGTTCTTCCCCTTCCTTTCGCCACTCGGACAGCAGCCTGCCTTGCGATCTGTGCGCTGCTGTGCGGACAATCGCGATCCGAAGATCCACTGGACACCCCAGCTGTGCAGGAATCTCCCACAGGGATCCGCCACGAAGTACTTGCCTTCGGGCCTCGGACCTACCAGCGCAATGCCGAAGGGAAAGTGGTTTGGCGCTACGAAGGTTCCACGCGCGATGGCTGGCGACTGGCCAATGGACACACCCTCCTGGCGATCAGCAAAAGCGATCGTTATCCGCATGGTGCAGCAGTCGAACTGAATCCTGAGGGGGAGAAAGTGATGTGGTTCGAGGGGACGCAGTCCGAGGTGAACACCGTCCAGGCCATTGGGCCCGATCGGTATCTGATCAGTGAAGCAGGACCCTCGCCACGACTACTGGAAATCGACCATTCCGGAACGGTCCTTGCCACAATACCACTGGAAGCCCAGACCAACGATCATCACCTCCAATCTCGCATGGCCAGAAAACTGGAAGATGGCACTTACCTCGTACCCCAGCTACTCGACTTCGTCGTGCGGCAGTATCGAAGCGATGGTAGCCGAGTCTGGGAGGCGAAGACTCCTGGTGAGCCGCCAGAGTGCTGGCCGTTTACCGCCATCCGCACCGCTTCGGGAAACACCCTGGCGACCTGCACGCATGGCAACATCGTGGTGGAATTCGATCGCGAGGGGAAAATCGTTTGGAGGCTGAGCAACGACGACCTTCCCCAACGCCTTCTGGTTGATCCCTGCGGGGCGCAGCGGCTGGCCAATGGCAATACCGTGATCGCCAGTTATGGCCAGGGCAAGCCTGGGGAGGTGAAGCTACTGGAGGTCACACCGGACAAGCGACTGGTTTGGACCTACCGAGACCCCCTTCCTCATGGGATTCACACCTTTCAGATCCTGGATGAGGGTTTTCAGGCGCCGGTTCGGAAGTGATTTTCCTGGGGCTCTTGGAAGAAACTAGCCCCCTCGGGACCATTCTCGTCACGGGCAATTGTCGCCAGAGCGGCGGGGTGCCGCTCTTTCTCTCAACCTGCCACTACGACCGCTACAATCGTCACAAAAACCCCATCCATCCCATCCATCACCTTCCGCTCAGGACGCAAAAAGCCCGCAGTCTTCTTGAAGTACCAGAAAACCCAGCTATCCTCATGAGCTGGTGGTGCGGAGGCAGCACGCAGGCTGGATTTGGGAACTCGGGTAAAAGAAGGATGAGCTTCATGGTTCGCAACACAATGTTGGCAGTGGCCCTTTCCTTGGGCATGTCGATCGCTTCAGTGCAAGGTGGCTGGGGCTCGATGGGCGCTGGTTGGGGATCTTATGGCGGTGGCTACGGTGGATCGAGTGGCTATGGATCCTCAGGTGGCTATGGATCGTGTGGTGGCTACACCGCCGGCTATGGATCGTCGGGGAATGTCGGTGCATCCCATGGCCATGTCGGGCCGGTACGAGCCCTTCTGCATCATCTGCATGACAAGATTCATCATCATCATGCTGCACGTTACGCATACCGCAGCCATGGTTACGGATCGAGCGGTTACGGATCGAGTGGCTACGGTTCGACCGGTTATGGATCGAGCGGGTATCGCAGCAGCGTCGCCTCATACGGCAGCTCGGGCGGCAGCTCTGGTGGTTACCAGTACGGTCACTTTGGCAGCTCCGGTGGTGGCAGCTCCGGTGGTGTCTCCTACGAATCTGGCTATGGAAGTTCCGGCAGTTCGTGGTCGGCTCCTTCGGACGGTGTGATTTACGAAGGTTCCTCCGGCTCGATGGCTCCGATCATCACACCGACCACGTCGGTGGAGCCTGATGCGATCCATCTGTACGTTCAGGTACCCGAATCGGCCAAGGTATTCATCAACGGCAAGGCGACCAGCAGCACTGGAGCGACCCGACACTACGTTAGTCGCGGCGTGGAAGCTGGAAGCAGCTATCGCTTTGAAATTCGCGCCGAAGTTGGGGAAGGGGAGCAGAAGCAGGTGGAAGAGCGGTCTTTGGTGATTGCCGGTGGCCGTCGCGAAAGCGTGCAGATCGCTTTCCGCGAAGCAACTCGGAAACTTGAGACCAAGGTGACCTTGCGAGTCCCCGCCGAAGCGAAAGTCACTTTGGCCGGCAACAGCACCGAAAGCCACGGTGAGCTTCGCACCTTCACCACCGCAAACCTGAAGGAAGGGATGGTTTGGGACGACTACACCGTCGAAGTGACCCATCAGGGTCAGACCAAGAAGCAGCAGCTACGTCTGGTTGCGGGAGATCAGTTGGAGTTGGCTTTCCAGTTCGAAGATTCGGACTCTCGGCTGGCTTCCAAGTAAGTTCCTTCCGCTGTCGCGGGATTTTTGAACTTCGACCCCTGCGGTTTCCGCAGGGGTTTTTTTGTTGCCAGTTCCCTTTTCACCGGAATGTTCCCCACGCAGACTTGTGCCCGGAGCGATCCACTTATCGTGGACGGGTAGATCCACGTTGCATGGCGCTACATCCCCTACAACCCTCACATAGCGCAGGCCATGGGATCGAGTTCCTGAAGAAAGATCTTTCCTGTCAGGCATGGTCGACCAAACCGTTCCAAAATACCTTGTCGGATCATTCGGCCGGTTGCCTTCCTTCGGGGAAGAGCCTGGACGCCGGCAGAGTGCGGGGTGCACAGGGAAGTGGGGAGGGAAGGGCGCGATGGCGGCGGATCGGGGGAAGGTGAATCGAAAGCAAAGCGCGGCGCAATCGGAGGGTGTTGGTGCAGCCCTCAAGGGCTGGGCTATAGCACCTGGGATTTTGAGTGTTTTTCTTGCGCTGCATTTGGCAGGGATTGTTGCCGAGCCGTTGCGTTTTTTTTCGCGGTCGCCGGTGCTGGAAGGGGCCCCGTATGCTCTATCGCTCCGGCGATGGATGGCTCCCTACGTCGAGTTCTTCTATTGGGACCACGGCTATTTTTTCTTTGCGCCCAATCCTGGCCCCAATCACCTGCTTCAGGCTACCCGACTCGATTCGAACCCGTCATCGCCACCCAGACGCTGGCCTGATCGCCAGATGCACTGGCCGCGGCTCGATTACCATCGTCATTTCATGCTGGCGGAGTTCTATCACGGGATGGCGGTAGCACCGCAACCCGACCCGCAGGAGGCGCAGCGGCTTGATCTGCGTGCCCGATGGGAGGCGGATCGTCAGCGATTCTTAGCGATCGACCGATCGATTCGACGCCATCTGGACGAGGAACTGAGAGGTGGTTCGTACCGCCTGGACCGCATCGAACATCCGCTGCCCGACCCAGACCAGTTTTTTGTTGATCGGCTACGTCTGGATGACCCTCAGTCGTACCAGGTGTTGCCCGATGCTTTGGCTCCTGAAGTGACGCTGGCAGCACCGGGATCGCCTTCCTCCCCGTTGCTGGAGGAGCCAAATAGATGAACGATCATCTTTGGCGACGACGGATCGCTGGAGCTTGGGGGGCGTGGTCGGAATTCTGGTTTGCACCAGCCACGGCGGACACGCTGGCGTTACTGCGGATCGGGACCGGACTGATGCTGGCTTACATGCATCTGATCTGGTGGTGGCGGATCGATGCCTGGATGGGCGCCACCAGTTGGCTCGATCGCCATACGATCGCTCAGTTTCATAGCCAGGAGTACAAGTGGAGCTGGCTGTGGTGGTTTGACGATCCGATAGCGATCCGGGTACACCAATGGGTTGCGATTGCCCTTTCGCTGATGATGGCCGTCGGATGGAAGACTCGCTGGAGTGTTCCGCTGAGCTGGTGGCTGGGACTGATGGTGGCGCATCGAATGACCGGGATGCTCTTTGGCCTGGATCAGATTACGATTCTGCTGGTGTCGTATTTGTCGGTAGGAAAAAGTGGCGACCGATGGAGCATCGATTGCTGGCTGGCGGGCGGGTCGTTGGAGACGGAGCAGGGGAGTTCCTGGAACCGGATCGCCACACGGCTGATTCAAACTCACCTATGCGTCATCTACCTCTTCGGAGGGCTGGGAAAGCTGCGGGGTGGGATGTGGTGGGATGGTAGCGCGGTCTGGTACGCGCTGGCCAGCTTCGAATACCAGTCACTGGATCTGACCTGGCTGGGTCGATATCCCACGTTTGTTTCGCTGGCGACTCATGCGACACTTTTTTGGGAATTGTTTTACACCGCGATGGTCTGGCCGAGATCGACACGGCCTTGGGTGCTGGCGATGGCGATGGCGGTCCATGCAGGAATCGCCATCGCTTTGGGAATGGTCACCTTTGGCGTCATGATGATGCTGGCCAATCTGGCGTTTATCGATCCGGAGGCTATGCGCCGTATTTGCCTAGGCGTCCGGCGTTGGATAGCGCCAGGGCCATCAGATACTGCGACTCGAAGTGCCCCAGCCCGCCGGTGATGCAGGTCGACTCATTGAATGCCGTATGGGGATCGGGACGGCAGCAGTCGGAAACCAGCAGGGTGGGCACGGGGTGCCACGAGTGACTTTTCAGGTAGCTGGGCGTGCTGTGATCGCCGGTGACGATCAGGACGTTGGGCTTGAGCGATTCGATGGCAGGGAGCACCCGATCGAGCTCCTCGATGCGCTGGACCTTGGCCTGAAAATCGCCATCTTCGCCGGTGCTGTCGGTGTATTTGAAGTGGAGGAAGAAGAAGTCGTATTCGTTCCATGCCTGCTTGAGCGTGGCGACCTGTTCTTCGAGGGTCGAAGCATTTCCTATGATGTCCATCCCTACCAGTCGTGCCAGCCCCTTGTACATCGGGTAGACCGCGATGGCCGCGGCGCGCAGGCCATAGACTTCTTGGTAGGAAGGCAGATTAGGCTTGGCTGCGAAGCCGCGCATGGTGTGGAAATTGGCCTTCTTTTGACCCGCCAGAAGCTTGCGGGCCTGAGCGAGGAACTGCTTGGCTATATCGGCGGTGCGCTGGCTGGCGGGGTCGTGCCCCACAGGATCCAGCGGGGGAACTCCTGTTTTTTGCGGGTCGGTATCCGACACCCGATCGCCCAGTCCTTCACCGCGGAAGACCACGACGAAACGATGCTCCTTCACCGGTTCGACGAGAATCTGAACGCCAGGAATCTGTATCTTCCTGAGGGACATCGCGATGGCAGCGCTCTCTTCACTTTGGATTCGTCCGGCGCGTCGATCGACGATATTTCCCTTTTCATCGAGTGTGCAGAAGTTGCATCGGATCGCGACATCGTTGCTCTCCAGGGGAACACCGATCCCGGTTGCTTCCAATGCCCCGCGTCCAATCTGGTAGCGGAGGGGATCATAGCCGAACAGGCCCAGGTGTCCCGGTCCGCTTCCAGGTGCAATTCCTGGTTTGACCGGAATGCTGGCTCCCTGAACACCCAGGCTTGCCAGTCGGTCGAGGTTAGGAGTGTGCGCACTTTCCAATTCGGTTTTCCCACCGGGATGCATTGGTAGCCCACCCAATCCGTCGGCGACCAACAGAACGATCTTGCTGTCTCCAGAAAGCTGCAGATCGCGCGTCAAATCATGTAGATCCATGCTGTTCCCCCATGTGGCGGTGTGCCGTTGATACTCTTCGCGATCGGTCGATGGCCTGCTCCCAAGGGCAGCATACGATCATCCCCACCAGATCGGCTCCTTATTGTCGCGAAGGAGGAGCGAACTGCAACCAGTCATCCTGGAACGATTGGCCGCGGCCGATATTCCATTGCCAGTTTGAGGCCGCAGGGATCCCGGTGGGGCTGCCGGGACGATCCGATAGCGTGGGGGGACCCTGGCGGCTTGCTCTCAGGCAATCTAATTTAAGAGTCAGCTGTCCAGCGCATGGCTTAAGGGCGCATGGCTTAAGGGCGCATGGATTTGGGGGCGAATCGATCGGGGCAGGCAGTCCGACCGGGTCTGTCGCGCGATCCGCCTGCTGTCCCTCCACCCCTTGGCTCGGATCTACCCCATCAAGAGATTCCTACAAGCAATACCATCATGAAACCTCGCCAAAAGACTCTGGCTCCATTGCGTCTGGATTACTCCGGTGCCACTCATCCGGTCCATGGAGTGACGCAGCAACAGATTGAATCGTGGTATCCGAGGCTGGCGGAGATCCGCGATGCGATGCTGGGAGAGGAACTGGAGCAACTGGCAGGGCGGCTGGAGACGCCTGAGGCGATGCAGCCTCTGGACGCTGGTTTTGTGCGGCTGCCGCAGCGGCTGCTGGAAGCCTATGAGGCGGATCGTCGGGAGAGCGAGCTGGGGAGACTGTTTCGAATGGCTCACCGGCTCCATTCGGAAGTCAATGCCGTGGTGGTGCTGGGAATCGGCGGATCGTACATGGGCGCCAAGGCGTTGATGGATGCCTGCTGTCAGCCTTACTGGAACGAGCTGGATCGAGGCGACCGGGGATCGCGGCCCCGGATCTACTTCGAAGGAAACAACCTCGACAACGACGCGACCCAAGGTCTTCTTCATCTGCTTCGTTCGCGAAGCGAATCGCTGTCTGGTGGAAGCGACGATCCAAACGATCAATGGGGGTTGGTGGTGATCAGCAAGTCAGGTGGCACTATCGAGACGGCGGTCGCCTTGAGGCAGTTCCTTGAGGCTCTTGGTCGACATTGCCAGGGGGATCGTCATCGAATTGCCGGACGAGTGGTGGCGGTGACTGGGGCCAGCGGCAAATTGGCGAAGCTGGCCGAAGAAGAAGGGTGGACCGACCGATTCGAGGTACCCGAAGGCGTGGGTGGTAGATTTTCGGTCCTTTCGCCAGTCGGTCTGGTGCCTGCAGCTATCCTGGGACTGAATGTCATCGAACTGCTGGGAGGCGCCGTGGCGATGACTCGCCACTTTGAGGAATCCCCGCCAGAAGAGAATATCGTACTGCAATGGGTGGCTGTCCATCATGCGCTCCAGCGGCAACGCGGCATTCATACCAGAGTGCTCAGCGTCTGGAGCAAGGCTCTGGAAGCGACCGGATGGTGGTACGACCAGTTGGCAGCCGAAAGCCTTGGGAAGCAGGAAATTGGCTTTACACCGCTGACGATCGTCAGCACCCGCGATCTTCATTCCCGCCACCAGCAGCACGAGGAAGGGACCCGCGACAAGGTGATCGATCAGGTGGTCGTCGATCAGACGCATTTCGATCCTCTGCGAGTAGGTAAGCGAACCAGCGATCCCGACCGCCTGAACGATCTGGCCGATCGCACGCTGCCTGAATTGCTGGACGCAGCGGTTCGAGGCACCAATCAGGCGCTTTGGGATGCAGGCCGCCCCACCACCACGTTGCACCTTCCCTGCATCGATGAATTGCATCTGGGCCAGTTCTTTCAAATGATGATGCTGGCTACTGTGGTGGAAGGTCGCCTGATGGGGATCAACCCCTACGGCCAGCCTGGGGTGGAAGGATACAAGAGAAACATGAGCCGATTGCTGGGAAGGAAGGGTTGAGCGATGCTGAAGATCACTTGGTTGGGACATGCCTGCTGGATGCTGGATACTGGCAGCATGAAGGTGCTGGTCGATCCATTTCTCAGCCAGAGCCCAACTGCATCTTGCTCCCCGGAGCAGGTCGACGCCGACGTCGTCCTGATCACCCATGGGCATGTCGACCACATTCTGGATGCTGCAGCGATCGCCAAACGTTGCGACAGCCTCTGTGTCGCCAACTACGAAATCGCGACCTGGCTAACGTCCAAGCAGGGCGTAGCCAGAACGATCGGAATGAACCTTGGGGGGTGGGCCAAGTTACCCGAAGGACGGGTCAAGATGACGATCGCTCATCATTCCTCCGAGCTTCCCGATGGGACCTACGGTGGCCAACCTGGTGGATTTCTACTGGAAGTGCCAGCTGGACGAGTTTACGTGGCAGGGGACACCGCGCTCTTTTCCGACATGCAGTGGATCAGCCCCTCGGGGATCGATGTGGCCATTCTTCCGATCGGCGACCTTTTCACGATGGGCCCGGAAGACTCGTTGCAGGCGATCGAGTGGCTTAAACCCAACTGGGTATTTCCCTCCCACTTCAATACCTGGCCTCCCATCTTGCAGGATGCATCGCAGTGGGCCAGGCAGGTGCGCGAAAGGTCGCGAGCGATTCCGCAGCTTCTGCAGCCAGGTGACTCGGCCACCTGGTCCCCCCAGCCGCTCGATCGATCATGAACCTCCGCATCCGCCGGAGGGAGGCAGTGGGGCTTGTTCGGTCTTCTCAACCGGTGGTGGATCGGGTAATTCCACCCAGATTTTCCCCTCTTCCTCCCACACCTTGTAGGTTGCGACTTGAAGGCGGGGGTTATCCAGCCACTGACCGGTGCGGATGGAGAACCTCCAGGCGTGCCAGGGACAGGCGACGGCTCCCTCTTCCAGCCACCCACACGCCAGGGAAGCACCCTGGTGAGGACAGAAATCGTCGATCGCAAAAAGCTGCGATCCCTCGCGAAACACCGCGATCATCTGATCCCCAGCCGGGAAGGCACGCCCCTGTCCCTCCGGGACTTCGGAAGCGTCGGCCAAAGAAAGGAGGCGAACCATGGAGAACCTTGAGTTAAGATAAGAGCGTTAGCCGAGATCGACTTCCCTGGAATCGTACAACGGCCGACAATCGACGTTGCTTTCGATTCTTTATACCGCACCGACTGGAATCTGGTGGATCCCTATTTGGTTCTGGGACAAGCGGCGGGACTCGATGCGGCAAAAGTCGCCTCGACAGCGTGTCGACGGAACGAAGAAGGAGGTCGTTCTTCATGAGCCAGGACTCCAGTCAGCCCACCGATGGAACGCCGCTTTCGGACGCCCCGCCAGTCAGGTCCGGCGGTGAGGACAAGACCGTCATCAGCCAGCAGCCGGCGGCAGGTGCCAGTGATTTCTTCCGGGCCGCCGGGATTGCGGAACTGGCAAGAGTTCTGGAGGGCAAGCAACTGGGGCACTTCCAGCTGGATCAATTGATCGGCGGGGGAGGAATGGGGGCGGTTTTTCGAGGCCGTGACCTGCGCCTCCAGCGGACCGTCGCCATCAAAGTGGTGCCGGCGGCGGAGGCGAATCTGGAATCGTTGCAGAGGTTCCAGCTGGAAGCCCAGAGCGCCGCCAAGCTGGACCATCCCAACATCGCTCGCGTTTTCGACGTCGGGGAATCGCCCCCTTGGAACTACATCGTCTTTGAGTTCATCGAAGGAAGCAACCTGCGGGATCTGGTGATGGCCCAGGGCCCTTTGAGCGTCCAGGAGTCGGTCGACTATCTGCGGCAGATCGCCGAAGCACTCGAGCATGCGGCGGCGCGGGGGGTGGTCCATCGGGACATCAAGCCTTCCAACATCCTGATCACTCCCCAGGGGCAGGCGAAGCTTGTCGACATGGGGCTGGCCAGATGGAGCGACGTGCCGGGGGGTGCACCCCAGGAGATCACCGCTACGGGAGTGACCCTTGGGACCTTCGACTATATCTCCCCAGAACAGGCGCGGGACCCACGTGTCGCTGATGTCCGCAGCGACCTCTATTCGCTCGGATGCACCTGGTATTACCTTCTGACCGGACAGCCCCCCTTTGCCGATGGCACCGCCCTGCAGAAACTGCTCCAGCACGGCAGCCAGAAGCCGCCGGATCCACGAGCCATGCGGAAGGACTTGAGCGGCGATCTGGTCGCCATCCTCAGTCGACTGATGGCCAAGAAGCCATCGCAGCGCTACCAACAACCGCGAGATCTGATCGCCGACCTGGATGAGCTGTCCCGGCGCGAGGGCCTGCTGCGCGGCCCGGCAGGCAACATCCCTCTGACGGATACCGGTCCTCCCCCCCGACCCATTCGGCGAATTCTCCCCTGGCTAGCAGCTGCCACCGTCCTGGGGCTGGTTCTGGCCGGGATGGAATGGTTTGATCGACGCGGCCAGGATCCCATCGAACCATCGACGATCAAATCCAGCTCCCGCGGTGCAGGCAACCAAAGCGATCGCCAGGAGACAGTCCCACCACCAGAAGACAGCCTTCCAACATCTGCTTCCTCCAACGATTCCAACTTCCCAGCGATCGGGGCTGTTCCAGCGCTGGTACCTTCTGAGCCGTTTACTGACGAGGGAGCCAACACTTCACCTCCGGGAAAACGCACCGGTCCAGAGACCGAGGATACGGATTCAGGCCGCCCCCCGCCGCCACTCTTTGATACCAACGATTCGGCATCGCTGGAGCCACCGGCTTTTTCCGTCGCAAAGCCATCGGTAGCCGCAAGCGAGCGGAGGTTGATGCCCGAGCGAATACTTATCTCCCCCAGCCAACTGGAAGGACGCTACGAGGGAGCCGTATCGGTGACGAGCTGGGAAGAGGCGATCGAGTGGATTGACCGTGCGGCCAGCATCCAGGAAGTGCGAATCGCAACCAACAACCTGCGGTGCAGTCGAACTTTAGTGCTGCAACGCGATCTGAAAATCGCACCGGCTGCAGGCTACCGCCCCTTGTTGCAATGGTCTCCAGCCGCCGGAAACTCTTCCGAAACACTGGAGGATCGCCAGTGGATCTCCATCCAGCAAGGAACGCTAAGCCTGGAGAATCTGGAGTGGATCGGAGATTTGGCAGAGAGATCTGGTAGCTTGGCCAGCGCTAGAGCCGAAGAGGATCTCGCCATCCATTGCTTGAAAATCTCACCCCATGGTCGACTGGTGGCACGGGAGTGCGGCTTCACCATGCGCCACCCTTCCCATGAAGGGATGGTAGGGTTTTTGCAGGTGGGAGATCCCTCTCGCGCTGCCAGCAGCCAGATCGACCGACCGAGTGCCCAGGTGACGCTCGACAGATGTTTCTTCCGCGGCGACGCCGACTGGTTGACGTGGCAAGGCGGGGGAGCCCAGGTGGAGGCCAGCCATCTTCTGGTGGCTGTGTCCAGTCGCATCTTAAGACTGGAGATCCCCGATCCAGACAGCCAAGGAGAGAATCCGCTGCGAGTCCGCCTGGATCGAGCGACGCTGCTCAACGGCCGCGGATTCGCCAAATTGACATCGCCCAGCAGCCGTGCGATTCCGGGTCGAACCATCCTGACAAGCCCTTCCGGCCCCTGGGTCCAACTGGCAATCCATCGGTCGGTTCTATGGAGTGAAGTGGAATTGCCCTGGATCCAGATGGAAGGCCTCCCGGAAGGGTTGCCTTGGGAATCGTGGATCGGCTGGGATCTTCGCCAGTGCCGGTGGGACCAGGCCACCTCGCTACTGGTGCAGGCATCGGGCGAACGCGGGGAAACGCGCGAAATGACCTGGGACCAGTTGCCCGAACGGGACCTTCGTCAGCTGGCCAAAGGTGTCCGATGGCGATTGGGGATTCCTCAAAGCTATTCCTTCGCCAGAAAGGCTCCCAGGGAGTTTGATCTGCTCGAACCGCTCGATCTTGGAATCGATGTGGCGATCCTCCCGATCCCTCGAAGCAGCGACGGGGTTGGAACTCCCTAGGGGCTTGCATCATCTGACCAGCAGATAGGCCAACACTCAGGAAATCCATTCCTAGAGTCGTGCACTATTTCCAAGGCCCAGATACCAAGGCCCAGATACAAAGGCCCGGAGCCTGTAGGTGGCGGGTGCTTGCCATGACGAATGCCAAGAGATTACAGTGGTTTTCACAGGGTCACTCGCCGGCTCTCTTCTTGTCGGCCGCGATGGAACCCGGGTTCGACGGATAAGGGAGAGAGCAATTTCATGAAACGATGGTTGATGGTCTGCTGCGTTGGGGTTCTGGCCGTGCAAAGTGCTTCGCCCGCCTGGGCGATCAAGCAGTTTGGGGACCAGTTCAAGGAAACCTACACCAAAGGGAATGAGAACAAGGATTTTGTGAAGCTGGTCGAAGAGGCAAAATGCAATGTTTGCCACATCGACGGCGAGAACAAAAAGATGAAGAACGAGTACGGCGTCGCCGTAGGCACGCTACTGACCAAGAAGGATTTCCCTCCGGACCGCTTCAAGAAAGAGCCGGACAAGTGCAAGGAGGAGATCGAAACCGCCTTCAAGAAAGTCCTGGAAATGAAGGCCAAGGACGGCACCCTCTTTGGCGACAAGATCAAAGCCGGGCAACTCCCTGGCGGCGACGTCAAAGGGAAGTAACCGACGCGGCCTCCCGTCCAGTCAATCAAGCCAGGTGCTTCAGGCACTTGGCTTTTTTTCCAAACTTTTTCCTCCTCCCTTTCAAGGAATCTGTCGATGCGATTGAACCTGTTGGTCTTTGGCGTACTGGCCCTTTTCGGATCGATCCAACCGCTCGCCGCTCAGGACGCCGGTGCGGAATTCAAGTCCCTATTTGATGGGAAAACCCTCAGCGGCTGGAAAGCCAATGAAAACCCCGATAGCTGGAAGATCGAGGACGGCACCCTGACCTGCAAAGGCCCCAGGAGCCACCTCTTTTATGTCGGCGACGAGAAACCTTTCAAGAATTTCCATTTCAAGGCAGAGGTGAAGACTACCAAGGGAAGCAACTCGGGAATCTACTTCCACACCCGCTACCAGGAGAGCGGATGGCCCAAGTATGGCTATGAGTGCCAGGTCAACATCACCCAATCGGACCCGAAGAAATCGAGCGGCCTTTATGCTGTGGTCGACGTGCTGGAACCACCGGCCAAGGATGATCAATGGTACACCCAGGAAATCATTGTCGAAGGCCGTCACGTCGTCCTGAAGGTCGACGGAAAAACGCTTGTGGACTACATGGAGCCCGAGGGAAAGAAACCCTTTTCCGACGACTTCGAAAGACGACTCGGGTGGGGCACCTTTGCTCTGCAGGCACACGATCCGGACAGCAAGGTTCATTTCCGGAATCTGCAGGTCAAGCGGCTTCCTGATTGATGCTCGAGAAGCAGCAAATCCTATTGTTTTTTACACCGACGCCTCCCTCTGAGGCGTCTTTTTTTTTGATCGACCTCACGCCGGAACCGCCTCCGGACAACCCTTCGGTTCATTGCTTTTCCGAATCGGCTCGGATCCGCCTCTGGACTTTCGATATCCCCCTCGCCTAGGATGACAAGGCAAGCGGCGGGATTCGTTTGTGTTTGGCGTGAGAACGTCGGATTGTATGAGTGATGTGGACCGAACTGCCGATAGCGCCTTTGCTGGTTCTTCTTACTCTGTGTATTGCAGGCTACTGGTTCGTGGTAAGGATGCGCGATTTCTCCAAGAACGACCGGAAAACGCCTGCCGATCACAAGAAGAAATTCGAGGAAATGCTTCGGCGAGGTGACATTAGCGACAAGGAATTCCGAAACATAGAATCGGTGTTGGGGGGGTCGGAACCTCCGGGGAATAATTCTTCTCCCGGAAGCTGATCTTCACCCAGCGGCCTGGGCCCTCTCGGAGATGGGTCACGTCGTCATTCATGTCAAACACCTAAAGGTTGTACGGCTCGAAACCGTGGTCAGGGAAGCCTCGGTGCATGGACCCTTTCGATGCAACCATCGAAATGGTCGATGTGGCCTCGAGCTTCCCTGTCAACGCGTTGAGCGGCATTTGGTTTCGCGTGCAGCCGGCTTCCCTGGAGGAAGTCTGGAAAAGCGAAGCGAGGGCCGCGTTTCAAGGAGTCTAGTATGCCTTCTGGGAAGGATGTGATGGCGTCGCGTCGCGGAAACGGATCGGGGGCTGGCCCCACCAAGAAAAATGCGATCTGTTCGTTCTGCCGCAAAAGCTACCGCGATGTCGGTCCTCTGGTCGAAGGGCCGGGTGATGTCTACATCTGCGGCGACTGCATCGAACTGTGCCAGTCGATTCTCGATCAGGAACAACGTCGCCGAGGACCGACCAAGAAGCTGTTCCACGACATTCCTACCCCGCGCGACATCGTCGACCACCTGGATCAGTATGTGATCGGGCAGACGACCACGAAGCGAACGCTGGCGGTTGCGGTTCACAACCATTACAAACGGTTGTCGGCCGACTGGGCCGGAAATCAGGATGTGGAGATCGAGAAGTCGAATATTCTCCTGGTGGGACCTACAGGTTCCGGCAAGACGCTTCTCGCCCGTACGCTGGCCAAAATGCTCAACGTCCCCTTCGCCATCGGTGATGCCACAACGCTGACCGAAGCCGGCTATGTGGGGGAAGACGTCGAGAATCTCCTCTTGAAGCTACTGCACGCGGCAGATTTCGACATCGAGGCAGCGCAGCGGGGCATTCTCTACATCGATGAGATCGACAAGATCGGAAAGACCAGCCAGAACGTCTCCATCACCCGAGACGTCTCGGGAGAAGGGGTCCAGCAGGCGCTGCTGAAGATGCTGGAGGGGACGGTAGCCAATGTGCCGCCCCAGGGTGGTCGCAAACACCCCGAACAGCAGTACATTCAGATCGACACCACCAATATCCTCTTCATCTGCGGAGGAACGTTTGTCGGTATCGAGGAGATCATCCGCAAGCGACTGGGCCGAAAAACGCTCGGGTTCGGTTCACCCAACAGCCGCCGCGAAGATGGCACTGCCGAAGAACTGCTGCCTCAGGTACAGTCGGAAGACATCCTTCAGTTCGGGATGATTCCCGAGTTGATTGGAAGGCTTCCGGTCATCACACCACTGCTTCCTCTCGATGAGGCCGGTCTGATCAAGGTCCTGACCGAACCGAAAAATTCCCTGGTCAAGCAGTACCAGGCGCTTTTTGCGATGGAAAACTGTCAACTTCGTTTCACCGACGAGGCGCTGCGAAGCATCGCCCAGCAGGCGGTCAGCAAATCGGTTGGGGCTCGCGGCTTGCGGGGGATCATCGAGCAACTGATGCTGGATATGATGTACGAATTGCCGGAACAAGAAGAAGGAACCCAGTACACCGTCGATGTCGATGCCACCGGGTCGCTTTGCCATCGCAAAGAAACACCCGTTCAGAAGGAATCAGCATAACAAATGCGGCACAGCGCCCGACTAATTGCTTGAACTCGATTCCCGCGCAGTGGTTCCGCTGGGAATCGACCGGTGGTAGGGCACCGGCCCATGCATCGACGGTCATTGATTTCCTGTTCTGAGCCGGTTGGTCTTTAGAAACTCTAGCCGGTTTTCGGATTCCTTGGGAAAGCTGGCACGACTGCAGTTTCGGCAATCACAATGCACAGGGACTCCGCAACTCCGTTGGTCCGATGCCCACCAACCCGATACTCTCTTATGCATGGACTGATGAAGCCAGGCAGAGTGGTCTTGTCGTTGCTGGCTGTGGCTACAAAGCAATCCGCCTTCGTTTTGGTGCGGCGACACAGTGAAATCAGGCCCCTCCAGCCCCGGACACCTCCGCTTGGAGTTGCTTCCATTGCATGCGGTCATATGGATTCATCAGTTCTCCGAGGAGATCGACATACTCGATCCCGGTAGCGATTCGAATCGCTTCCTTCTTTTCGCCTTTGGCGAGCAGGGCGGTGGCCAGATGGAGTCGCGTTCGGGGAGAGTTTGACATCGTCGTCGCATTCCTAAGCAGGCGAATGGCTTCATCCAATTGCCCCTGTCGCATCAGAACGTAACCTCGGGTATCCAGGACTTCCGAATGGGGTATTTCATCGTTGAAGCTGAACTGCCTGGACATTGTCAGAGCTTGATCGCTCTGTTCCGGAATTTCCGCCAGGCACATTGCCAAGTTATTGGCGAGCGAAGGATCGTTCGGCCAGTACTTCCTTTGCTGCTCCAGCAGGTTCAGTGCCTCTTGTTGGCGTCCTTTCGCCGACAACAAAGATGCCAGGTTGGCGGCCAAGGCAAGCCCGTCGGCTCCCAGGTCCGCGATCGACTCTCCCATGACAGCCACCAACTCGGGAATGTCCGAGTCGAATGATTCAGTTCTGGAGAGAAAAATCGCGTACGCCGATAACTGCTTTTCACCAGAGTTCTCCTTAATCTTTCCGCGAAGAAAATCTCTGGCGGTCGCCAGAACTTCTGGATTGGTGGTGGTGCTGGTCGCCAGTCCATAGATTCCGATCAGTCCGGGGAAGGACTCGATCTGCTGGCGAAGCAATTGTTCTCCGGCGACCGGATTACCCAGCGCGAGAATGGAGCGAGCAACGGCCAAACGATCCTGCAGTTCCTGGGTGCTCTGGACCGATTGAGACGGATCACCTGCGAATACCCGGAGCGACTCGGAAATTTCTCGCGATGGACGCTTTCGGAAATGATCGATTCTTGCCTGTAGCCTTGCGACTGTGGCTCCCGAATCGGCAAGTCCACCCAGTTTGGCAATGACGGAACTGGCCAGGTCGGGTAGCTGATCGGCTAGGAGCGCCTGAACCAACTGCGATCCCAGGACAACCACCTGATCTTCCTGCCCCGTCGCCGTGAACAGTCGTTTGATCACCTGCTGATAAGCTTCGACCACCTCACTTTCGGGGCGATTGATGATCCGCAGATGCTTGGCCCGCCGCAGCAGCAGTTTGGAAAGCACCATTTGCACCGCATTTTCCGGATCGCGGATCGACTCGCTGGCTTCCAGTGCCTTGATGGCTTCACCTACCATACCGTCGTCGCCAAAAGCCAGTGCCGTCGTTCCCAAAAAATAGCGATCGACATCGGTGCAGGATGGCTGACTAATGTTCAGAATCCGCCGAACTTCCTCCCAAGACTCTGGAGTATTAAGAAACCCCAGGTACTCAAGGAAGCGTTGCTTGCAAACCAGTTGATCGGGGTAGTCTTTCAACAATTTCCGAAACGTCTCCAGCGCTTGCTGCTGCTGGCCTAGGTCGATTTGCCCGCGAGCGATCGCTAGCCCTAGGTCGATCCGCGACGCTCCATTATCAACCGCCTTTTGGAGGTACTCGATGGCCTCTTCTGTCCGTCCCAACATTCGCATCGATCGGCCGACCATATCAAATCGTCGGCCTGCCGGAATGCTGGAATTCGACAGAAGTCGCGTGATCAAACTGAGTACCTTGTCGTTCTCCCCTTTTACATGAGCTCTTGCGATCGACGCCACAACCACATTCCCACCGGTCCCTAAGTCCAGCTCTTCGGCCTTGGCGAGCATTGCGTCCGCATCCTGCATCATCTCCTGTCGTTTGTCGCCACTTAGTTCTCTCGCCGCATCGATGAGGAAATTGTGTTTCAGGAGGTAAACCGACGCGTCGTTAGGTTGCAGTTGAATCAGGGAGTCGAGATACGCTTCGGTCGAGACGTTCGCTGAAGATTGTTCGGTCAATTCGGCAATTCGATCGTTCAAGGAGCGGCGACGGATCGGGGTTTGCTTCAGCTTATCGATCACCTTCATCGATTCCTCCTGGCGGCCCGTCTGCGCCAGCAATAGCAGATAACGTTCAGTCAGCTCCTCTGAGAGTTGACTTCGGCTCCATGCGATGCCGTACAGATCGATCGCTCGAGCTACATCCCCTTTAGCCTCTGCCAGACGCGCTTTGATGGCGTAGTTGCCGGTCCAGTTGGGACGAAGCTGTTCAATCTGCACCGCCATGTCCGAAGCGATTTTAAGATCAGCGGCCGAAAGAGTGGGCTTTTGAAAAAGGCGCCGCAGGCGGACCAATCGCCAGGAGAATCCGTCGGAGTCTCTTTTTGACTCTAGCGCCGTTTCGTACTTTGCGATCTGCTCCATCCATTGCTGCCGCAGGCGTCCACGATCGTCAGGCGAGTTGGCAAGGGCGGGATCAGGTGGTGCGAGCAAAAGCAAATCGCAGGTCTGGACGATTTCGTTACTGTCCACCTCACTGCTCCTTCGGCCTTCGTAGGTGTACCTCTCGACATCGTCCCAGCGTCCTCGGAGAGATGCGTGGGTGATCATGCGGCGGCGGACAGCAGGGTCAGGATGCTTCTTGTAGAACTCCTCCAGAAACTGCTCGGCTCCCGCCTGACCATCGGTCAGCATCTTTTCAAATGTTCGGATGGCCAGTGCTGGATGATCGGGGTTGATCTGCTTTAGTCGGCCCCAGAGTGCTTCGGAATCGGCGGAGGGGGCGTTGGATTTCAGAAATACGATCAATCGTTCTTGGCATTCCAAATCATCTGGATATGCCTCAGATAGCTCGTTGCACCGTTTCGAAAGGGTTGCCTCAAGAACATCGGGCGAAACCGTATTCCCCCGGAGAGCGATGGCCCACATCCGCAGCAAATCAATGCTCCACATGGGGGTGGAATCGTTTGCTTCAGCTATCAACTGCTGTGCTGTGTTGCAGGACCTTTCGAAGCGACCCCAATCGACTTCTCCTGGCCCGGACTGCTGGGCTTGCTGGACCAGGTATTCGGCGATCCGAAGATGATCGGAGCCGGTCATCCGTTCGATCGACTGCCGTTGCTCGATCGCCTGTAGGATCTGTCCTGACTTGGCCAGCTGATCCGAGTAGGCTCGTATGCATACCGGATCCTGTGGATCGAGCGACATGGCTTGCTTGGCAGCTTCCAAGGCCTTCTCTTCCAGCCCAATCTGATCGTAGCCTTCCATAAGTCGCAGCCACTGCAGTTTCTGCTGCTCACCGCTTCCCGCAATCCCGGATTCTTCCAGAAACTTGGTCGCCAAGCCGATATCCCCGTCTCGATAGGCCATCTTCGCCTGCGCTTGCCCTAACAGCCACCCTTCCTGCTGCTGCTCCAAAGGCGTCCTCTGGGTCTTGGGGGACTGGAATGCATCAATCATCTTCTGTAGATACTGCTTTCCCTGCGCTAGCTGATTCTGTTCCAAAGAGAGGTCCAGCAGGGCGTTGAAGACCAGAATCGGTCGATCCAGCGAATCCAATTGGCTGTTCCAATATGCAGCCGCCGAAACAGCGCCTTCGGCTTGCGTTAGCCAGTAGCCCCGCAGCAGACAGTTTTCCGTCGGTCGCTCCTTGTTGAGCTGATCGATGCGATCGAGCAGCGAGATAACCTCCTCCGGCTTCATCACAATCGCTGGATCGGTTTGTTTGGTACGCCGAGCTTCGGTCTGCAATTCCACCAGGATTCGCAAAGCATCCGATCGTTCGGGATTCAAATTCAAGACCTTTTCCAAATCTTGCCGTCTCTGAAACAGTCCTCTGGAATCCAGGGTGGCCCGAAGCATGTAGGCTTCTTCACTAGGAGATGAATCGACCAGAACATCAACCAACCTCGCAGCTTCGGCCGCCAACGCCCTGGCCGATAGGTTCGCCAGCGAGGATCCGTCAAACAAATCGGTCGATCGGTAACGCGTCAGCAGGGGAACCAAAGTGGCAACCAGCTCCGAATCACCTGGATCGGCAGCATGGAGTGCCAGCAATAGGTCGATGGGGTTCTTTTCTTTCAGTTCAAGGAACCACTGCGGCAGCTTTTCCGCGCTAGAACTCTTGGGAATTCCTCCCGAGTTTCGACTGCCCAGCAGCGCGATCGCGGTCTTCTTGGATACCCAGGGATCCGGGTCATTGCCCGCCATCGAAGACAAAAGCCGAAAGCCTGTCTCGAAACGGCCAGACTGAAGATTCTTGTCGACCATCCGTTTTTTGATCTCGATCGCGCGATCCGCAAGCTTCGGATTCTGTGCGATGGCATTCAAAGCAGCGCTGTCATAAGCGATCTGTCGGTCGATGATCTGCGGAAGGTTTGCCGTCGCCTGGTCCTTATAGCTCAGGAAATGAGCTTCAGCCAACTCCACAACCTCATCTGTCCGCTTCGGCTCCAATGCTACCAGTCGCTCCAACATGGGAATGGCCGAGCGGTAGTCCTTCTCTTCTAGTTTTTCGGTTGCTTCCCTTCTCAAAGAGCCGGTGATGCGAGAAAACTGAATTCGATGCAGCGCCCAGGCGGCGCCCGCAAGAGCAGAAAGCACCAGGAGTGTCTGGAAAAAAACCTTAGTATTCAAGCCCTTCAGACCTCTGGAACCAGAGGACTTTGCACGCTTAGACTTCTTTGCTTGATCGGTACTCATACGCGAGGAATTGCTTCTCCTGTTCGATTAGGCGATGCATAAATTGGCCAGCAGAATTGCATCGCCAGACGAACGCATTGATCCAAACAAATTCGAACCATCGCACACCCAACCCCTCCCAAATAGGGAGCCGACTCCATTCCGCCAGCAGCGCAGGAAAGACGAGACAGGGTGAGAATTCGACGTCAGAATCATTATGATAGAAAAAAAAATCGTTTATCGGTGAGAAAGTGCGCTCAGGAGGTGAATTCTTTCGATTTCGTCGCAATCGAAAGTGGAATTCGGCCCGTGTCGTTTTGTGACCTCATTTCGGAATAGCTAGCATAATTCAAGGTCGAATCGAAAAAACGCCCCGGAAAATCGTCAATAGGCTCAGATCTCAGGGCTGGGACCGCACCGCCGGGAGAAGGAGCCACCCAAGTCGAGCCACGTCTTTGGAGAGTCGGTCCGGATCGCCTGGGGCAATCCCCTTGACGACTTTTCACCACTCAACCAGCCGAACTTGGCAGCCGGCGGTGATCCACTTCCTCTCCCGCCTGGCGAGAATTGGCGCCTCGAAAGAAACGGTTAGTCTAGTTGAGGAATATCGAAGGCGGGATGAAAAAATTGGCTTGGCGTCGCTCAAGAAGGCATCGGGAGATCGCATGAAGGAAACATCGGATGTGGCTCCGTGAAAACCCGGTTCTTCAGCGGGAACTGATCGTCAATTTGAGGACGCCACGAGCCTTTCTGTTGCTACTCTTTTTCCAGTTGGTTCTTTCGGCTGTCGTGCTCATTGCCTACCCTCGCGACGCAAAGATCGTCGGGGGGGATGCTGCCAAAAAACTGGTCGACTTTTTCCTGGCTGGCCAGTTCATTCTGACTTCGCTGATGGCCCCCAGCTTTGCCGCCGGGACAATCACTGGCGAGAAGGAGCGGAAGACCTACGAGATGCTCCTTGCCAGTCCGCTGTCTCCTACCCGTATCGTTTTGGGAAAGCTGATCGCTTCGCTGACCCACCTGTTTGTTCTGATGATCTCGTCGCTTCCCATCATCATGCTCTGTCTGCCGCTGGGCGGGGTATCGCCGCTGGAGCTGCTGATTACCTATCCTGCTCTGCTGTGTGCGCTGATCTTCTTTGGTTCGGTTTCGATTTTGTGCAGCAGTTACTTCAAGCGGACCAGTGCGTCTTTGGTGGTCAGTTACTTGATCCTTCTGCCGATGCTGCTTCTGGGATTTCTTCTTTGGAGACTTCTGGCTCTCGATCCTGCCATCCGACTCCCCGGCATCGCACTGGCCAGTGGACTGCTTCTAGTTGCATCGTTCGCATGCCTGGCGATCGCTGCCCGCCGACTGCTTTATCCCCCCGATGTCGGAAGCCAGGGAAGCGAGGTGGTGGATTTGGAGAAGGAGCAGCAAGAGGCGGTTGGCCTGGTCTTGCAGAGAGATCAGTTTCCCGATCGACTCTTCGCGCCGCCTCGCCGCAAGACGCTGATGCAGGATGGAGCCAACCCGGTCTACGACAAGGAGATCCACGCCGAACTATTTAGCCAAGGCACATTGATGCTGAGGCTGGTGATCCAGATCAGCATGCTGCTTGCGATTCCTCTGATGGCTTTTCTGCTGTTCTTTCGCACCAGTCTGAGTTCCTGGTATATGGAGTATGTCGCGATCTTCAACATCCTGGTTGCTCCGGTCTTCACTGCGGGGAGCATTTCCAGTGAGCGGGAGCGTCAGACGCTCGATTTGCTTCTGACCACCACGATCGCTCCCCTGCAGATTCTCTGGGGCAAGTGGCTGGCCGGTTTTCGCGTTTCGTTTGTTTTGACCGCCTTCCTCTTCTGGCCTGTCTTTCTCGCCTTCCTGCTGAATCCCGACCTTTCGCGCAACTGGCCCTCGGTGCTCGCCTACATGGCGATCATTCTGATTTCGGCCACCTTCAATTCCGTGCTCGCGCTTCTCTGTTCCACCCTGTTCCGCCGAACGTCCGTCTCGATGATGTACACCTACGCCATTCTGCTGCTGCTTTATCTGGGACCGATCGCCATCTGGTACCTGGTCAGCAGCTTCTCGCGTGTGGCGGCAGCCGAATCGTGGCAATGGCTAGGAGCCGGCAGCCCTTTGGCCGCCATCCAGGCGGTGCCTTTCGGAGAAACCTTCAGCGCCGCCGGGCAGGCCCGTAGCCGTTCAGGCAATCTACCGCTACTGATCACCTACTTTACGGCGACTGCGAGCATGATTGCTGCGATGGTGATGGTCATGGTCACGCTGTTCCGCGATCGCTGGCGGTTGACCGGCCACGAATAGACATGCTTCCCAGGCACGCCTGGGAAGTTCAGCCCAACGGCCTGATCGATTCCATTTGCCACTTGCTTCGATCGGTCGTAAGGATCGGGTTTGGCCAAAACCTGCTGCCTATCGCTTGGCGAAGGGGACCAGCCGATCCATGAAGCGATCCATGCTGGTTTTGCGGTTCGGGGAGACGACGATGCGATCCCCTGGCCGCAGCGAATAGTTCTGACCTTCCATCACATTACGCCCCTTGCTGTCCAGGTCGACCCGCATGCGAACAGGCGGTTGGTTGGCACCGGTTGGCCGGTAGATATCGACCTGAATCCTCCCCACCTTTTCCACTAGCTGGGCATCCTTCAACAGATCGGCAACAAACATCGGTCGATCCGAAGGCAACGGAATCCGCTCCATGTGCGTCTTTCCTTTGTTCACCTGCAGAATAACACTCGGGGCGGCGGCGGGGTCGTTGGCCATCGGGACTGAAGCGGCCGCAACCCCCACGGGATAGCCCTCCCGCTTGAGCTGCGTGAAATCGAGGTTATCAAGCGGTCCCTTCGCTTTGTCATTGAGAATCGAAGTGCAGCCACTACCAAACAAGGTGACCCCAAGGCATAGACCAGCGGCAATCCGGCTGGCACCCTTTCGGCTGATGATTCGCTGTTGGTTCATGGAAGCTTTTTCCTCAGGAAAATCCCACCGCTGGGGATCCGTCCGATAGCGGCTTGGGATCTGATCGAATAATTCTCAATACTGGCAGCCGATTGGCCTGGATCGACCGGCTCCCTTTTTCGATCGGCCCAGCACCACTCTGATCTTGAGAGAAAAGTCGACGCAACAGGTAATTTCAATGCAACCGTCAAGGTCGATGTCGGCGCCCCATTCCACCTCCCTACCGCTCCTCATCAATGCTTGCATCCCTTACAATCAGGCGTCGTCAGCCAATTGGCAGTCGAGTCGACGGGCGGCCAGCAGAGCAGGGGGGCGGAGGTGAGCGGTCACGAGACAGGCGGGGAACCAACCGATTGGGAAAGTTGGTCCCAGTCGTGGAAGCACCATCATCTGCTGGGCCTGGAACTGCATTCGGCAGAAGAGATCCATTCGATTCTCGACCTTGCAGAACAGTTTGCTCAGGCAAGCCAGGGAGGTCGCAATCGCCTGACGCTGCTGCGCGGCTTCACGGTCGCCAACCTTTTCTTTGAAAACAGCACCAGGACGCGGAACAGCTTTTCGTTGGCAGCCAAACGCCTGGGAGCCGACACGGTCGAGTTTTCTTCCGCTGGTTCCAGCACCGCGAAAGGGGAAACCTTCATCGATACGGCCAAGACGATCGAGGCGATGGGGGTCGATGCGGTGGTGGTGCGCCACGCGACCCCTGGAACGCCCCATCTTCTGGCCAAGCATCTCTCTTGCAGCGTGCTCAATGCAGGCGACGGGCCCCATGAGCATCCCACTCAAGGATTGCTCGATATCCTCACCATCCGCCAGCACCGCGGCTCGCTGAAGGGACTGACCGTCGGGCTGATCGGAGACATCGAGCACAGCCGCACCGCCAGGTCGAACATCTGGGGGCTAAAGAAACTGGGAGCGCATGTGATCGTCTGTGGTCCGGCCACCCTGGTCAGTCGCCGCTGGGAACAACTGGGAGTGGAAACCTCCCATCGACTCGACGACATCCTCCCACGCTGCGACGTCCTGAACCTGCTTCGCATCCAGTTCGAACGCCAGTCGATGCGCCCGTTTCCGTCGGTCCACGAGTATGGACTCCTCTATGCGATGACCAAGGAGCGGCTGGCGCGCAGCAAACCGGACGTGCTGATCCTGGCTCCTGGTCCGATCAATCGTGGGGTGGAACTGACATCGGAGGTGGCCGATGGCCATCATTCTGTGATTTTGCACCAGGTGGCCAACGGCATTTCGATCCGCATGGCGGTGCTGTGGCTGCTCCTGGGGCGGCGAGTCGCATCGGAATCTCTTGCGCGAGGCTGATCCATGGCGGTAGATGCGAAGTCCAGCTGGTTGATCGAGAAGGCCAGATTGATCGATCCGTCCCAGTCGATCGATGGGATCCGAAGTCTCTGGATCGAAAATGGACGGGTGGCTGGCATCGATCCGGCCCCTGGCCAGATCCCTAAGGATCTTCCGCGAATCGATGGAACCGGATGCATCCTGGCCCCCGGCTTGATCGACATAGGAACTGAATTGGGGGAGCCGGGTCGGGAAGAGGATGAGACGATCGTCAGTGGCTGTCAGGCCGCCCTGGCCGGTGGTTTCACCTCCCTCGCCTGCTCGGCCCACACCATGCCTCCCATCGACTCCCCGGCTGCCGTACAGTTCATTCTCGAGAAGGCGTCGCGACTGGCGGCGTGCAAAGTGCATGTGATCGGTTGCGTCAGCAAGGATCGAACCGGGGAGCAATTGGCGGAGATCGGTTCGCTGGTGGAAGCCGGAGTGATCGCCGTCAGCGATGCACCCCGACCGATCGAGAACACCGCCCTCCTGCGCCGAGCCCTGGAATATTGCTCGATGTTCGGCATCCCGCTGCTGGATCAGCCCGAGGTTCGATCGCTCTCCCCTTTTGGCGTCATGCATGAGGGGCTGGTGCAGTTGCAGCTGGGTTTGCCCCCCATGCCGGCCGAGGCGGAAGATCTGGCGACCGCACGCGACTTGAGGTTGCTGGAGGCGACGGGCGGCATCCTCCATCTGGTCGCTGTTTCGACACAGGGGAGTGTGGAGCTGTGTCGACGAGCCAAGCATCGGGGACTTCGATTTACTGCGGGGGTGTTCCCGGTCAACTTCCATTTGACCGATGAGTCGCTGCGGTCATTCGACAGCCATTTCAAGGTCAATCCGCCACTCCGCTCCCAGGAGCACGTCGTCGCGGTGCAAGCCGCCCTCGCCGATGGCACGATCGACATCATCAGCAGTGGACACAAGGCCAGATCGCTGGAGAAGAAAATCCAGGAAATCGACAAGGCTCCCTTCGGGATGATCTCCCTGGAGACGACGCTGGCCGAGGTGATCACCCACCTGATCGCACCGGGGATCCTCACCTGGAGCCAAGCGATTGAGAAGCTCAGTTGCAACCCTGCGAGACTGCTCGGCCTTCCCACCGGTACGTTGCGCGTCGGGGCTCCAGCCGATCTGATCCTGATCGACCCAGAAGAGCGATGGACTGTCGACCCGGAGCTTCTGATGTCACGCGGTACCAACACCCCTCTGGCAGGTCACGAGTTGCTGGGGCGAGTCCGCCAATGCATGGTCGATGGCCAGCCCAAGATGCCGCCCATGCACCCCTGATCGGGATCGTCCCTTTGCAAATGCCCGCGCCGACGGTCTCGCATCTGGTCAGCGCATCGACTCCCTCTGGCAATGCTCGATTCCTCGGCCGGTCAGGCAGCGTCCGCGAGCAGTCCGCACGATCAGCTCAGACCTGAGCAGGTAGGGCTCGACCTCGTCCTCCAGGGTATCAGACGATACGCTCATCGTGTGCGCGATCGCTTCCAGCCCGGCCGGCCCCCCTTGAAAGACCCGCAGCAGGGTCGTTAGATAACGACGATCCTGACGGTCCAGCCCCAGTGTATCGATACCGGTCATCTGCAGGGCTCGTCGCGTCACATCCAAATTGATTCGGCCGTCAGCGCGGCTGGTGGCATAGTCGCGCACCCAAAGAAGTCGGTTGTTGGCAACTCGAGGCGTCCCGCGCGATCGCCCAGCGATCTCCTGCGCTGCCTGGTCGTCCAGATCCGCCGAAAGCTTGACGGCATTGCGGCGAAGAATCTCCACCAGATCCTCCTGGCTGTAGTAGCCAAGATGCTGGCGTAACTGGAAGCGGTCTCGCAAGGGCCCGCTAAGCATCCCGGCGCGCGTCGTGGCTCCGATCAGGGTGAAGGGCTTCAGTTGCAGATTGAGCGTTCGTGCGTTGACACCCTCCCCCAGAACGATATCGATCCGAAAATCTTCCATCGCGGTGTAAAGATATTCTTCGACCGCCTTGGGTAGACGATGGATCTCATCGATGAAAAGAACCGACCCGTGGGTCAGATTGGTCAGATAGGGAAGCAGTTCCTTGGGAGCTTTCAGACTGGGACCGCTGGCCATCTGAACCGCCACCCCAAGCTCCCTGGGGACGCAGGTGGCGAATGTCGTCTTGCCAAGCCCAGGTGGTCCGTCCAGCAAAATATGCCCCAGGGGCTCCTGCCTTCTGCGAGCCGCATCGATGGCAATCTCCAGTACCTCGACCACCTCACGCTGGCCGACGACTTCCGCCAGCCTCCTGGGTCGCAGAATGGAATCGCTTTCGGTGGGCTGTGCGGGATCCATCGACGCAGCGTCCCACGAACCTTCAGGGGTCGATTCGAGAGGCTCTTCGTCCTCTCCCCCCCCGCCTACGATCCGCTCCCTGACCATCTCCTGTCGCCTCCTCCCTGCGTGCCATCCATTCCACCGCCCGGACTTGGGTATCCTATCAGTCTTTCCTGTTTCCCCAAAGCGGAAAGGGCTCGTTCCATTCGCAAACAGTCCCCCACCAGTCAAGACAGTTAGTATCCCGGCAACCCGTTTATGTCACCTACTCTGGTGCAAGCTGCGAGAAGAAAATCGGTTCCATCCCAAGAACCTCCATTGCGGGTCGATCTCACCGGAGGCGGCCCATTGCGCCAGTCGCAACCCCAGGCCCGCGGCGAATTTGAAGCCATGGCCTGAGAACCCCGAAGCGATCATCAAACGTTCCTCCCGCTCCGATCGATCGATCACAAAATGAGCATCTTCGGACATCGTATAGATGCAGGCCGCCTGCCGCACTGCAGTCCATCGAGCCGGGATGTGGCGATCCAAAAACCACTCGATCTCCCGAGCCTCCTGGGAGTCCCAAGATCGATCGATCGATTCTGGCGTCGCGATCGGCTGGCCCTGACCATGCCTTGCAACCTTCAGAATCCCCTGCGGGCAGGCGGGGAAGCCGTAGAAGAAACCGCGGGAAGTTTCATAGAAAAAAGCTGGCGTCCCCTCGGACTGCCGCACTCCCTTCCGGTCGCTCTGGTACCAGTGCATGACTTGGCGGAGCAATTGCAGTCGGACCGGTTCGGTCGACCACCAGGAGGCAGCCCAGGGTCCGGCAGCGACCACCACGCGGCCGGCCACCAGGGATCGCTTGAGTGTCTTCAGGCAAATCCCATCGGCATGACTTTCCCAGGCAATCACCGGCTCATCCCATCCCACAGCGGCTCCCATCGCCCTGGCCCTTTCGATCGCCACCTCCACACATCGCTCCACCCTCAGCGATCCAGCACCTGGTTCCAAAAGAACCTCCTGGTCGACGTCGAGCTGAAATGGGGGGAACCGCCTTTGGCTTTCGGCGTTGGTCAGTCGCTGAAGAGGAATTCCGTAAGTTTCTGAACTGGCCAGCACGGACGGGATGACTTGCCCCTCGGGCGGGCCGACATATAGCAATCCCACCTGGTCGAAAAGCGGGGCGCCCGACTCCCGCTCCAATCGTCGCCACTCGTCCCCTGCCTCCAGGAGCAGTGGCACGTAATTGGGGTGTTCGTAATAGGCCTGCCGATAGATTCGGCTGATGCCGTGGGAGCTTCCGTGGTGATGGGGAGGTCGATGGCGGTCCAGCCCAATCGCGCGCAATCCTAACCTTGCGGCCTGCCACAGCACGGCGCTGCCGATTCCTCCGCAACCGACCACCGCCAGATCCCATCGTTCCATCGGTCACTCGCGCCAGAAATGCGATGCATCGGGTACCTGATAGGCCACCTTCATTTCTGGGGTTAGCACCCGCTCGCCCCCTCGATGCAGCGACTCCACGCCACCGATCACCATACCGCTGGTCAGCAGTGTCCGCTCGACCGGATAGGGTGCTTTCCCCGTCAGCACCGTAGTTTCTATGTGCCGCGCCAGCGGATTGAAGAAGTCCGCCGTGGTGGAACCGTGGGTAGGCATCGGAAGATACATCTGGCAGGAGAGGATCTCTCCCGTATCGGCCCGCATCCCCGCGTAGTTGAAATCCTGGATCGGACAGAGCAGCATGGTCGTGCGGAATCCGTCCTGATGCTTGATCAGGTAACCGATCGAATCGGGCATCTTCTCTCTGGCCCACTCGAAGGTGACCGGCGCGGTGGGATAGCCTCCCTCGACCGGGAGGTTGTGGCTGCGGGTGAGCGCCGAGACGACCAATTGGCGAGTGACGATGCGGTCCTGGCTGGCCAGTTCTTCCCAGAGCCTTGCCCCCCGAAGCGCCTGCACCGACTCGATTCCCACCTCCCCGCCGCGCCGTCGCTCGGACATGCATTGCGCCGTTTCCAAACCGTGAAAATCGTAGCTGTCGACCCCTCCATAACAGACGCAGACACTTTCCCGCATCGGCACATTCCATGGCAGATCGATCGAAGGGTGGCGCCAGGTGACGGGAAGAGAAGAGCCGGCGAGGAATGCGAAATCGAGTCGACGTGAGTCCTCAACCATCTCCTGACATTCGTCCCAATTGGTCGAAAGATGCTTGTCATTGAAGACCGGCACACTGCGCCCAGACTGTTCGAAAACTTTCACCACTTCCTTGAACCACTTGTATCGAGGATATAGTCGCTGCCCTTTTTCGTTGGCGGGATAGTCTCCATGCTCGGCGATGATCACCACCCCGTCGACCGCCAGCTTTTCGCCACCCAGCGTCAGCGCCTCGGCAATCGTCGGATACGAAGGCAGTTTGTACTTTTCAATCCGCTGCCTTCCCAGATCCGATTGCGGATACTGATCGATGTAGACCGAAGCAATCTCGAAACGCGGTTTCTGCCATCGCCCGCCCCATGTGTAGCCCATGGCGTGGCGATCGAGAAAGTGCTGGGCATGGGAGTGCTGTCGCACCTCAGTTCCCAGGAATGCGATTCGTTTGACGGGAGTGCTTTCGGCCCGCACCAGTCCAGTCCATCCCTGCCGCGTAGAGAGGGAAATGGCCGTTGCTGCTCCCGCAGCCCCCTGAAGCCACCGTCGCCGCGTGGCACCATCGGATGCCATCACTTTCTTGCCACCCTCCGGAATTTTGTCCATCGCTTTATCTCTCCTTGGAATCCTCCGAAGCATCGTCGGGCCAGAACCATGCAAAGGCCACCATGGCGATCAGCGGCAAAAGAGCTGCCATCACCATCCCGCGACTGTACGATCCATCCACGTCCGCCCAGCGACCAAACAAGACCTGAAACCGCGATGAAATCATCCATCCCATCGCCCCTGCCAACCCAGTCACCAGGCCCATGCGATGGCGGGAGATATCCTGGGAAAAGGAATAGTAAAGGGGGAAGACCCCAAGCAGACCGGCGCCGCTGATCAAGAAGACCAACGGCATGACCAGCGGCTGCCTCTGGATCCAGGGGAAAAGGGCCAAGCTGGCTGTCGCCAGGGCACAGAGAGCAAACACACTGACCCGCGACCCCTTGACGCTCCAACCCCGCCTTGCCAGCCAGTAGGCGAGAAACCCCGAACCGATGCAGCCAATATCGGTGCAGGCAAACCAAAGAGAGTTGAACCAGAGCGTCTGCGTTTCGGTATAGCCAACCTGATTTTGCAGCACCTTGGGTAGCCAAGCTCTCACCAGCTGCCACGAGGTGTTGATCATCGAAACGGCAACCAGAATAACCAGAAACCTTCGAATCAGAATCGGATCGGTAAGTTCACTCCAAAGGTTGTTGCGGGCATATCCCGCGTCCTGCCGGACACCCTGCGAATCGGATGGCGAAGATGGCGACTGAAAGTCGGACGTTCGCGTGATCGACAGCCATACCGCAATCCAGACCAGCCCCACTAGCCCCACTCCCTGAAATCCGATGCGCCAGCTGAGCCCCATCTGGACCATGATCCACCACATGACGATCGGCGTCAGAATCGCACCGATCGACGTACCGCTCTGCAGCACGCTGTTCCCAAGAGCTCGCCCCCGCGCCTGCAATAGCAGTTGCGTCGTTTTCAGCGCGCATGGCCAGTGCGCCGCCTCGAAGAATCCCAGCGTCCCTCGACACCAAAGCAGCTGCTGATAGCCTTCCACCCAACCGGTCGCAAATCCAGTCAGCGACCAAGCCAAAAGTGCTGCAGGGTAAAGCCATCGCACCGAAATGGAATCGACCAGTATCCCAAAAACAAGCGAACCGATAGCAAAGGTGTTCGCGAAGATCGCTTCCACCCGCCCATATTGCTCCTCAGTCATCTCAAATTCCGATGTGACGCGCACCGACGAAGCCGCAAGGGTCTGTCGATCCATGTAGTTGATGGCCGAGGCGAACAGCAGCAGAAGGGCGATAGCCCAGACCTTTCTGGAGATACCCTCCGAAGCTTCCTCGCCCGCCGCTTGGTTCATCCATCCCATGATTGGCCATCCCACTGGACGATCCGCTTTAGCCAGCGCTCGACGTCCTCAGAGAACGCAGATAAAAGAACTTCTCCTTTTTCCGGAGTTGCCAGATGCGGCCAACCGATATGCCCTGGAACTGTTCGGTCCTTGGTGATCCAGGCTCGCGTCCCCGGCGTGAAAGGTTCCCCAGGCTCCACCACAGAAAGCCCTTCCACTTCGGCGACCAACTCCGGCTTCAGCCGCATCACCATCGAAGTCTCCCACTCGCACGCATGCCCCATCTGACGCTGATGGATCGTCGGATCGATGCGCCACGGCTCTGTTCCCAACCCCCAGTAAGTGGTCATCGCAAGAAGACAATTGCTGCGATGCCGAATCTTCTGCCGTACTTCGAAAATCGCCTGCTTGCAGGGGATGTCGTTCCCCCCATGGCCGTTCACGAAGATGATGCGCCGGAACCCATGTTGCAGCATGTTCTCCACCAGATCGGCCAGAAGATCCAGATACGTCCGGGGCGATGCAGAAAGCGTTCCGGCGAAATCGAGATGATGATGGGAGTTGCCAAGCCACTGCAGGGGTGCGACCAGGATCTGGTCGGACATCCGCCGTTCCACCCGCTCCATCACCTCCCCCAATAGCAGACTGTCGGTCCACACCGGTAGATGATGCCCATGCTGTTCGATCGCCGCGATCGGAAAAACCACCGGGGTATCGGGAGCCAACTCGGCAATGCGTGGCCACGATAATTCGATCAGTTTCATCAGAGTCTCCTTCCACAGTCCCGCCATCGATCGCGGCGGAGAATAGCAAGGTCACAGGGGATGAGCCGCATGGTGGGGTTCGTGGTTCAACCTTTACCCCATGAGC
>JBIINB010000261.1:0-3020 GCA_044337705.1 Pirellulaceae bacterium | reverse complement strand
AGTCCAGTGTTGGTTGAGAAAACTGTCTGGAGAGATAGTCGACTCGGGCCGCCTGGTCATTTGGGCCGGTGTAACCGCTCGCTCTGGCGAATGCTTCGATGGAGGCGGAATCGAAACGGGACCACGAAAAGGAGTTGTCTTTGGACATGGTTCATCGAAGCACGGAATGGAAAACACCAGTGGATACTCTAGTTCACATTTTACCACCGATTTTAGGGCTGGCTGGGATTGAGATTCCCATAGGATTGTTATTTGATTCCGATTCCGAACCCATGATGCGGGAAGGACTGGATTTATTGTTCAAGCACATCAAAGCACCTTCTTTACAAGCGGTTTTCGGACGTGCGATAGTTCGGGCTGGAGAATGCGAGGTCGAACGGGAACGAAACGGCGTCAGGAGTTTGACAGCAGGCATCCACTCTCAGACGGAGTTGCATGGGAATCGTTCAAGGCTTTTTCAGGACATGGAAGTCGGGGGCAATCGTCATCCTGGGGACCCTTGCGTCCGGACTGGTTGCCGCGTTCGCTCCGCTTGAAGCGCAGATCGGTTTCATGGGGGCCCTCGTCAGCTGTGTCGCTGGGATCCTTGTGGAAACGCAAACCAGGCAGCGGGAGCTGGAACGCAGGCAAGATCATTACCTCCAAGCGATCGGCATTCCCGCCTCAGTCGCTCACCGCACCAGCATCTACCGCAAATGGCATGGCGTCCAAAGTGCCTTCTCGAATTTGCTCCGGTCGGAAAACCCGATTCTCGAGCAGATCGCCGAGCTGAAGCTGGCTTCCATCCACCAGGATGTCGAATCGCTCGCGATGGGGCGAGTCGAATTCACCAGGACCGAATCGTGGCGATTGGTCTACGACCAGATGCTGCTTCAACATCGTCTGAAGGTATATCGATCGGTCGCCTGGATCCGCGACGAATCGTACTGGCAAGACAGCCCTGGTCAGCAGAGCATCCAGACCAACTACAGGGCACTGGCTATGGGTCTGCGGATCGAGCGAATCTTCATTGTGGCTCCTCACCTGATGGTGCCGGGCATCGATCGTCCCGTGGAATCGATCTGGTTGTGGATGCGGGAGCAAGCGGCCTACGGGATCACAGTCCGATGGCTTCCCGAGGTGGAGTTGGCAGGAGAGGTGCTGTCACTGGTGAGCGACTTTGGAATCTACGGCTCGATCGCCACGGGGGAGCACGAGATGGATGAGCGATGCCGCACGCTACGTTTCACCTTGAGCTTTGATCCGAGGGAAATCGAGCTTGCTAGGCAGCGATGGGAGCGGATCGAACTTTTCTCGAAGGATCTTTTCTAAGTCCGTTGCCCCGCGCGATCGCCTGCATAGGATCAGTTTGGTCAGCGGAATTCATTGCCTATACGTTGGTGCATCCGGCATTGGGCCGCTTTCCCGATCTAGACCGTTTTACAGGGCAATAGACGGCGGGACGAAGTCGATTCGTGTTCTGAGTCGGATCTGATCAGCATTCATTGGAGGCAGAGCCAAAGGGCATTATCATGCCGCAGCTTTATCTCGATACGGCACGCATGGGACAAATGACACCTGGTGCCCAGGCCGCTCATTGCGATTTCGCAAGACTTGTTGGCTCGATGGGAGCGTCGGTGCCGGTAGAGCGATTGCTGCGTGAAGGTTATGCGGCTTGCCGGCCGCTTCTCAATGGCCAGTATCCGGGCCTTGCGACCTGGCACGGGATTTCCGAGTTCAAGCGATCGCTTCGCATGCAGGCAGGGATGCAGAGGGATTTGCCTGTGTTGGTTTCATCGCGATCTGCCGTGCTGATGCAGTTTGCGGCAAGACAACTGTTTCGGCGCTGCAAGATGGTTTTGACGACCGATCTGACTTGGCCAACTTACCGAGAGATTTTTTGGAACGAGTGTAGAAAGCAGGGAGCCGATTCGATTTGCCTGGAACTGGCGGACGAAGTGCTGCACCGGCAGCAGTCGGAGGAAGTGATCGCAGAGAAATTGATCGATTGCTTTGACCGGTACGGATGTGATGGCCTCTTTCTGACGTCGGTCAGTTCGCTGGGAGGACGACTTCCGATCGAACTAGTGGTGAGCAGAGTGAGGGAGCGATGCAGATTTGTGGCGGTGGATGGGGCGCAGGACTACTGTCATGTCGGTGCCGAAGTACTTGAGGGAAGCGCAGATCTTTACTTGGCCGGCTGCCATAAATGGCTGGGGGCGTACTATCCACTAGGTTTAGCGCTATTTGGCCGGGAGGAGACAAGGGGGGAACTGGAGTCGGCTGTTCGAAGTGAGCTGCTGGAGGGTGCTGATCCACTTGCGACCGATCCCTTGCTGCAGTTCGTCGAGGACTTTCAGCGAGGCATCCGCAGGCCGACAGGCGAGACGGTCAATCTATCGAACTTGTTTGGAGTCGCAGGAGCATTGTCGGAGGCACGGCACAGTGGGGCGATCGAGGTGAGGCTGAGGGAGAGGCAGCGCAATGCCGACGGATTGATCCCGGTGATTGAGTCGGTGGGCTGGGAAGCGAGGCTACCGAGGGATTCGCTTCGAAGTGGAGTGATGCTGCTCAAGCCTGGTAGTCGCAGATATCGACCTGGACTACGAGGCGAGGTACTTCGCTGCCGAGCCTCTGAAATGGGGTTGTCGCTGAGCGCCTATGACGGGGGGCTCGTTCGTCTTTCGATGCCCGACCGCCCCTTGTCCGGTTGCCATCACGATCACATCCGTCAGGTCTTCCGTCGCTTGATATAACAGCCGACCGGAAGCCCCAGAATCCGCCCGCCGTCATTCATCCCGCTTCCAGCTGCCCAGTGGTCAGCGCGCCATCCCGATTTATAGGATCTTTCTTCTCTGATTTCTTCCGTCTCTTCGTAGCCACCGCCGCCCGGCGGTGGATTGCTTCGCAGGAGGCCTAATATCGCCGTCCACCATCTGGCGATGGTGGCTACCGCAAGCGATTGGTACGTTCTTCTTTGATTTCTTCCATCCCTTCGTAGCCACTGCCGCCCGGCGGTGGATTGCTTCGCAGGAGGCCTA
>JBIINB010000259.1:0-3025 GCA_044337705.1 Pirellulaceae bacterium | reverse complement strand
GAGAAACGCCTTTACAGCGCATCCACCATCTGGCGATGGTGGCTACAAGATGGTGGTTTAGCTTCGAGAAACGCCTTAACAGCTCATCCACTACAAGAAGGTTCGTCCACGCCGCTCACCGGAGCTCTCAGGCCCTACGAAGACGACATCGACTCCCTTCTCACCCACCGCACCCTCCGGCCGAATCCGTTGCTAACGAGGACCGATCCGATCGATGCCCACCCAACGGCGAAGAGCCTCGGGCACCAGAATGCTGCCGTCGGACTGCTGGTAGTTTTCGAGAATGGCGATCAGCGCCCGGCTGATCGCGATCGCGGTGCCATTGAGGGTATGGACAAGGTGCGTCCCTTTCTCCCCTTTGACTCGGTAGCGGATATTCAAGCGGCGCGCCTGATAATCAGTGCAGTTGGAGGTGCTGGTCACTTCCCCCCACTCACCCGCTTCACCACGGCCGGGCATCCACGCCTCCAGGTCGTACTTGCGATAGGCCGGGCCCCCAAGATCGCCTGTGGCCGTATCGACCACCCGGTAAGGAATCCCCAGTTCATCGAACAGCAGACATTCCAGTTCCCGCAGCTCTTCATGCAACCGGTCGCTTTGTTCGGGGAGCGTAAAGCCGAACATCTCGATCTTGGTGAACTGGTGGACGCGATAGAGTCCCTTCGACGCGCGTCCTGCAGCACCGGCTTCGGTCCGGAAGCAATGGCTGATCCCCACCAGTCGAAGCGGCAATTGCTCGGCCTCAAACACCTCCCCTGCGTACATCCCTCCCAGCGTGATTTCCGCAGTCGCCACCAGATTCAAATCGGTCTGCTCGATGCTGTAGATCTGCGTCTCGGGGCCTCGTGGCATGAAGCCGATACCGCGAAGGATACCGGTATGCGCCACGTCGGGCGTCGTGATCGGAATGAACCCGCGCTGCATCAGATGGTGCAATGCGAACTGCTGCAGCGCGATCTCCAGAAGGACCGCCTCCCGCTTGAGAAAGTAGAAGCCGGCGCCGGCAACCCGAGCCCCCGCTTCGAAGTCGATCAGGTCTAGTTGCTGGCCAAGCTGCACATGGTCCTTGGGTGGAAAGTCAAACTGTCGGACCGGAGCTCTGCCCCGCGCGACTTCCAGATTGGCGTGATCGTCCTTGCCGATTGGCGCGGCAGGATGGGCCATATTGGGTAGCCGAGCCTGGATTTCCTGAATCTGTGACTCAAGTGCGTCATGGGAACTCTGCGCCTGCTCCTTCTGCTCCCGAAGCGTCCTCCCCTGCTCCTTCATCGCTTCCCGCTGAGCGTCGCTGGTCGCCTTGCCAATGCCCTTGCTGGTCTCATTGGCCAACCGGTTGAATTCCTCCGCCTGCTTCAGAAGGTTCCGCCGCTCCAGCTCCAGCTCCACCATCCGATCGACCTCTTCGGGGACCCCGCGATCGCGACAGTTCTTCTTGACGGCTTCGATATTGTCGAGAATGAATTTTCGGTCGAGCATGGCGCCTGTGGCTTCTCCAGTAAGGTTGAGTCGGACTTGCTCATCATCGATGAGCAAGGTCGCTGCCTGGTGTCATTCCATCCAGGAAAGCGTGTTGAATCGATTGCATGGCCTGTCGGTCTCAGATTTCAAAAGGTCGCTCAGGACTGCAACGGGGCTCGCGGTGAACATCCCGCCAAGTGATTCCACAGGTGACTGCTGGCTCGAATCCCTCGATGGAAATCGGCGATGTGGAATTTCTCGTTGGGACTATGAGCCCCATCGTCATCCAGCCCCCATCCCAAAAGCAGCACGTCGGCTTTCAAATGGGAAACCATGTTGGCGACGATCGGAATCGACCCACCCTCGCGAATCAGCACCGCTTCACGGCCGAATCCTTCGGTGACCGCCTGCTGGGCAGCCGCCATGTAGGGACTGTTGGGATCGACCACCACCCCCAACCCTCCGTGCAGGTCGACCACCTCGACGCGCACTCCTGGAGGCGCGTGCTTAGCGACGAATTGCCGAAGCTGCTGGCCCACCTGCTGCGGCGTCTGGTTGGGGACCAGACGGAAACTGATTTTGGCCCCCGCCCACGATGGAATGATCGTCTTGCCACCCTCTCCCTGATAACCACCCATCAGCCCGTGGCAGTCGAAGGTCGGCCGCGCCCAACGCTGTTCTAGCGCCGTGTAGCCCGTTTCTCCAACCAACTGGTCGACACCCAGCTGCGCCGCAAACTTCTTCTCGTCGAACGGAAGCTGCTGCCAGTTCCGCCGCTCGACCGGATCCAGCGGCACCACGGCGTCGTAAAATCCAGGAAGCTGGATCTTTCCCTGGTCGTCCTTGATCGCCGTAAGCAGCCTTGCCAGCGCCAAGGCCGGATTGGCGACCGCACCACCAAAACTCCCCGAATGCAGATCCTGCTTGGGACCGGTCACCCGCAATTCGAAATAGGCGATCCCGCGCAGTCCGTAGGTGATGGCTGGCTGTCCCACGGCGTACTGAGACGAATCGCTGATAACAATCACGTCGCACTTCAGACGATCGGCGATCTCCGGCAACGTCCGCCCCAGCACCTCACTCCCCTGCTCTTCCTCCCCCTCGATCAAAAACTTGATCTGAAGTGGCAACTTCTGACCAGACTCCTGCCAAGCCGCCACAGAAAGGATATGCGTCAGCACCTGACCTTTGTCGTCGGTAGCACCGCGGGCATATAGATTCCCGTCACGCACCTGCGGATCGAAAGGAGGACTCTTCCATAGCTCCAGCGGATCGGCAGGCTGAACGTCGTAATGTCCGTAGACCAATACCACCGGCTTGCCAGGCACCGGAGGACTCTCCGCATAAACCAGGGGAGGACCGCCACTTCCCAGCTTCTCCGTCTTCCAACCTAGCCTGCGAAATCGGTCCTGCACCCAGTCGGCCGCCTGCAACATCGCATGCGACTGCTTCGGGTCGGCCGAGACACTGGGAATCCGCAACCACTCGCACAAGGCCCCCAGATGCGCCTCTCGCTGGCCCTCCAAATACCGCTCGATGCTTCCCATGTCGGCCATGTTCATCCCCT
>JBIINB010000260.1:0-3025 GCA_044337705.1 Pirellulaceae bacterium | reverse complement strand
CTCCGGGCCGTGTCGTTTTCTCTTATTGCTCATCGGAAAGTCCTTTCGCCTCGGCGCGAGGCTTTAGACTCTCATACCATATGGACCATTTCTTGGGGAGCAGACCAAGTCCGATTTGCTCGTTCCAACCCGAAATCGATACGACCGACGAGGCTACCAGTTCGAGAAGAGTTATAAAAGATTGGTTGCACAGGAACGCGTGAACTGTCCTCAGCGATTTCGATTGCGAGTTGTTTTATGCTGGAAATCTATTACGACGACAACTACACCCTGCTGTCGCATTCCTTTGAGACGACTCGCAAGGCTGGGTGGATCGCTGAATCCTTGATTCAAAAACCAAGTCCAGAAGTTCTTGTGCGGCGGCCAAAGCCACTTACTAGGCGTGACCTTCTGGAAGTGCATTCCGCTGATTACGTTGATGCGTTGGAATCTGGCGATCCAAGGCCACTGGCCCAATCGCAGGGGTTTCCCTGGGAACAGGATTTGCTCCTAATGGCCCTCTTCACCAGTGGTGGCGTGGTGGCGGCAGTCGAATCGGCGGGGCGATTCGGTATCGCCGGTTCATTATCGACCGGACTGCATCACACGAGGCGATCGACCGGCAAAGGATTCTGTACCATCAATGGGTTAGTTATTGCTGCCAAGAAGGCTATCGGCCAGGGGTACCGGCGAGTCCTGATACTGGATCTGGATGCTCTTTGCGGCGGTGGGACACAGGATTGCATTGCTTTCGAGCCACAGATTTTTCAGCTAGATATTTCGGTTCATCCATTTGACCGATACGAATCGGGCAGCAACAGCCGTTTAGTGATGATCGATCAAGGGGGCGATTACCTGGCCTTGCTGGAGCATGAGTTGGAGACTCTTGCAGCGTCAGGGGAGCGTTGGGATCTCTGCCTTTACAACGCCGGCATGGATCCGTTTGAGTACTGTCCCCATGGGGGGCTGGAGGGAGTGTCCAGGCGAGTGCTGATGGATCGGGAGAGGATAGTTTTCCGCTGGTGCCGGAGTCAGAAAATTCCCGTCGCATTCGTCATTGCTGGGGGCTACCTCGGACGACGATTGGAGCGACAGGATCTGGTGGAGCTGCATCGGATGACGATTGAAGCCGCCGTGGAGGCATTGCAGGAGTTGACACCCTGAACGTCTGTCGGACACTTCACCAGCCCAGTTTCCTATCGCCGATCGCAGGCCGGTTTCTGTCGCGGGGATAATCTGACTCGGGGGCACCTCGCTGCCAGATATCGGGGCCCTGCCACTGCGATTGCCGGCCTTCGATCGAAACGGTCCGCTGATCGACGTCGATTGTCGCAATGGCCCAAAGGGGCGCCTGGTAGGCGGCGACATTTTTCAGGTACGGATACTTTCGATGCAGCTCGACGGGATAAGTTTCGCGATGCGCGTTCTCCGGAAGCCAAACGTACGAGGCGCTGTTGATCTGGAAGTAGGAAATGCCTTGCAATTGGATCGCGTAGTCTTGGTGAAAATGTCCGGAAAAGACTCCGGCGATCGAATGGGGGCGATCTTTCTGTGCCTGTTCGAGAATGGCACGTACCTGAGAGCGATTCTCGATCCCATTTGGGTCATCGACCGGATGGTGCAGGAAGATCAGCGAAGGTCGGTCAGCTTCTACCAGTTGCTCTTTCAGCCAATGCTGTTGGTCCTCAGCAATCCATTTCTTGTACCCTATGGCCGTCCCTCCTGGGTCGTTTGTATCGAGAACGATTCCCAGGCAGGGACCAGCTTCGAACGTGTAGTAGCGGCTGGGCATACCATAGAATTCCACGGTCTGCTCGCGTCGATACCCGCCATCCATGTCGTGATTGCCTAGCACATGGAATTTCGGACGCGAGCAGGCATTCCAAAGATCGAGCAATGGCTGATTGCGGGGGTGTGGCTGGCAGAAATCGCCTAATTGGATCACTAGGTCGACACCGGCGGCTTCGGCAGCATTGAGAAATTGCTTCAATCGCTCCGGTGCGTCGTGCATCACATCCTGATGCAGGTCGGTTAGGATCGCCATCCGTAACGATCGACTGGGAGCGCTGGCAGATGCCGGCAGGCAAGGAAACGCAGCTAGCGATGCGAGTATGCTTCGGCGTGTTGCAACAGAACGAAGGGGATCTGGGCTCATGAGCAGACCTCAAAATCTTTGGGAAATGAGCAAAGCAACCATGGCAGCAACCTACTTATGTCTTGTCGTACCACGATCAATGCATATCGCTCAGCAACACGACTGCTGCCAATGCTAGGCCGACACCGGCCCATTCTCGCAAAGTTAGCTTCTCGCCGAAAAAGAAGTAGCCAATCACCGCTAGGAGTATCAGCATCGCGGCTGTATAGACGACACCAACAACGGCTAGCTTCATATGCTTCATTACATACAGCCACCCAAAGGCGGTGGAGCCGTACAGGAGAAGTCCGACGATGAACTGCCAGGAGGTCCAGGGAGTGGGCTTCGTACTGGCCAGTTTAAGGAAGTAATCCGCCAGGGCACCCACGGCGCTAAATAGGATGGTAACCAGCAAAGGCATGGGAATCTCCGACGGAATACATAAAAATGGAGTAGCCCAAGGTAAGACAGCAACCGGCAGGAATCGAGGAAATTGGCTCCCAACTTTGAATTCCAACAACAAAAAGCCATTGGCTGGAAATCAAGCGTCGGTAGATTGACGGACGGCACCCAAATTCACTGCCGGCGTGCTCTTTGAACCGGCCACGTGGCTCATCTTTGATGGGATTCGGCAAAGCCACAGTCGCCCATGTCTCTACCAGGAATCCCGGTCATCGAGGGACGGAATGCGTTGTGTGCGCTAGCTAACTTATATTGCCAGTGGGCATACACCCATTCGAGAAGCCACGCAATCGATGGATGGCGTCTGATGCCATGAAAACAAAAAAAACCTCCATGGCGAACCATGGAGGTTTTTTAAAATCCGGCGATACCTACTTTCGCGTTGGTATACACTATCATCGGCTCGCAAAGCTTAACTACTGTGTTCGAGATGGGAACAGGTGTGACCTT
>JBIINB010000258.1:0-3033 GCA_044337705.1 Pirellulaceae bacterium | reverse complement strand
CGCCATGCACCAGTCGGCAGCTTGCAGAAATCGGCACCAGGAGGCAAGGTGGCATCGGGACGGTTGCCGCCAGCGGAGTTCACCAGCACCGTGGGAACTCCATAGCGTTGATGGACTGACTGAAGCGCCCGCCGCAAAGAGTCTTCCTGCATCGCATCGGCTTCAAAAAATGCAGCCGTACCGCCTTTCGACTCAATCGCCGTCACTCGGTCAGCACCCCGCTCGCGGTTCCGACCTAGCACCGCCACACGGGCCCCAGCGCTCCCCAGCGCGTCGGCCATGGCCCCCCCCAATCCGCCGGTGCCACCAAGCACCACTGCAACCTCCTCACCTAGATCAAACATCTTGAGTGTCCGCCCCCAACCGCTATGGAAGAAATCTCTGGGATTCGCAGACACACCGCTTTACAGCAGTGACACACCCTGAAAAATGCCTGCAAACAAAACGGTATCCTAACAATTCCTCGAGAAAGGGTCGAGTTCACTCAATCGTCGTGAGGCTCGAATCGCGAACAAGCACTGCCAACGGAACCAGTCGACCGCACGTTGAACTAGCCGCAAGGATGATGATTCCCTTGAGTTTTGCTCAAAGAGGGTTCGCTTCCATCGACAAGTCGCCTATCCTGAAGATACCGACGATCGTGAACGAACCGATTCCCAAAACTTGCCACGCTCAAATCTCATGATGGGGAGAATGGAGAGATGATTCAACGACGCGCAGTGCTTTGCGGTTTGGTAGCAGCTCCTTGGATTCTGACATCCAACTCGCGTCTTGTGCATGCACAGGATTCTGCATCCCTCATACCATCCCAGGATGCGTACACGCTGGCAGAGTGGCAGGAAGTCGTCGACCGCGCGGTCGCTTTTCTAAGAGCGCAAGGGCGTGACGACCAAGGGGCCTACAGCAGCGCCAACGGACTGGGGGTGACCGCGCTGGTAGTCGCAGGGCTCGCCAGTGTCGGAGTCCCATCCGGCGATCCGGCGGCAGCCAAATCGATCGACTACCTGATGCAGTACCGGCAGGCTGATGGTGGCATCTACCGCAAGGAATCCAAGCACACAAACTACGAAACGTGCTTGGCCATGATGGCGCTTGCCCGCTACAACGCCGACGGAAAATACAAGGAGGTGCTGGAGGGGGCTGAGCGGTATGTCAAGGGAATGCAATGGGACGAGACCGAAGGGAAATCCCAGGAAGACATGGAATATGGTGGGGCGGGATACGGCAGCAAATCGAGGCCCGATCTGTCCAACACCAGCTTCCTGATCGATGCGCTCAAGAGCGTCGGGCGAGGAGCGGATGACGAGGCAATTCAGCGCGCCCTCACGTTTGTGACGCGAACGCAAAATCTCGAATCGTCCGTCAACTCCGCACCCTTCGCGACGCTGGTAAACGACGGTGGCTTTTTCTATACCCCTGCGGCAGGCGGAGACAGCATGGCAGGCAAGCTGCCAAACGGCGGCCTTCGCAGCTATGCTTCGATGACCTACGCCGGGCTAAAAAGCATGATCTTTGCCGGAGTCGCCAAGGACGATCCCCGAGTCAAGGCGGCCGTCAAATTTCTCCAGTCGAATTACTCTTTAAAAACCAACCCGGGCATGGGGTCCAGTGGCCTCTACTACTACTACCACACCATGGCCAAGGCGCTGGATGCCTTCGGCGAAGAGGTGTTTGTGGCGGACGACGGCCCGCACCGGTGGCGGCCTGAACTCTTCCACCAACTACAGCAGGCGCAGAAATCTGACGGATCGTGGGTCAACCCTGATGCTCGATGGCTGGAAGGCGACCCGAACTTAGTCACAGGCTACGTCCTGATGACCTTGGACTACCTTAAACCAAAGGCCGACTGACCATCTCTGCAGCGCGAAGATCGTCGACAACTCAGGTTGCCCAAAGGGTTGATCGAGGACCAGCGCCGCATCCCTGGAGTCTCTCCGGATACCGCCCCAGTGCTTACGCTTTGGGTGAGGATTCCAAAGGTTTTCGGGTCGGTTCCTGGTAACCAACCCACCCAAGTGCGAAAGTAGAGAAGGCTCCAGGCCCACAGCTGGAGCTCATGTGACGCAGGAGAAATAAAAGTAGGGGCGTAAGGACTCGAACCTTAAATGACAGAGTCAGAATCTGTAGTGTTGCCAATTACACCACGCCCCTGTTTCGATCGCATCGTCGCGACGATCTTTTACGGTAGAGCAACGCGGGCCAATGGTCAAGGCCTTCTGGTCGGCTGCCGCATCGAGCGACCGGCAGCTTGTGGCGGCCTCTGACGCTTCTGCTCCGCCGGAGAGAATCGCTGGGAAGAAGCTTGGCGAACAGAGTTTCCAACTGGCTTTGCCCTAGTCTGTGGGTTCCCGGTTGAAGGTGTTGCCGGAACCGCAGGAGCCTGGGGCGAAACCGCCTGCGTCGAAGGCTCAGATAGAACCGAGGATTCCGTCCCCTCGACCACCTGCTCGTCACTCCATGCCTCGTTGATCACTTGCCCGTCCGTGTGGCCTCCATCGATCGCGGTGGAACTGCCATCACAACTGGAACAGCCCCCATCGCCCTGGCATCCCTGCGAGCAGCCAGCACAGCTTTGGCAATCCGAATCGCCACAGCTACCGTCGCCGCACATACCGCCCAAGGCACCATTGGCATTCCATGCACCGCCGCGAGATCCTCGAAGCGGGGCACGGTAAACCACCGGTCCCGATCCCGCCGGTACGTATCGCACACCCAACAAGTCGCCTACGCGATGGAGCAACGGTTGGGTATGGAAATTTGCATGCCCATCACCGCAGGCAACTCCACAACTCGCGCCACACCCACCCAACCCGTCTGCAGAGGTTGCGCCGCCACAATGTTCAACGACAGGTGGGTGATTGTAATACTCATCAACGTATAATTCGCCACAGCCTGAACCGCATCCGCCTGGATAGCCCCAGCCTAAGGGACCGCATGGACGCATGCCGCAACAACCTGTGGAAATCAGCCCTATCAACAACCAACCGCTGTGCTTCCAAAACCCCATCGTCGCTCCCCCTGTTTCAGACCAGA
>JBIINB010000137.1:0-11324 GCA_044337705.1 Pirellulaceae bacterium | reverse complement strand
TCGCGGAAGCCGGGCACTTGTCCCAGGTACCAAGACGGGTAAAGGAGGCCCAGCCAGACGGCGAGCGTCCCCAGGGCGGAAATCCAAAGCAGCCGCCCTTCTAGCGACAATTCTGGACTATCCGGTTGCGGATGGCTTGGAGTCTCCATCGCCACCCTCCCCGATCCTGCCTCGCGTGCGTTTGAACGTTTCGCGAGTCGGGTTATCGCTTGCTAGCGATGGCGGCTTTCGCGCGGGCCTGTGCCACAGCGCGGTCTCGGATCGCCTGTTTTTCGGGTGAGTCGGCTGGCATGGCAAGGGCCACCCGCAGCTCCTCGGCGGATGCATTGACGTCGATCGACTCGGGCCTCATCATGCGATCGGTGAGAATGCAGACACCCTGACGGTTGACCTGCACGAACCCGCCATCGACATAGTAGGTCGACTCCGCGCCTCCCGATTTGACCTTAAGCAGCCCAAAGCCCAGCCGTCCAATCATGGGGCTGCGACCAGGAAGGATTCCCAGGAGCCCATCGAACATCGGAACGATGATCGAATCGGCCTGAGTGGTCAGTTCGGTTTTTTCTGGTGTCACCACCGTGCATTCGATCGTGGCCACGATTACTTCTTCCCTTGCTGTGCCATTTTCTTGGCTTGCTCTTCGGCCTGCTCAATCGGCCCGACGTACATGAACGCTTGCTCGGGCAAGTGATCGTACTTCCCTTCGCAGATCCCTTCAAAGCTTCGGATCGTATCATCCAGCTTGGTGATTTCCCCTGGCTTGCCGGTGAAGACTTCTGCCACGAGGAAGGGCTGTGAAAGGAAGCGTTCGATGCGACGGGCACGATGCACCACCATCTTGTCTTCTTCGCTCAATTCGTCGACACCAAGAATTGCGATGATGTCCTGCAGTTCGCGGTAGCGCTGAAGGATGGTCTGAACCCGGCGTGCGATGCGGTAATGGTGGTCACCGACGTATTGGGGATCGAGAATTCGGCTGTTGGAGGCCAGTGGATCGATCGCTGGATAAATTCCCTTCTCGGAAATGGCTCGTTCCAGGTAGATGAACGCATCCAGCTGACCGAAGGCGGTTGCGGGAGCGGGGTCGGTGGGGTCGTCGGCGGGAACGTAGACTGCCTGGACAGACGTGATCGCCCCCTTCTTCGTGGATGTGATTCGCTCCTGCAGCGCTCCCATTTCGGTCGCCAGGGTGGGCTGATAACCCACAGCCGACGGCATGCGGCCCAGCAGTGCCGAAACTTCGCTACCTGCCTGGGAGAATCGGAAGATATTGTCGACAAACAGCAGCGTGTCCTTCCCGGTGGTATCCCGGAAGTACTCGGCCATGGTCAGGGCTGAAAGAGCAACACGAAGACGCGATCCTGGTGGCTCGTTCATCTGACCGAACACCATGCAGGTTTGCTCAATCACTTTGCGGCCGGTCTTCCCGATTTCCGTCTCCTGCATTTCCAGCCAGAGGTCGGTCCCTTCGCGAGTCCTTTCACCGACCCCAGCGAAAACGGAATAGCCCCCGTGGGAGCTGGCGATACGAGCGATCAGCTCGGTGAGGATAACGGTCTTGCCCAGACCCGCACCACCGAACAGACCAGCCTTTCCACCGCGAACGAACGGGGTCAGCAGGTCGATCACCTTGATGCCTGTTTCAAAGACTTCCGTGTTGGTCGACAATTCCGAAACACTAGGTGCCTTGCGGTGGATCGGCCAGTAATCGTCCGACTTGACGTCGCCGCGCTTGTCGATCGGTTCCCCCAGGACGTTGAAGACCCGCCCCAGCGTCCCGGCACCGACTGGCACCGACACGGGGCGCCCGGTATCGACGCATTCTTGCCCGCGCATCAGACCGTCGGTTGAACCCAAAGCAACGCATCGAACGCGGCCGCCACCCAAGTGCTGCTGCACTTCCCCGGTCAATCGCAGCTTCACCCCTTTCTTCTCTCCCTGGACCAGCACGGCGTTGTAAATCGGAGGGAGAGCGGACGCAGGAAACTCTGCGTCGAATGTGGAACCGATGACCTGAGTGATGTGTCCGACATTCTTCTGCGTGGCTGTGGCCATGTTAGCAATTCCCGATTGTTGAATGAGCGTCTGGTGAAGTGGAGTGCTTCGGTGTGGCGAAGCAGTCCACTGGATTCCTGTTGGTTTGACTGTTTCTTACCCGAGCGCCTCAACGCCCCCGATGATTTCCATGATTTCGCCGGTGATTTTGGCCTGACGCGCCCGGTTGAACGTGCGCGACAACTGCTTGATCATGTCTCCTGCGTTTTCGGTGGCGCTTTTCATCGCCACCATCCGTGCGATCTGTTCACTGACGGCAGCGTCTAGGAAGCACTTGAACAGCCGCACTCGAAAACTAGCCGGCACCACCTCCTCGAGAATGCTCGCAGCACTAGGAAGGAATTCATAATCTTCCTTGGAACTGCTGGAAGCCGTGTCGTTGGATGGTTGGGTGAATGGCAGCAGCGTCTCGACCACTGCCTGCTGTTTGGAAATGCTCTGGAATCTCGTGTAGGCGACGTCGAAGCGATCGATTTGACCGGTTACGAATCTCTGGATCAGGTCGTCGGCGATCTTGGAGACCGCATCAAAGGATGGCTGATCTTCGAACTGTGTGTAGGTATTCTCGATGTCGACGCCTCGGAATTTCAGCGCCGCGATTCCGCGTTTGCCACTCACTTGAAGAGATGATTTACCGGTCAGGTCGGCCAGTTCCGCACGCCGCTGCAGAGCGACACGAACGACCGATCCGTTGTAGCCACCGCACAGGCCCCGGTTGCTGGTCAGCACCATCAGTTCGGCACTGGATGCTTTTTCCCGGACTTCCAGAAGCGGATGGGATACGCTGGCACCGGAACGTGCCAGATCGCGGACGATCGCGGTGATGCGATCGGTGTAGTCGGTTGCTGCCGCCGCACGATCCATCGCCTTCTTGAAGCGCGCCGTAGCGATCAGCTCCATGGTCCGCGTGATCTTGCGGATGTTCTTGATCGACTTGCGTCGTTTGTCGAGAGCCCGAAGATTGGCCATCTTTCGATCCAACTATCCCGTGTGATTGGTGTGGGCCGACCGAACCCAATCGGTCGGTCGCTGTCGTTTGGCGAGCGTTGCTTTTGAGCTACGCTCGGAAAGTCGCCTTGAAGCCACTGATGGCTCCTTTGATCGCATCTTCAATTTCCGGTGTCAGATCGCCCACCTGCACGATCTTCTCCAGAAGCTCCGGGGAGCGGTTGCGGACGAAATCGAGCAACCCCTGCTCGAACTCACGCACTTTCGCAACCGGCACATCATCCAGATGACCTCGGGTCCCTGCGTAGATGCTGACCACCTGCTCCGCAACGCTCATCGGTTGGTACTGTGCCTGCTTCAATAGCTCCACCATCCGATAGCCGCGATCCAATCGAGCCTGGGTGGCGGGGTCCAGTTCGGTACCCAGCTGGGCGAAGGCCTCCAATTCGCGGAAGGAGGCCAGGTCCAGTCGCAAACCGCCGGCGACCTTTTTCATCGCTTTGATCTGAGCCGCACCACCGACTCGGGAAACCGAAATACCGACGTTCATCGCGGGACGAATCCCGGAGAAGAACAGGTCGGGCTGAAGATAAATCTGCCCGTCGGTGATGGAGATCACGTTGGTGGGGATATACGCGGAGACTTCCCCTTCGAGCGTTTCGATGATGGGAAGGCTGGTCAAAGAACCGCCCCCCAGATCCTTCGACAGCTTGGCCGATCGCTCCAGCAACCGGCTGTGGCAGTAGAAGACGTCCCCAGGGAAAGCCTCTCGTCCCGGAGGTCGACGCATGAGAAGGCTGAGCTGCCGGTACGCCACCGCCTGTTTGCTCAAATCGTCATAGACGATCAGGGCATGCCCACCGTTGAACATGAAGTGTTCGGCCATTGCGGTGCCGGCATAGGGAGCGATGTACTGAAGCGGTGCCGGTTCGCTGGCACCGGAGACAATCACCGTCGTGTATTCCATGGCTCCATGCTTCTTGAGCGCTTCGATCACCAAAGCGACTGAAGAGTCCTTCTGGCCGATGGCGACGTAAAAGCATTTGACGCCAGTGTTCTTCTGACTGATGATCGCGTCGATGGCCACAGCAGTCTTGCCCGTCTTGCGGTCACCGATGATCAGTTCTCGCTGGCCTCGTCCGATTGGCGTCATCGCATCGATCGCCTTGATCCCGGTCTGCATCGGCTCATGCACCGGATGCCGTTCGGCCACACCGGTGGCGATGATTTCTACAGGTCGCTTGAGTTCGGTGTTGACGGGGCCTTTGCCATCCAGCGGATTACCCAGAGGATCGAGCACACGGCCAATCACTGCGTCTCCAACCGGCACCGAAAGAAGGCGGCCTAGCGCCTTGACTTCATCGCCTTCCTTGATCGAAAGGTAATCCCCAAGGATGATCACGCCGACGCTTTTCTCTTCCAGGTTGAAGGCCAGTCCGGTGACGCCGCTGGGGAACTCCACCATCTCGCCGCTCATCACGTTGGACAGGCCGTAGACGCGAGCGATCCCGTCCCCCACCTCCAGCACCGTGCCGACCTCGCGGACGTCCATCTGGCTTTCAAACTGCTCGATCTCTTTTTGGATGACCGAAGCGATTTCGTCCGAGTTAAACTTCATGCCTCACCTCAATCGGTGCTGACTGACCGAAAACTATGAAAGAAAAAAGGATCCTGTAGCCATCTGTTTTGACATGACTCGGCGTCCCTCTCGGAACGCCTGGCCGATTCAACGCACCAAGCGAGACTGCTGCTGCCGGAGCGTCTGTTCGGTCTTCTCTACCGTGTTCTTTTGACTGTTGCGCAGCCGACCTACCACACTGCCGTCCAGGACCGTGTCCCCCTGTCGGATCAACAGTCCCCCTAGGATCGTGGGATCGACCCTTTCCTCCAGAACCACTTCGGCCTGAAAGCGATCTTTTAGACCTTTGCGAATCTCTTCCCGCTGGGGCTCCGTCAGCGGCGCAGCGGTCGTGATCGTGACCGCCTTGCGACCCTGGGAGGCATCGAAGATTTTCCGCGTGCTGACTGCGATGCTGCGAAGTGAACCAAAGCGGCCACGGCGACAGACAACCTTCAGAAAGCGAAGCAGTACATCGTCCACTCTGCCCCGAAGTGCTCGGTCGATCCAATCCATCTTGCGGTCCATCGGAACGCTCGGACTGACCAGCGCTGCGTCGAAGGCAGGAAGGTTCGTCAACACATCAGCAACAAGCGACTCCAGCTGTTCAACACCCGGTCCAGCCTTTGGACCGAGGGCTCCCAGGAGAGCTTTGCCGTACATCTCGCCGATCACCTGGTCCTGATCGTCGAAGACGGTTTCGATAGGTTGAGCGTCCGCCATCGGGTCGACTCCATGGCAACCGGTTGGATCGGTCACCACTGTGTGCTGGGGAAAATCATTTCGATCGCCAGGGAAATTCCCGACAATCCCGCTCGATCCACCTTCCAAGAACTCCGTCCGGGTGTTCGAGGAGTGGGTGGACAACGCGTTCAATTGGCGCTGGGCAGTTTGCGAAGCGCCTCTTGAATCAACTGCTGATGGTCTTCTGCCTTCACTTCGCGTCCTACGATGCTCCGTGCGAGAGAGAAAGCAAGGTCGGTGCTCTTCTTGCCTAGCTCGCCAATCGCCGCGACCTTGGCCGCATCGATTTCCGCCAGGGCGTTGTCCCGCTGTCGCTGGGCTTCGGCCTGAGCCTCCGATACAATCCGCTGACCTGATGCCTCGGCATCTTTCTTTGCTTGAACGAGCATTTCCTGAGCCTGCAGGGCAGCGGCGTCGAGTTTCTGCTGGTATTCGGCCAGTTTCCTCTGAGCCTCTTCCGATGCATATTGAGCATCGCGGATCTGCTTGTCGATTTTCTCTTCCCGAGCCGTGAGCGCTGCTTGGATTTTTTTCCATGCAGCGAAGTAGAGACCCAGCAGAAGCAACCCGAAGACGATCGCCGAAAAGATCGCCTTGTCTGTTCGCCATTCCACTGGAGCCAGCAACTGACTGGACGCATGGCCATGCGTCAAATCGACCTCGTGATGACCATCGGCTCCGTGCCCCTGCTCGTACATCGCCAATGGCATCGCCACATCGAGAACCGATGCGCGCACCCCGTTGCCAATTAGCACGCCAAGCAAGAGCGACCAGGCCATCCAGCCCCACCGCACCTTCAACGCTTGCATCATCATGAAGCCCTTGCAGCGGATTCCAAAAGGAAAACCACCCTTCAAATGTCTTTCGCTCAATCTCTCTCGACGCATTGCACGATGGACTGCCAAAGTCGGATCGCCGCCTAAGCAGGTGGATGACCTAAGCCATCGATCGATCCGGCATCTCAGATTTCATCGATCGCTCGATGAAATCCAAAGCTGCCGAAAGATGCGACGCAGTTGCCACAAGCCAAGCTGTCCGTTCTCGGAAACAGACCGCCCTGTTCCGACTTTTCACCTGGCGATCGACTGCACCGATGGGCAACCGAGGGCCAGCTAGACCAAGACCAAAACCGCTTTCCCCAACCGGAACGATCGAACTCAATCGTCCGGAAGGAAGAGCGTGTGGTCCGTTTACTTGAATGGATTCTGGCCCTGACAGACGATCACCGCGAAGAACGCGAGACCTTCGATCAGTGCCGCAGCGATGATCATCGCCACCTGAATCGTGCCGGAGGATTCTGGTTGTCGAGCGATCGACTCCACGGCCCCCTTGGCCAGGAGGCCGATTCCCAATCCGGCTCCGATCACCGCCAGACCGGCACCAATCGCTCCGGGGATAGCGCCCGAAGCAGCTTCCTGGGCCGAAGCTGGGGCTGCCAGAACAAACATCAGTCCGAAAGCCCACAAAGCGGCTCGCAAATGATTCATCACAGCAGAACTCTCCTAGAAAAACAGAAACACCAAATCGTTTCCCTTCCACCCGCCTGAAGCCAAACAGTCATCAGCCATCAATGATGATGGATAGCACTGCCGACAAACAACGCCGCCAGGAAGGTGAAAATGTAAGCCTGAAGGAAGGCAACAAACAGTTCCAGAAAACTCAATGCAGTTGTCCCCAGCAGCGAAATGATCGCGAGCGCCGACCAACTGCCCGAATGCATCGTCATCGCATGGGCGCCAAAAGCCAGACCCATGATCCCCAGCAGCACCGAATGGCCGGCGACCATATTGGCCAGCAATCGCATCGCCAGGATGAAGTGCTTGATCACCAGCGATGCCGCTTCAATCACCCATAGCAACGGAACGATAAAGATCGCCAGATAAGGAGGAAGGCCAAGCGATGGACAGAGGTTTTTCAAGTAGCCCAGCACCCCGAAGTGCTTAACTCCCAGGTAGAGACCAAGCAAAAAAACAAAGATCGCCAGCGTTCCGGTCGTTCCGATCACGCTGGTGGGGGCTCCCACCCAGGGTATCATTCCAGCTAAGTTGCAGCCGAGAATGAAAGTGAACAGCGTCCAGAAAAAAGGCATGTACTTGTCGGCGTCGTGTTCGCCCATGGCAGGAACGACCACCTGGTTGCGGACGAAGGTAACCATCCCCTCCAGGGCATTCCAGAGTTTGCCTTTGGGAGCGCCGCCAGTGGACATTTTTCCGGCCAACCACCGGAAGAGATAGAAGACCAGAAGAGCCACCGCCAGTTCGATCAGCATGTAGCGGCTGATGCAGAAACCGGAGGCAGGTTCGTAGGCGTTTTTCAAGGTGCCGAAGGGCTGAGGAATGAAGATTTTTCCGTTCAGCGACTTGTTGTAGGCGTCGATCTTCGCCCCGTCCCACTTGGCACCGGGCGACTGAGCAAAGTAGCTGTCGAGTGTTTCCGCGGAATCTGCAGCAAGCTGGGAGGCTTTCCACTTCTGCAGTTTGGCTGGATCCTTGTAGATGTCGTTGACCCAGGCGAGCGGTTCCTCCGGATGGTTCGAAAGATAGACCGAGACAACATCCTTCTCCTGCGGCGCTTTCTTTTTCGCCCAGGCTTTGGCCCTCGCCGTCAATTCGCTGTAGTGACGATCCAACCAGGCGTCCAGTGGCCAGGAACTGTTGGAGTGGTCTTTATGCGTCCACTCCTTCCAAGCTTCCTTCGCTTCAGCAATCTGGTCGCCACCGATACCGAGTTCCTGCAGAGTTTGCTCGAATCGGGACGACTCCCACTGTTGGTAGTCGTCGTCCAACCGAACCATCCAGGATGGAAATTCACTGGCCGACTTCCGGTGGCTTGGCCAAAGAAACCGAGGGACTTCGAAGTAATAGCTGTCTTTGATGTGGAGGATGTCGTCCGCCATATGGCACTGCTATTCGCGAGTCGGTGGGAGAGAAGATCTCAAAATACTGAATCCTGATTCTAATACCAGAAAAGGGAAATAACAGCCCAGCAAGCATTGAGCGAAGAAATTATCCCCTGGCCATTTCGTCGCACCTACCAGCATCAGGACCGCCAGATACGATCCTAGTCTCCAGGCGACGATCAAAAGCGGCCCGCCGGCCCCCAAGCGGCTCCAGTTGACGGAGCTACTGACCAGCAAGGATGGTATCGAAATCGCCAGCGCGATGCATGCAGCAATCCCCCAGGATCGGCCATGCCCATCACCGGTCATTAGCTGAGTCAGACCGGATCCGACCGTTGGGCAGATCCCTGCCAGCAGCATTGCCAGAGTCAGGGCCTTGGGTAGTTTCAAAATCGATCCTCCCGCTTGCTTCGGACAGCGGCCCAGGCTGGAAACTAACTGGGTTGAGGCAATGCTAAAACACCAGACTTCCCTACCTCTACCTGCATCAATTCCCCTTGGGTCGCTCCAATTGGCGATCTCCATCGCCCAGCTCTGGCGGCTCGTCCACAAGCGGTTTCCCCCGCGCCGGATGCAGGGCATTGAACCTCGCGACCAGCACCACTAGCCCGACCATACCGGCGAGCATCCCCAGCAAAAACCCAGCGGCTGTGCACCAACGGGTGGCAAATTGGCGATCGAGCCAGGATCCGAGCAGTCCAGGGACCACCATTACCAGGAGGACAGCCAGCACGCGCGAAACCCAGTCGATGGCACCGGCCGCGGCGATTCTGGGGCGAGGAGATTTGCCGGAATTTGTTTCGTCTCCCGAGATTCTCATGCAAATCCCCTGAGTGGAAGTGGACAAAAGATTCTTTTTATCTTTTCTAATCGATTTTTTTCATCATTTATATGATAAGCGATGGTGTACATCTATTTCAAAACTATGCAATTCTTCATTTGGCAAGCATACTGTTTCCATCAGAATTCTCTGAAAGGTGTCTGATCGGTGGCTCCATGGCCGATCGACAGCTTTGAGATCCGATCGCCCCCCGCGATCCAATGACTTCCTGCCATCCCCTCTCCATCCTTTTTATCTGATCCGGATTGCTAAGCCTATGGCCAGCGCCCCGAAGAAAAAAGCTCCCGCTCCTGTTCGCAAACCGACGGCTGCTGCCAGTCCCAAGGGCCGAGTGTCCAGGCCGGACGCGAAGCAGGGCACCAAAGATGGTGCGGTGAAGCAGGATAAGCTTTCCAAACCCATTGCTCTAGCTAAGACAAGTGCCCAAGGGAAGCGCAGTGCGCAGGCCAAGGGGAGTCCATCGGCGGTCGGAAAAAAGCCGACAGTGGTCGGGAAGGTAGCAAGCAAGCCTGTAGCGCGTCCCGTCGCGCCGACGCCTTCCGCAAAGAAGTCGGCCAAGGTGGCTCCTGCCCCAGTCCCCAAGAAGTCGCTCAGCAAGCCACCCACTACAGTGCGTCCTAAGCCATCCAAGTCGACGGTGGAAAAAGTGTCTGTCGGCAAGCCGACCCCGGCGCGAGTCATCAAGAAGATCAGAGAATTGCAGGAATCTAAGGAACTGCGAAAGGATCTGGCGCAATCGATTCGCCTGCCGGTGCCCAGCTCTCATACAGTGAGCGATTACGCGCCCGATCCCAAAAAGGATCGTTTGATTCTGATCGTCCGCGACGCCTACTGGCTTCATGCATCGTGGGAGGTGACTCGCAGGAGTGTCGAGCGGGCTAAGGCGGCGCTGGCGGACCATTGGCATTCGGTTCGCCCGATTTTGAGGCTTTTGAAGGTCGATAACTCCGGTACCACCAACCACTTCGAATCGATCGTCCGGGATATCGAGATCCACGGAGGGGTGCGCAACTGGTACATCGATGTATCCGACCCTCCCTCGACCTTTCGTGTGCTTTTAGGTTATGTGGCCACCGGGGATCGATTCCACGAACTTGCTAGGAGCAATGTGGTTACCACGCCGGTGCCAGGAAGCGATGAAGCGGTCAGCGCCCACTGGGCGGATATCGCCAAGGATGCGGAGCGGATCTTCGCACTCAGTGGTGGTTATAACGATGAGCGCGAGACGAAGGAGCTTCAGGATGTATTTGAAGAGCATCTGAAGCGGCCGATGGGCGCCCCAGCTTTGGCGCAGTTTGGCAGCGGGGCGGAAGGCTCTCTTCGACGCCATCGCAATTTCCACTTCGAACTGGATGCCGAAATGGTCGTCTTCGGCTCCACGCACCCCGATGCCTATGTGACTCTGGGCGGGGAACCGGTCAAGGTCCGGTCGGATGGTACCTTCAGCGTTCGCGTGCCTCTTCCTGACCGCCGCCAGGTGTTGCCTGCCACCGCATGTACCCGAGACGGAGTGGAGGAGCAGACGATCGTGATTGCGGTGGAGCGCAATACAAAAGTGATGGAGCCGCTTTCCAAGGAAAATGAAGATTCCTAGCGTTGATTTGCACCTGACCCCCCAAATCTGCTAAATTACCGAGGCGCACCATCTCACCCTTTTGCTCCAGGCGTTAACACGCGTTGGCAATCGGCTGACTTCGATAGATAATTCAGCGCGCGTCTTGGGAGCGGGTATCCGGGGTAACAAGGAGTTGATCATGCAGGGGAAACGGCGAGGCCGGGCGTTGCGATGCGAATCACTGGAAAGCCGCTCTATGATGGCGGCCGATCTGGTGGTACATAATTTTCTTCAACCACACGATGTCAATGACGATCGGCTGGTCTCCCCTTCTGATGCGCTGCGACTGATCAACTCGTTGAATGCACCCTCGGCGACCGACGATCCGATCTTCGCGGACGTCAATGACGATTCAAAGCTCTCGCCGCTCGACGCGCTGGTGGTCATCAATTCCCTGAACACCCAGGGGGCGACCACTGCCTCTCAGCAGGCTCGCCTTGCCGGCAAGCAGGCGGGAGTCAGTGCAAGAGTGGAGTTGGAAGTGGAAGGGGCAGAGATCGAAATGAGCATTCGCGTTCTGGGCGGGGCAGCCGGCTCCACCCATCCTGTAACGCTCGACAATGTTCTGCTCGGCAACATGATCATCGACTCCAAGGGCCGAGGT
>JBIINB010000135.1:0-11332 GCA_044337705.1 Pirellulaceae bacterium | reverse complement strand
CCTAAAAGGGTCACACACCCTGGAAAACACGGTCGCTGCAATCGGACGACATCGATTGGGAGCTGAATCGGATGAGTATCCCGGTGCCAAAGGTCGAGCACCACGAAGGTCGGGGAATCCGTAGCTGCCCGATCTTTCCCGAGTTGCGACCGATCCTCGACGAAGCCTTCGAGATCTTCGGGGACAAGAGCGAATACTTGGTCGCGGCTCCCCAGTACCGTGCCGCAGCTAAGACGGCCATGGGCTGGAAGAATGCCAACTGACGCAGCGAGATGACGCGCCTGCTTCGACGCGCCGGCGTTTCAGGTTGGCCGCGATTTTTCCATTCTGTAAACCTTCAAGAGGGGCGATGAGTTGACAGCCTCTATACTCGTGACAGAAAATCCAGATCATGGTGGTTTTACCGCTAATCTCAGGCTACTGATTACAAACGCAACAATAGTAAATGCACAACGGGCAGCAATCTGCTACCCGTTGTATTGAGAGTTTAACTTTGCGAAGCGAGCGATTAACTACGCCTTGCACTTGCTCTTGCGTCGAGCGCGGTAAGCCATGCCCAATGCACCGAGTCCGAAGATAGCCATCGAAGTCGGCTCTGGGACGCTACCTCCTGGTGTTACGATCGCGGTGTTTTCTTGGTCTTCATAAGCGGCGGATAGAAGTTGGAACGAACTGGTTGAAAGGGTTCCCGTCCAGTTCCAAAGGACTTCGATGTAGCCATAGTTGAATCCGCCACCGCTTGAAAAGCGGAATCCAATGAAGCTGTTAGGGCCGAAGTCTGGGGAAAAAGAGCCGGAATTACTGGAATAAAACGTTGTATCACCATTAACAGAACTCCAGCTACCCCCGAAGCTGCCGTCGATCGTTGCTCCAGCTCCGAAGCTATGAGGAGATGTTCCTCCGCCGTCGATCGCGATCCTCATATTGTTTTCGGGATCAAGTCCGATTCTAGAGGAATCGAAGCGAATTCTAAGCTCATTAGTTCCGACAAAGCCAGGAACTTCAGTTCTTGCGCTACCAAACGTTTTCCCAGCATTCAGCCCCGTAATGTTGACGGAATCTGTCCCTGCTGCGGCAAGATTGATGTTAATTACGGCCGCCTGTAGTTGACCCGCTGTTGCGACAAGCAACGCCATGCATGACACCGCCAGTTGAAACAAATGAAAACATCTCATCGAGAAATCTATCCAGTCATATAAAACAATAAATAGCGTTCCTTGCAAGTAAATTTCCTTTCCTTGGATGGACATTTAGTTATACCCCCCCCCCCCCCCCCCACGGCCAAAGCGTCCGAATCGTCAAAACCTGTATAATCGTCAAAATAGTTTTTTTATTTCGGAATCTCAGCGGCGAAAGGCATGTCTAGGCCCGTAATCCAAGGCCACAGAGGCGGCGGGATTCATCACACGCCTAGTTCGAATCCTACCGCCTCCTCCGACAAGGAGCGGTACCAGACTGGGCCATGCAAAACCCCAGTGTTTTGGCGACTCGCGCGACTCGAAAAACGACTCGATTTATGCAGCGCGACGCGAAATGCAACGCCGCAGGCGCCATGCACCGAGCCAGAATGGGCGCTACAGACGGCCAAAGGAACTGGCCAAAAACGCGAAAAACCCTGGGAAAACCAGGGTTTTTTAGCGGAGAGGACAGGATTCGAACCTGCGGTAGGGTTTGACCCCTACGCCGATTTAGCAAACCGGTGCTTTCGACCACTCAGCCACCTCTCCGGTTACTTCTCCCAGCCACTAAATTTTCAGAGATTCCTTGCGGTAATCCGTAAATAGCAGGCTCAAGAAGTCTCTTTATTGTGCGCCATTCAAGCGGCTGCCGCAAGGTCACCCGAAAGCCCTTCAGCCACTTTCCCGCCCCCGGCTTATGGATCTCCAGTGCCAGCCCCCCAAGACCCCGGTGACTCGCATCAGCCAATCCCTGGAATCGCCCGCTTTCTGGCCAACTGCAGGTAGGCCTCTTCGTGCCTCATGACCATCCGATCGACTGAAAACTCCGTCGCAACTCGCTCCCTCGCTGCCTGCCCCATCGTTCCTCTCATCTGGGTATCGGTCACCAACCGCCGTAGCCGCTGCACCATCGTCCGCACATCCTCCCGGTCGACCAGGTACCCAGTCTGCTGGTCGATCACCAGATCTCGATTCCCGGGAATGTCGCTGGCCACCACTGTCACTCCTGCTGCCATCGCCTCCAGCATCGCATTCGACTGCCCTTCGTAGAGACTGGTATTGAGCAGCACGTCGGCATGTGGCATCAGATCCTCAACATCCGATCGCTCCCCTAACAGCCGCACATGCGCGGCTACCTGAATCTGATCGCGAAACTCTTCCAGACTGGCTCGCTGCGGCCCCTCACCAATCACCACCAGCATCGTCCGCGGCTCCACCAACCGCAAAAGCTCCATGCACCACAGCGCCTCGCGATACCCCTTCTGTGGCCACAATCGGCCCACCGCTAGAATCACGCGCCAGTCCGAAGGAACCTGCATCCTTCGAAGTGCCTCAGATCGATCGATGCTCGATCTGCCGGATAACTCCACTCCATTGGGAATTACCAGAAATCGCTCCTTGGCGATTCCCTGCTGCTGATAGAAATCGACCACGCCACTGCTGTTGGTGAAGATGGCATCGCTACGGCGTGCCAGCCAGCGATCCAGCGTCAGTTGCCAACCGCTTTTCCAAGGATCAACGCTGCGTTCCCCTCCGATGATGATTGGGATTTTGGCCCAAAGAGCTGCCGATCTCCCATAGCTGTTGGCTGCAAACAGCCAGGTATGGACGAGATCCAGCCGCTGCTGGCCAAAAGCATTCGCCAGCTTCCACCAGGCGGTAGGATCCCCTTTCCATCGCTTGCCGATGACCGTCCATGGCACGCCGGTATCTTTCAGAAAAGATTGCCTGGCCCCCGATCTTGTCAGGACGAAAACGTGCGGATCGAAGCGGTTGCGATCGAGCCGGGAGGCGAGCAGACAGAATTGCTTTTCCGCTCCGCCCTGATCCAGCGTTGGAATGACCAAACCAACCCGCATCCGGCGGCTCATCCCTTCTTCTGCAGCGCCTTGAGGACCGCCGCGCCCATATCGGCCGGAGAGGGAGCAACCACAATGCCGGCCGATTCGAGTGCCGCAACCTTTTCTGCAGCGGTTCCCTTACCGCCAGTGATGATCGCGCCTGCATGTCCCATCCGTTTGCCAGGAGGGGCTGTGCGTCCGGCGATGAAGGCCGCCACCGGTTTCGTCACATGCTTCTTGACATACTCGGCAGCTCGCTCTTCGGCATCCCCACCAATCTCGCCGATCATCAGAATCACTTCGGTCTGGTCATCGTTCTGAAACCGCTCGAACAAATCGATGTACGAGGTGCCGACGATCGGGTCGCCCCCGAGCCCGACGCAGGTGGACTGCCCCAGCCCAGCTTTGGTCGTCTGCCAGACCGCTTCGTAGGTCAGCGTCCCCGAACGGCTCATGATCCCCACCTTCCCTGGCTTGTGGATGTAGCCGGGCATGATGCCGATCTTGCATTCGCCAGGGGTGATGATCCCTGGGCAATTGGGGCCGATCAGCACCGAATTGCTGCGACGCACGGTATCGTAGACCGACACCATATCGATCACTGGAACCCCTTCGGTGATCGCGCAGATGACTTCGATCCCGGCATCGATCGCTTCGCGGATCGCATCGGCGGTAAAGGCAGGAGGCACAAAAATCATCGAAGCGTTTGCGCCGGTCTGCTGGACGGCTTCCTGAACGGTATCGAAAACCGGCAGTCCTTCTACCGTCTCCCCGGCCTTGCCGGGCGTGACGCCTCCTACCATTTTTGTTCCGTACTCTTTGCAGCCCTTGGTGTGGAAGGCCCCAGCGTTCCCGGTGATTCCCTGGCAAATCACCCGTGTATTCCGATTCACAAGAATGCTCATGACGACTTACTGCCTTTGATCGATGATTGGATTGGGTTTGGTTGTATGCTGGAAGTCGCTGGCCTCAAGCGAAGCGTAGGCCGCTGCGACGCTGAATAAATCACTTGATGGAGGCGACAACTTTTTTGGCGGCATCGGTAAGGTCGTCGGCAGAGATGATCGCCAGGCCGCTTTCCTTCAGCATCCGCTTGCCTTCTTCCACCTCAGTCCCCTCCAGACGCACCACTAGAGGAACCTTGAAGCCGACTTCTTTGCTGGCTTCGATCAGCGCGGTAGCAATCGTCGTGCAGCGGGCGATCCCCCCGAAAATGTTGACCAGGATCGCCTTGACGTTGGGGTCAGACAAAATGATCCGGAATGCTTCGGTGACCTGCTGGGTGTTGGCACCGCCGCCGACATCGAGAAAATTCGCTGGAGCGCCGCCGTGATACTTGATGATATCCATCGTCGCCATAGCAAGACCGGCGCCGTTGACCAGACACCCAATGTTCCCATCCAGCTTGACGTAGCTAAGCCCTGTATTGCCAGCGCGTACCTCAGCCGGTTCCTCTTCCGTCAGGTCGCGAAGTTCTTTCAGATCGGGGTGCCGGAACATGGCGTTGTCGTCGAGAGTCACCTTAGCGTCGAGGGCAATCAACTGTCCGTCTTCGGTGATCACCAGAGGATTGATTTCGACCATCGAGCAATCGAGATCGACGAAGAGCTTGCAGAGTTTCTTTAAAAACCCATCGGCCGCCTTGGCGGCATTCCCGGTGATCCCCAACTGCTTGCAGAGTTTGCGGACCTGGTAGCTTTGAAGTCCCAGCAGCGGGTCGTAATGTTCGCGGATGATTTTCTCGGGCGACTCTTCTGCCACCTTTTCAATTTCGACGCCTCCCTCGCTGCTGGCCATGATGACCGGCTTGCATGCGGCGCGATCGACAACGATACCTAGGTAAAGCTCTCTAGCGATCCTGCATCCCTGCTCGATCAGCACCTGGTTGACCTGCTTGCCTTCTTCGCCGGTTTGCAAGGTGACCAGATGATTTCCCAGAAGGTTCTTTGCGACCTGCGCAGCCTCGTCGGCCGACTTAACCAACTGGACGCCTCGCTGGCTAGGAACTTCCTTGATGGTTCCCTTGCCGCGTCCTCCCGCATGGATCTGCGCCTTGACGACGGCTACCGGAGTCCCCATCTGGCCGAAAGCCGCCTTTGCTTCTTCAGGCGACTTGGCCACCTGATGGTTGAGAACAGGAACGTTCGCCGTTCGGAAGAGCGCCTTGGCTTGGTATTCGTGCAGTTTCATAAAATTCTTCTTGGTCTGGGGGCCCACGAGCAACAACTGTCGAAGCTGCCATTATTTAAGGCAGCCGTCAAACGGTCAAAGGGGGAAGGGGCTGGAAAGAGCCATTGGGATGTGGGGCGGGCGAGGCATAGCAGCATCGTAGGTGCGGGAAGGTGCAATGGGTCGGGTTCTTCCCGGCGCGCAGTTTGGTACCAGATCCATGCAAAGGGAACCTGCCGCTGACCCGGTGCGGCTGGGCCTCATACGAGTCTCGACTCTGCAGCCTAGCTCGGAACTGGGAAATCAGCACCCACGGGGCTTGGGAACCCACGGGCGGGACGCCCGTGCCACAGTGCTTGGGAACCCACGGGCGGGACGCCCGTGCCACAGTGCTTGGGGACCCTGGGGTGGGACGCCCGTGCCACGGGGCTTGGGAACCCACGGGCGGGACGCCCGTGCCACGGTGCTTGGGGACCCTGGGGTGGGACGCTCGTACCAAGGTGCTTGGGAACCCTCGGGCGGGACGCCCGTGCCAAGGTGCTTGGGAACCCTGGGGTGGGACGCTCGTACCAAGGTGCTTGGGAACCCTCGGGCGGGACGCCCGTGCCGCGGGGCTTGGGAACCCACGGGCGGGACGCCCGTGCCACGCTGGATGGGCACCCTGGGGCGGGACGCCCGTGCCACGGTGGAAGAATTACTTTTTCCTCTCCTACCGGTGGCTTTCACCACCGGCATCCAAGGTGTCGGCCCACCGGTTCTAGTCGATTCAAGCGGTCCGGCGCAATGCGGGAAAGGCTGAGCCATTTCCCGATCCCCCTGGCGCCGGGCTATATTCACTAAGTAACCGATGCGACGACCGGTGAGGCAAACCTCGCGAGGCGACGCCATTCTGGGGTACGCCAAGTTCGACAGGAACAGGGACGATGGATTTTTTTAAGTCCTGGAATACATTGCTGGTTCGATCGATCTTTTGCCGCCGAAGCCAAAGTCCCTTGGCCTTGCTCGCGTTCGGCATCGCAATGAATTCCATTCCGCTTTGCAATAGCCAGGAAGTGGATCGCGCGACACAGATAGCGATCGATCCAGTGCAGCAGCGATCCGAAAAAAGTCGCCAGATGGAGCGATGGATCGAGCAATTGGGGGACGATCGCTATGCGGTGCGGCGGACGGCATCTCAGCGTCTGCTGGAAGCCGGATTCGATGCGATGGATCCTTTGCAGCGAGCTGCATCGGGCGCTGATCCTCAGGTCGCTCAGGCCGCTCAGTACTTGCTACTGCAATTGAAACCGCAGTGGACTATCGACAGCGATCCACCGGCGGTCCGGGATCTTTTTCGAATGTACGGAGGTCAGCCACTGGCCAGGCGCGAAGCGTTGCTCCAGCAGTTGATCACTCAGCCGCAGTACCGAACGGAGGAACTGGGGGCTCCTGTGGTTCTCGCTCGAATTGCAAGACTGGAACCTGAGGAATCGCTGAGCCTGCTGGCCGCTATCCTGCTCATCGAATCACCGCCGCCTACCGTCGAAGGAAAGCAGTCGCTGGCCGGATCGATCGGCATGGCGATTGCGGACTGCGATCGACCTGGATGTCGACTGCTGCAGCTTTACCGAGCGTGGCTTCAAGATGGCAGTCTCTCGATCACCACTTGGCAGGACTGGATGGCCGCTCATCCAATGGATTCCATCGCACCACGCACTGCCGAAGCCTTGCAGATTCACCAGCGACTTGCGCGCTGGTGCGGTGAACGTCTGATATCCGTCGATCGCAAGCAGGATGCTGCCGACTTTCTGCAGAAGGCGATGCCGTCGATCGATGCCAAGCCAGCCGTTATCCTGGACTGGGCCAAATGGGCGATCGACCACCGTTTGCCGGAGCTGACGCTGAGACTTTCCGAACGCGTGCCGGAGGGAGCGCAGTCCGACCCGGAACTTGGCTACTTGATCGCCGAGAGCTTGGTAGCGATCGGCCGCGAGAAGGAAGGTGAGGAACGGGCACGCCAACTGCTGGACCGCCGAGGGGTGGCCGGTGCAGCTCCGGATCTTCTCGAGCGGCACGCGATTGCCACCAAACTACTGGAACGCCGTCGCAATACCTGGGCATTGGCAGAATACGAACGGATTGCCGAACAACTAGATCCACTTATTCCCTTTCACCTGGCACCACTTCGCACCTACAGCAGCCTGCTGATGGAAACGGAGCGATGGTCGGACGGAGAGAAATTGTGGCAGCCGATCGCCGAACGGATGCGCACCGAACCACTGTATGCCGCTCAGATTGATCGATCCGCAGAGAAGGAGCGAGACGCCACCAACTCGTTGTCCAACCGCTTCCTCGGCAATTACTGGTACTTTCGCGCCAAGGCAGCGGGTGATGGCCCAACCCGCCAGCAGGCGACAATCGAGGCATGGAGAAGCCTTCCCTATGACTGCGATGTGCTGATCGAGCTGGCCAAGTGGTCGCGCGAAGGGCAGGGGAGGAACGGGGAGCAGCCGACGGAGCAGGAGGTACGTGGCGCTTTGGAGGCTGCGGCGACGCAACTTCGGAATCGAAGACAGAAGGTGGAGCAGGAATTGCGGACTGCAGGTGAGGATCGGCGATTCTATCTGCTGCTGGATCGAGCGGACGCATGCAATCAACTGGCATGGCTGCTGGCAAACACCGGTGGAGATCTCCAGGAAGCCCTTGCCGCAGCGAAACAGGCAACCACCGATCGCCCCAAGTCGGCCGCCTTCGCCGACACGCTTGCAGCAGTCTACTGGGCTCAGGGAAATCGCCCAGAGGCGATCTCCTGGCAGAAGAAGGCGATTGAACTGGAGCCAGCGGGAATCGGCTATCGCAAGACGCTGGAGCGATATCAGAACAAGTAGTGGGTCGGCGGTGGGAGGGAGCGGCGATCGCTTCGAAGAATGCGATCTCCAAGCGGTTTGTTCCAGCGGGTTTCGAGGGCAGGACAGACTTCTCGCCCGACGAAAAAGCCTTTCACCGACCTACTGGAAGTCCCTCGCAGAATTTGACTCACCCCCTATTTTTTGGCTTTGCCAAACCATTAACCATCGGGTTCCATCCCAGGAAGCCAACCTTGGCCATTGTCGTTCCGAGGGCTGGTCTTGCGAGCGGAGCGACGCCTTGTTTTGCGCGCCGTATTGGCCGGCGACTGGGGCTCGGATTGCGTTGGCTGATCGGCTGAGTCCAGCGGCCTGATTGGCAGCGGGTCGCGCCGACGCCGACTGGCATGCTTGGCCGCGATGGCTCGCAACCCCATCTGTGTCTGTGGATCTTTCCGCACGCGCGCAATTCGCTCCTTCGCCTGCCGCACCGCAACTAAATGGTCGACGATTGGAAAGGGATAATCGATCCCCAATCGACAACCAAACCGAGCTTGGTCGTCGAGGCTCATTTTCGATGGTGTCCAAAGGAATTCATCAGGTACTTGCGCCAACTCCGGGAGGTACTGGCGAACAAACCGTCCGGTGGGATCTTGCTCCCTCCCCTGCTTCTCCGGCGAATAGATCCGCAACGTGTTGATGCCGGTGACCCCCGACTGCATTTGGATCTGCGGGTAGTGAATGCCGGGTTCGAAGTCGAGAAAATTCTGTGCGAGGAACTGAGCGGGGCGTTGCCAGTGCAGCCAAAGATCGTAGGCGGCAAAGGAGACCAGCATCGCGCGCATCCGGAAGTTGATCCATCGATGCTGCCTGAGGTAGCGCATGCATGCATCGATCATCGGGTAACCGGTCTTCCCATCGCACCAAGCCGCAAAACGCTCCTCGTCGAACGCCTCCTCGCGCAGGCCATCGTATGCGCGGCACATATTGCGAAACTCTAGCTGCGGTTCATCCTCCAGCTTCTGCATGAAGTGACAATGCCATGCCAGTCGAGATCGAAAGCTGCTGAGAGATTTGCCCCATGACGAGGCGTCCTGGGCCGATGTCGGCGACGGATTCCATCGCATCTGTTCCAGTTGCTGATACGCCTGACGCACCGTGATGCAGCCCCATGCGAAGTAGGGACTCAGCCGCGAGCAGCCTTGCTGAGCGGTGATGGGGCTGGAGATCTCGGCTCGGTAGCGGATGCCGCGACTGGAGAGGAAGGTATCGAGGAGTTGATGGGCGTGGGAGGCACCTCCCGTCTGCAGCTCGTTGGCAGGCTTGCCGGCCACTTCGCTGGCGAAGACCATCGGATCATCCCCAGCCTGGAATCCGTCCGGCCTCTGAATTCGAGTAGGGGTTTTTACGATCGGTTCCGTGGCCCATCGCTGCCAATGGCTGGCCCATTGGTCTCTACTGGCCAGCCGCCGCACGACGCCATCCTGACGAAATTCGACCCAGGGGACGCGATTCTCCCTGCACCACTTGGCTACCTGGCGATCTCTTTGGTAGGTCCACCAGCAACCTGTCTCCTCATGACTGACCAGTTCTTTCAAAAGAAACTTCTGCGACAGTTCTTCCAGGATCTTCGTCAGCTCACCGACTCGGATCATCAGATCTCCGCCAATCGCCTGTAGGCGCACCCTGAGTTCCAGAGCTGCCTGCATTGCAAAGAGGAAGTGGGAGCGATCCATTTCCGCAGATCGCCACCAATCTGGCTCGATGACCCAAAGCGGCACGACATTCCCGTTCGATGCCGCACGGGCTAGAGGTGGATGGTCATCAAGTCGGAAATCCCGCTTGTACCAAACCACAGTGACTGTTGGCTTCACCAGCATGGAGGCGATCCGCCCGTTGGATACCGTTCGGCAATTAGGTGTGTCATGATTGTTGCGAGCAGACAAGGCAGCGAGCTTGAGCGGTTGGACACTAGGCCAGGATAGGGGATGATGAAACCGAAAACCATTCGCAATCGTTGGCAGATCGCTGCAGCGTGCCTGGTGGTTGTGCTGCTAGGATTGGCGTCGCGTCGGGTGCCAGGACTATTTCCCGATTTTCTCGGGAAGTACCCGGGGGATGCATTGTGGGCGCTTGCGGTCTATGGTGGCTGGGCGATGGTAGCGGTTGCTTGGCCAGCATGGCGGATCGCATCGATGGCGGTGGCCTGTGCCTTCTTCGTGGAATGCTCGCAGCTATACCACGCTTCCTGGATCGACTCGATTCGCCGAACCACTCTGGGCCACTTGATCCTCGGATTCACATTCCATCCACCCGACTTCATTGCCTACGTCGTGGGAATAGCCCTTGGGTTTTTCCTGGATCGGTTAACGCACCCAGCGTTGCACGCGGGCAAATGCAATTCGAAGAGGGTGACGGACGATATGACGGATCGTGAGGAGAAATCGAAGGCGGATCGATAGAGTCACCCTGCGGCCCGCTGCGAAGGGTTGCGGGTAGCTTTCCAGGGAGAGACGACCATAATAGAGGGATGCCGGAATCCCGCCACGGAAGGCCTTCTGAAGGCCCCGCCTTTCCTAGAGAGCCAACCGTTATGCGTTGCTGGAATTCCTTATTCCTTCGGTCGATCCCCTCGCTAATGATCGCCATCGGGTCGATCGGATGGTCGCTGAGTTTCCACCTGGCTTGCCTAGGGGCTGAAGGGGAAGTTGCATCCGGTCAAGCCACTTCAGCGGATGGGATCAAACCAGGGCATTCCTTTCACGGAGAAGTCTTCAATGAGGGGCCGAGGCAGGCAGCGACGCTGATGCCTGGGCTTTATCAAGTACAGTTTCCAGTCAGCTCCAGCCCTCTGGCGCAGAAGTTCATCGAGCAGGGGATTTCTCAGTTTCATGGATTCTGGTTCTGGGAGGCGGAGCGATCGTTTCGTCAGGCCGCGGCGATCGACCCTCAGTGCGCGATGGCTTATGTGGGGATGGCCTGGGCGAACAATCGGAATGAGGAGCGAGCGAAGAAGTTTCTTCTGGAAGCCAACAAGTATCGCGAGAAGACGAGCGATCGAGAGAAGCGATATCTGGACGCGTATCGCCGGTACTATGGGCTGGATCGAGCGGAAGGGGACAAGGATGCTCGAAGCCGAGCCGATAAGGCACGCGATCTGATCGGAGATCTGGAAAAGATCGCGATCGATTTCCCCGACGACCTCGAGGCCAAGGCGCTGCTTTGTTATCGGCTTTGGGAAAGCATCCATGAGGAGTTGCCGATCACCAGCCATCTGGCGATCGATGCGCTGCTGGAACAGATTTTCGCCAAAGCGCCG
>JBIINB010000136.1:0-11332 GCA_044337705.1 Pirellulaceae bacterium | reverse complement strand
CCCGCGATGGCTCATTCGCCCCCTTCGACCGAAAGGGCTCGGGCGCCAGGTACGGGCTGTCGGTCTCCACCAGGATTCGATCGAGCGGAATTCTTGCAGCGACGGCTCGAAGTGCCTCCGACTTCTTATAGGTGACCATCCCGGCAAAGCTGATGAAAAGACCCATGCCGAGCATCTCTTCGGCCACCTCCCACGATTCCGAAAAAGAATGCAGAACTCCCCTCAGCGGACCACCGGTGCTCTTGTGAACGTTGCGCAGCATCTCCAGCATGGTCCCAGTGCATTCGCGCATGTGCAGAATCAACGGTAATCCAGTCCGATGGCTCGCTTCCCAGTGCCTGGCAATCGATTCTATTTGTGTCTCCATCGGACATTCTTTCCAGTAGTCATCCAGCCCCGTTTCCCCGATGGCCACTACCCGAGGGTGATCCCACAGGCTTTCGATCGCCTGCCAATCTCCCTCCTCCTCCTGGTGCGCGTACGTGGGGTGGATTCCTGCAGCGGCGTAGACTCCTTTGAAACGCTGAGCGATGGCGACCGCTTCCAAGCTGGTGGCTCGAGTCGTCCCAACGCATAGGATCCGCGCAACTCCTGCCAGCGCGGCGCGTTCCACCACCTGCTCCAAATGGTCGGCCAAACGATGGTCGGTCAGATGGGCGTGGGTATCGACCCAATCCATGCCGTAAATCCCCCGATAACTGAATCACAAAACAGCTTGCTAGACGCTGCTGATTTTACTGGGAGAAAAAGAAACGGGTCAGATGGTAGAAGACGGGTGCCGCAAAGCAAAGGGTATCGATCCGATCCAGCACACCGGCATGCCCCATCACCAGGGTCCCATAGTCATTGACGCCACGATCCCGCTTGATAGCGCTCATCGTCATTCCCCCAGCGAATCCCATGATCGCCACAATCATGCTGAGAATCGCCGCCTCCCACATCTGAAAGGGGGTCGCCCAAGAGAGCAAAGCACCAAAAATCCCGGTGCTCAACGCCCCGCCAATCAATCCTTCCCAGGTGCGCGACCCACTGACCGAAGGGGCAATGACATTCTTGCCGGCGAATCGCCCCCAGGTCCACTGAAGCACATCCGCCAGTTGGCTGATCAGGACAAAATAGAATAGAAACCCCGCATTGCTTCCTTTCCAATCGACTCCCGCGCTGGTCTTCAGGTCCAGGTAAAGCAGCGCTGGTGCGTAAGAGAGGGAGTATACACATACCATCAGTCCCGCCTGGATCTGAGCGGCTCGATCCAGAAACCGCTTGTGGTCATTCGAAAAGGCAATCCAGGCCGGAATGATCACCGAAGCGTAGACCGGGATCATGATGCTGTAGAGACCATAAAAGTCGATGGGCCGCCCAGCCGGGTACTCCAAACCGGTCGACCCCAATGCGATCAAAAGGTACTGGAGAGGGGTGAAAATCACTAGGCTCAGGAAAAGGGCTCGGTGATCCCCGCGCCGCGTAGGAGTCATCGTGATGAATTCCCGCAGTGCCCAGAAAGACAGCAGCATGAAGAGAATCACCGTCCCGACGCGATGCAACATCAGCCCCAGCACCAGGGCAACGCACATCATCCACCACGCGCGAAGACGCAGCATGAATCGCTTGAGCATGGCCGGCTGCACCGACGGAATGCTCTGGTGATCCAAATAGCGGGCCACCAGAGTTGAGATAGCAAGCACGGCAAGAACTACGCCCAACAGAGTGTAGGTAGGCAAATTCAGCCAGGCACGCTGGACTGCCTGCTGCGCCACCTCGGTGGCCGCCTCCATGGGAGCTGTCAGGACGGAATCCTGAATCCCTGCGACCGGAAACAGCGACCGGCCACACTCACTCACGGTTCACGATCCTTCAACCCCTGCACCGTCTCCCTGGCTCGCGAAAGGAACTCTACCTTCCCCTCCCCCGGTTCCAGACGAATCGGCTTGCCTATCGTGATCGAACTGAGCAACGGGACAGGAAGAAATTCCCCCCGTGGCAGGATACGATTCATATTATCCATGTAGACCGGCACCAGTTCGATATCCGGCCTCTTCTTGGCCAGATAATAGAGCCCGCTTTTGAACTCCCCCATCTTTCCATCAACCGCTCGAGATCCCTCCGGAAAAACAATCAGCGAGTAAACATCGGAGATCTCCCTCAGCATGATCTCCACGGGACTCTGATGGACTTTGATTTCCTTGCGGTCGATCAGCAGGGCATGAAAAGAATTGGCGATGTACCGACGAAACGCGCCAGCTCCCCAATAATCCGCTGCCGCCACAGGACGGGTCAAGGCCCGAATTTCCTTTGGAAGAGCCGCCCATAGCACCACAGCATCCAGGTGGCTGGTGTGGTTGGCGAAGTAAATTCTCTGACGAATCTCCGGCTTGCAGTCAATCCAACGGACTGTCACGCCGCTGACGAGATTCGCCACGAGAGCGATTGTCCCTCCAGTCAGTCGACGGACCCATGGAAGGCTCACCTCCTGCAACCGTTCGGCCCAACCCGACATGAATTCCGGTGTGATCGCCGCCACGCTGCTAAATCCTTCCCGCGTCCCCGCCTCACTCATTCCCCAAGCACTATCATGCTCCTGAACGCCTGCTCAGGCAAGCCATCTTATCTGGAACCTTTTCCGTAAACACCCCAATCCAACCCCCTACCATCGTCGCAACCGATCCGGAAATTCCACAACTTCCCCTTTCACCCATCCAGTCGCTGGAATCGCTACCCTTTGCCAAATCGTCGGCCTGCATTTCCATCGTCTCTGACCAATTCCTAAGAACAGAAAGAGAATACCGCTTGCCCTTTGCTTCAGATTCCACGTCAGATCAGCAGCAAAGTGCGACGTTTGTCATCCAATTCCAGCCGGTTCTCATCGGCGGTCCCGGGGGCCAATTTCCAGCCGCTTCATCGTGTCAGCCAGACGGCAATCCAAGCCAACGCTACCGGTGAACTCTGAAGAACCAGGGTGGAAGGTTTGAGGGTGCGAGCTGCAAAAGCTCCCGCGACCACGACACATGTCAGGAAGAACAGAGTGCTGGAAGCTCTGCCCAGCCTAGATAGGCCAAACAGCAACCCCGCCCCGATAGAACTATTCTATAGACCAGCGTTTGCGACAATCGCCGCTACTTTCTCCGCTCCATCCCTATCGAATCTCAAGCGGCTATGGACTTCGGGAGGACGCCAGAAAAAAATTTCAATCACGGCGATGGCGAAGTTCATGAGCGAAACCACCAGCACTAAAAAAATTGGCCAACATCATAGTGCCCCTTCAACTTGCGAACCATCCGAACATCGCTCCACGTCCGCTCCCGTTCGACAAGGGAATGCAGTGCCGATGCATCTCTCTTTAGCCCAACCCGGCCACGCTCGTACATCTCTTCTCTGAGCCACCTGTTCTCTGAGCCACCTGTTCTCTGAGCCACCTGTTCTCTGAGCCACCTGTTCTCTGAGCCACCTGTTCTCTGAGCCACCTGTTCTCTGAGCCACCTCTTCTCTGAGCCACCTCACGGGACTGGTGGCTGCCACTGCCCCTCCAGCAACACCTCGACAGACTCCTTGGCCGGTCGTTCCTCCTTCGCCTTGACTGGGATTTGAAACCTCAGCGTCTCGGCATAACAAAGCCCCTGATCGTCGGCGCTGCACCAGTGGAACGATACCGCCAGTCGCAAATTGGTCAACTTCCCCTCAGGCACTGAAAACTCCCAAGCGGCAGGAGTTCCCTCCTCCATCGGAATCGTGCCTGATAGGATCCGCTTCTCGGATGGTTCGGAAACTTTTTCCAGCGACCATTCCGCGACCCAGCGTGCAGGAGCTTTAGAGTTGATTTTCCATCCCTCGGGCAACTGCCATGCGGGAACCGCTCGCACCCGGTCTCCGCTTGTCACTTCCATCTCCTTCAGCCCCACCTGCCTGCCCTCGGTAGGGAACTTTACCGCTGCCACTACTGCAGGTCGCTCGGGTTCCTGCAGCCCATGGATTTCCAAAGCTTCGATCGCTCCGCTCTTCACGTCACCGACCAGCAATCGATGATTGTTCGTATCGGCAATGTAAAGCCGTCCTTCTCGATAGGAGAGCCCTGCAGGCTCGTTCAGCGGCAATCCGTCGGCTTCACGCCATACCGTTTCGATCGTTGAATTCTCAAGATTCAACCGCTTGATCGAGTGATTGTAGGTATCGGCAATCCAAATGTTCGCTCCATCCCACGCAACAGCCAGCGGATGCTGAAGAAGCGCATTTTTCAGAGCTCCATCCTGATCGCCAAAAGTGAAAAGACGTTGAGCCGGCAAGTTGGCCGTCCCCAAGGGGGTCGACACCTCACCGGTCTCCATCAGATCGATCGAACGAATACTGCTTCCCTCACTGTCAGCCACATACAAGTACTGACCATCGCTCGCCAATCCACTGGGCTGCGCGAACGAGGCGCTGCCGACGCCGTAGGGCTGACTGGGAAGTCGTGGACCGTCGACGATGTCTTCGCGACCATTGCCAGCCCAAGGACCGATCGCATCGAGGCTCTTTGGCATCTTCCAGATCTGATGGGTTCCGGCCATTGCGATGTAGATGGAATCGTCATTCAAAAGAAGATCCCAAGGAGACGCCACCGCCGTCGAAAGCGGCTTGCGATTCCAGCGCTTCGGAAGATTGCTCCCTGGATCGACCCCCGGGAACCCTGTCTGCGCCTGAACTCCAGTGCCAGCGATCGTATGGACCATCCGCTGCTCGAGATCGACGATCCTCAATGCATGATTCTCTGTATCGGCCACCATCAGGCGATTTTTATCCAATGCGATCATGCCTTGCGGCGATCGGAATCGAGCCTCCTGAAAGCTGCCATCCTCCAGTCCCGCTAAACCACACCCCACCACCTCCATCACCTGCCCGTTCGCATCGACCGCAACCAGACGATGGTGGTTGCTGTCGGCAATCCAAATGCGATCCGGGGTCGCAAGCACCTTTCCCGGAAACGACAGGGGAGTTCTGGGCTGTTCGTACTCCGCAAGTTCGAAATGAACTGGCCGCAGATTGATAGTCCTGGCTTCCTTCGCTTTTGCGACTTCACGCTTCAGAACTTTCTGCAAATCGCGGTAGGGAATTTCCCCTCGATGCGCCCACACCAATTTGCCTTGGGGATCAATCAAAACTAACGTCGGCCAAGTGTTGACGCCGTACGCCTGCCAGAGAACCTGCTCTTTGTCATTGAAAACCGGATGGCGAATCTGATACCGCAGCACCGCCTCTCGGACATTCTCCGTCTGCTTCTCGGCATCGAACTTGGCGGTATGCACCCCAATCACCACCAACTCATTCTCAAACTCCTCTTCTGCCTGTTTCAGGACCGGCAGCAGATGCATGCAGTTGATGCAGCAGTAGGTCCAGAAGTCGAGCAGCACAAACTTACCCCGCAGCTGCTCGATCTTCAGAGCCTTCCGCGTGTTGATCCACTCGGCTGACTCAGGAAATTCCAAAGCCGGAGGAGCTGCAGGGGGTTGAAAAGCCACCAGCTGGGTCGCGCTCTCTGGGGCGATTTGCTTCGAGCCGACCTGTGGCGAGGTTGATTCAGGAAAACACGAAATCGAACTGCAGGCATGGCGATGCCTGGGAGCTGCTTGGAATGCGAGCCACGTCATGGCAAGAGCCATCATGAACCATTCCAAGAAAACGTTCCGCTTGACACGCATCGTTCTCTCTCCCTCGATACAGAACGGGATCTCCCGCGTCGACTCAATCCTTCGGGTCTACCACCGGCAGCACCCAGAAGGCAAGTTTCTGTCCATATCTGCCATCTCTCTTTGCCTGCTTGAACTCGCAGGCGAGCAACCGGCTGGTCCCTGCCAAACCGGCTGCGGCGAGAAAAAGTCCATCGGCGGTACTTCCAAACGTCCCTCTTCACCAATCGTAGAATCTACTTCCAAACCTCGCCAATCGCAGTTTCAGGCTGGTAGGCGTCCCCTTCATGAAGCAATGTAAGGAATCGTAGCGTCAATGCCTCTCCTTCCGCCACACGCACCGCGCTGACATCTCCCTGATTCATCGCGGATCGTCCAAAAGGATTGGCGACAAAAACACCATAATCCCGATTGTGCCACCAGCATGGACGAAAATTCAGTCGATGAGCTGCTACCGTCACGCCCACGTTTCTTTCCTCGATCGTCCCGGCATAGTCGACCCAGGAAGCCGCTTTCCCCCAGGTACCACTGGCGGTCTGCTGGCCCTCAGAGTTGACCAGACGGCCACCATTTTTTTCAGTGATCGGTGTCGCGACGCGAACTCCAAAACCCATTTCCTCCTGATCGCCGAACACTAAGTCCCTTCCTTGCGATGCTTCAAATGTCGCTTCCCATTCGATCGCCCAGGCACCAGGAATCTCTCGCAGAGAGAACCGATGCAACGCGGTACCAATCGACGCGCCATCCTTTCCGATCAGCGAAGATCGCGTCGCCCATCGCAGTATGCCATCCTCGTCCCGTGGTTCGTCCGTCACTCCATCGTGTCGCATCCTAGCACGATTCCTCCAAAAATCCTCCCCGGATAGATCACCGAACGCCATCCAGATTCCAGGGTGCATCGTGGCATGATCGTCCGCGTCGACCTCTGGCAAGGGCGGATGGTTGCGTGTCACGCGCGATCCCTGCGGCGTGGATAGATTGGCGAAATGGGGACGAGGGATCTGCGGGGTCTCCAGAACAAACTGGCCGATCTCTCGGTCCCCCGAACGCAGCCGCCACATTCGATCGCTCTTCTCGATCCGGTACGCCCCCACCTCCTGCGTTTCCAACACCTGGGAAACACCATCCACTGCGAACGCAACGCGTTTCCCAGGCATAATCCCAGGCCCGCTCCCCTCGCTCTCTTCACGAAGCGTCTGCAGAAATGCGACCAGATCAGCAACCTGCTGTGACGTCAATTGCTGACTGAAGTCGGGCATTGCCGAACGAGCCTGCTGTGACCTCTGCTCGATCGATCCCTTGGGGATATGAATGACGCTACCGTCAGCTAGGCCAAGCGACACCTTCAGTCCGCTCTCTTCAACCAAAACTCCTGAATGCACGTTCCCCTCTTCGGTCGCAATCACCTGCAGCTGGAATCCTTCGGTGATGACAGCGTTGGGTGCAATGATCGATTGAACCAAATGATGCACCTGCGCTCTCCGGCCGATATCCCCAAGATACGGTCCAGCCGCCTGCTGATTCCGCTCCAGCCTGTGGCATTTCCCACACCCGACTCCTTTTGGATGGAGGAAAAGAGCCTCCCCCCGTTCGGCACTCCCCTGCGTGACATATTCCAGAGTCTGCTCCAGGGTGGCGGGGGAAGGCTGCGTTGTCATCGGCTGTGGCTGAATCAAGACGATGTAATTTCCCTTCCCACCCGCTTTCCCATTTTGGGTGTTGCCACCCAGCTGGATCGATCCTGCGCCAAATTGCTTTGAGTAAAGGTCGAATGACCAATGATCCGCTATGATCGACTGGTCGCTCTTTTCGAAACCGTTCAACAACCAGAAAGGTCGCGACATATTTCTTCGATCGACCGCAATGGTCACCTTGGATGGCATCCGGAGCTCCATCTTCAGATAGTCGTCTCCCGTCGATCCATCATCCTCGTTGGGTGTCTGAACGAGATCTGCTCCAAAGAGGGATTCCGGGACATGCTGGATGGTGTAGGAGCGGTCCGAGTAGACGAGGGCGCCAGGAACCAATCCCTGCGGAACGATCTTCACCATACGACCTGACACAATTCGGGTCACCCCAGCCGCCGCTGGAGGCTCGGTCGCACTCACCACACCTACGTCGCTCGCACCGGCTCTGTTCGTCGAAGCGATCGCGGCACCGCGAATCATCGGCTGGATATCACCTTGGAGTTGATCGAGCCACCGCTGGGCGATCTCCCGAGCGGGACCTTCCAACTGATCGCTGGCTTTCTGGACCTCCGATTTAGAAAGACTCTGCGTCTCCAGAAGTGCCAGCAGCGCCGCCCGCTGTAGTGCCGGTGACGGATCTGCCAACGTCGCTCTCAAAGTGGACTCGGGCACCAGTGATCGCAGTGTTTGCCACTGCACATAGGCAACGGTCGAATCCTGCTCTTCGGCGATCGCCTGCTTCAACATCCCAATCGCCTGACGCTGACGGCACAAACGCACCGCCTGCGCGACCTCCAGACGAACTCGCGGTTGGAGGCTAGTCAATCGCTCCACCAAAGCGTCGGGCAGCAACTCCCCAGACGCTCCACCTTGTCCGCTTCGACGCACCCAACGATCGGCAAGGATGCGAATTGACTGCACCTGAAGATTCTGCATCTCAGGTCGCGATGGATTGGCCGTGGCCCAGCCTAGAAGCACTCGATCGATCCTGCTGTCCTTTAGGTCCAGTTGTCCGAGGGTCCAGGCCAGCCACGTCTCCTGGCATTCGTCCAGATTGCCAGCCTGAAGCCTACCAATGACTGGCTCGATCACCGAAGACCCGCTCCGCAGCAACGCTAGCTGAGCATCGCGTCGTCGGACGGAAAGCGGCGAGCGAAACTCGGCGATAGCTGCTTCCAAGGTCGATCGCTCGATAGGCTGATCGCTATCGATGGGATGCGCCCCGGCGACGGAACCGGTCGCCATCGCTTTAGCGGCGACGCGGTAGATCCTCCCTTCGTTGGTCATCTGCCCATGATCGTCCCATTCCACACCATACCCACGACTCCAACCGAGAATCCAAAGCGCTCCGTCGAGTCCCACCTCCAGATCGGTAGGTCGAAACAGAGACTGGCCTCCCAAGACAAAGGGCTGCCATCCATCTCCTGTTGGGCGCAACAGCGCGCCATCCCATCGGGGTCGCCACAGATAGGTTGTCTTGGAAAGCCAGTCATTGACAAAGAAGACCCGCCGATACGGTTCGGGAAAACGGTCGGTATCGTAATAGACGACCCCCGTCCCGGAGCCTTCGAAGAGCGGACCGCTGACCGGGGCAGTCGGAGGATGTGGGCTGTCCGACCAATGACTGCTCCATGGATGATTCCATCCGAAATGCCCGCCTGGGAGTATGGAGAAAACTCGGTCCCCTTCCGTTTGATCGTTATCGGTTCCTATCCCATGGAATCCCGAATCGAATGCAATATCCCAAGGATTGCGAAACCCTCGACAGACCACTTCCAGTTGCGAGCCATCTGGCTGGCAGCGCAGAATCCCGCCATCCAAACCCCAATCATCGGCTGGATCATGAAAATTGCGACGGTAGGAATCTCTGGTAAACACCTCTGGCGTCGGCATGTCCGGCGTTCCCACAGGCGCCTCGACTCCCCACAAGTCCCGAAACGCCTTCGGGGCAATTCGACCTGGCTGCGTCAGCCCCTTCGAATTCCCTTTGCTCATGTAGACCCGTCCGTCGGGCCCCAATTGCAATCCATGCAGCCCATGCTCCAGATTCCCCAGGTCAGTGTAGAGACGCGTGTAGCGATCGGCGACATCATCGCCATCGAGATCTCGGAGGATGGTCAAATCGGGCGCGTTGGCAACCCACAGATCGTCTCCAACCCAAAGTAGTCCCTGGATGGAATTAAACCCTTCACCGAAAGCGTGGATGCGGTCCGCTTTGCCATCTTGGTTCTCATCCAGAACCAGAACGACGCGATCGCCGGCTGTCTCCGGAGTTGGATTGCGATACTGAGGGCCCATGCCGATAAACAGCCTGCCTCGCCGATCGAACGCCATCGAGCAGGGCTGCCGCACCAACGGCTCGCTGGCGTACAGTGTCACATCGAAATCATCTGGGACCGAAGGAAGCAGAGCAGGATCGGCCGTCGCATCGGTGAACTGTCCTAGTGCAGGGTAAGCGGGCAAAGTAAAACAGACCAGAACGATCGCGATCGCGAACCAAACGCTTTGGGCAAGGCACTTCATCGAGCGATCCTCGTAGGCTACTATCGCATGCGATCGCGTCGCGAATCTTTACGCTTGGAATTCGCTCCCCGTTCTTTTCTTATCGTGAAGCCGCCGCAGTGCGAAGGCAAGCAGAACGGAGCCGATCGGGGATCGATTTTTCGGCATTTCTCGAGCTATCGCGCCAGCCGCTCGGTTCTTCAACATCGGGGTACTTGGGGTCATGGCTTGCTTTTGGTGCTCAAGAAAAGCATTACCATCGGCAAGCTGCGGAGGTGGCGACAAGTGTCGCATTGAGTGTCTCGATTGACGGCTGTCGCCATCATCAAAAACAAACTCAAGCCGAACCCCAACTCAATCCACTCATCATTCACCATACCCTTGGGAGGTCCTGAACAGACTTCCTTGGGGTCATGGCTTGCTTTTGGTGCTCAAGAAAAGCATCGCCAGCGGCAAGCTGCTTAGATAGCGACAAGTATTCTCATGCAGGAAAGACAGCGGAAAGGGAGCGGGCATCCCTGCCCTTTGTTGTCACGTCCATGCGACTCTCCCAATTCGCGGCTTTCAGACCGAGGCTGGGGTCAGCCGACCAGTCGCAGAGGCTGAGCCTGATACCGAACCACCCCTTCGATGAACTCCTCGAAGATACGCACATCGAGCGCGCTGGCGGCTGGAGACTCTGGGTGGAACTGAACGCCAATGCACATCCAGTCTTCCATCTCGCTTTCAAACGCTTCGATGACGCCATCCTGGCAGCGTGCAGTGACACGAAGCCCCGGAGCCAGCTGGTCGATAGCCATGTGGTGGCGGCTGGTGACGCGAATCTCCCCTTCGCCATAGACGCGACCGACGATCGAATCGGATTCGACAAGCAGCGAGTGTCGATGGTTCGGGTCGTTGATGTCCCGATGCTGAATCGCTTCGGGCAGATCGATCGGCAGATGGAAGAAAAGGTTGCCACCCAGATGGACGTTGATCAACTGGTGGCCGGTCCCGATCCCGAAGACAGGAAGGCGTCGCTGAGCGATCGAGGCCATCAACCGGCGATCAAAGGCTTCGCGGCGAGCGTCCATGGGGCGAACCGAGCTATGGAGCATGTAGCCATCGTTCCTAGGATCCAGATCAGCACCACCGATGAGGACGAATCCCTGCAGCATGTCGAGGACATCCGACAGGTCCTGATCGTCTTCCATGGGAGGAACCACCACAGGGATTCCGCCCGCTGCCAGAATGTTGTCGTAGTAGCCAGCAGCCAGATAGCTGTAGGCTGGGACGCCCTGATGCGTGTTGCGATAATCTGCGTTGATCCCGATCAATGGCTTGCGCTGCATCCTGTAAACCCTCCTGAAGAAAAACGTGAATCCAAATCCTTTGGAAGTGACGTCTGCAGAGGCGCTGTTTCAGGCGATGCCGGCCAAACGGGGCAGATCGCGGGGGCTTCCTTGCCACCAACCGATCTGCATCGAAAAGACGAGTCGACTTCGT
>JBIINB010000134.1:0-11353 GCA_044337705.1 Pirellulaceae bacterium | reverse complement strand
TTCATCGACGCCTCTTGGTAGCCACCATCGCCAGATGGTGGAAGGCTTCGCCTGGACTCGTTTGAAGGCACTCCACCGCGTGGCCGCGGTGGCTACGAGGAGGTGGAGTAGTATCTGCGTAACGATCACTTTTTATCGCCGCCACTTTTCATCGACGCCACTTGGTAGCCACCATCGCCAGATGGTGGAAGGCTTCGCCTGGACTCGTTTGAAGGCACTCCACCGCGTGGCCGCGGTGGCTACAGAGGATGTGGATGGCGGCAAAAAGAAGCACGCTTTCCATCACGAGATGGGGGCGATGACAGGTTCGGTGAGGATGCGGGGAAGCTGCAGGCGGAAGGTGCTGCCGCAGCCCACCTGGCTTTCGACGTCGATCTGTCCCTGCATCGAGGTGACCAGGTGCTTGACGATTGCCAGACCCAACCCGGTCCCCCCCGCTTCCTGTGTCCTCGCTTTTTCGACTCGGAAGAATCGTTCGAAGATTCTTGGCAGATCTTCTGGTGCGATCCCGATTCCGGTGTCGCGTACCGCCAGGACAATTTGCTCTTCCATCGACTCCGCCTGGACTAGCACCTTTCCACCAGATGGTGTGTAGCGAACTGCGTTGCTTATCAGATTGTTGACGATCGTCAGCAACGCATCGCGATCGGTCTGCATTTCCAGAGAGGGCGAGATCTGGAGGTCGAATTCCAGCGTGACTCCTTTTCGCTGAGCGATGGGCAAGAACGCATTGCGTGACTGCTCCAGCAACGGCCTCAGCAACAGCGGCTCGGGTTTCAGCAGCGCCGAATCCTGTAGTTGAGCCAACTTCAGGAGATCGAAAATCAATTGCTCCAGCCTATCCGACTGCTCCGCAATCCGCTCGACAAACCCCCGATTGTGCTCTGGGTCTTCCAGGGCTCCGATCAGCAGTGTTTCGGCATAGGCTTTGATCGACGAAAGGGGAGTTTTGAGTTCATGGGAGACATTGGCGGTGAAATCGCGCCGGAGGTTTTCCAGTTTGCGCAACTGGGTTTCATCGGCCAGTGTTACCAGCACCTGCGGCAGACCGGTTGGCTGGCGATAGCGTGTCGCACGAGCTCGCAGGAAGCGCGGCTGTGTGCTTCCCAGTTCCAGCAGCCCCTCCTGGCCTGCTCCTTCGAACGATCGGTTGGAATCGTTGGTTGCCTCCCGCTCCGTTGTCTCCTGTTGCATGGTGCGCTGAACCAGATCGACAAGGCCCGGGATGCGGATCGCTTCCACCAAAGGTCGCCCGATCGGCGACTTACCGCTGATCGGCAGCATCTCACCAGCCGCCCGGTTCAGATAGCTCAGATGCATCTGATGATCGACCGTCAGGACTCCTTCCCGCATTTCATCGAGCACTTCGCCGGTGGTGCGGCTGGATTGCTGGGATTCGATCAGTCGTCGGTTGATGGTCAGGAAGGCAGTTTCCAGCGGGTTGGCCACAGGGCTGTCAGGGTCGATGATGCCTCGCGGAGCTTGAATTTCCCCCCCGACGTCTTCCAGGACGGACTGCGACCACCTGGCCATCTCCGCCTCCCGCTGCATCTGCTGTCGCCGTGGCCACTGGATGGCGAACCACCAGCCTGCTGCGCCCAGTGCCCACAGCATGGTGGCGACCTGCCAGGGGCGAAGGCCAAACCACGAGGAGGTCGCAGCCACTTGTGGATCGGCGAATCGGACGGCCAGCAGGCGCCGTGCCTGCGGTGCCGCTTCGGGTAGATCCATCTCCACCGACACACGCCATCGCCGGTCCGCTTCCCTGGTCCAGACCGGATCGGAGATGCTGGGCATTGAGGGGCTTGCGTCGCGGACCGAAGGATCGTCGCTGCTTACGGAAGGAAGTGGCATCAAAGAAATCTGCAGCAACTGCTCCAGGCTTCCCCAGGAGCGTCGACCTTCGGCGGAGGGGACCATCTGCTGGAAGGTGATGATCTGACCGGCAGCGATCGCCAGACGACGGAGGTGCCCCGATTGCTCTTGCCGCCATACCCCTTCCCATCGGTGCGACCAAGTCCAGGCCAGGGCCAGACAAAGCAGACTCCAGCAGGCAATCGCCAGATTCCCGGCCAACGGCTTGGGCGAAGTGCTGGAATGCATGAGTTGACGGGCCATGAGGGTGGAATAAGCCGATGCGGGGCGGAAGGTCGGGACACCAAAGGGTTCCGCCTCCACCTTCATTACAATAGAACGATCGTCGACGTTTTCCCAACCCCCGATCGATCGAAGCCGGTCGTTTTTCGTAAGCGATGCGGAGCGACGATCGGATCGATTGTCCTTTTTGGAGCGACATTTTCGATGCGCATGCTGATCACCGGAATCTGCGGGTTTGTCGGCAGTCGCATCGCATTGTGGCTGAACGATCGGGGACCAGCAGGGGTGCAGCTTGTCGGTATCGACAATCTCAGTCGCCCTGGTTCAACCAGCAACCTCCAGCCTCTGAAGATGCGGGGAATCGATGTGCAGGTGGGCGACCAGCGCGATAGTGACTTTCTGCAACGACTTGGGCGGTTCGACTGGGTGATCGATGCTGCGGCCTATGCCAGCGTGCTTGCCGGAACCGCAGGCCATCAATCCTCCAGCGCCGAGCTGGTTTCCAACAATCTTCAGGGGACCTGCCAGATCCTGGAGCTGTGCAAACGGCATCAGGCCGGATTGATTCTGCTGAGCACTTCGCGAGTCTACTCGATCGAACGGTTGAGGCGATTGCCATTGGTACCGATCGGTTCCAGGTGGGAGATCGATCCGGGGGACCCATCGCGGGCGGTGGGGGCCAGCGAAGGTTGGTCGCTGGAAGGGATCGATGGATCCTTTTCGACGGGAGCTCCGATCTCCCTCTATGGCGCCACCAAGCTGGCCAGCGAAGTGATGGCGATTGAATATGGTGTGGCGTATCAATTTCCTGTCTGGATCGATCGCTGTGGCGTGATGGCCGGTAGCGGGCAATTCGGCCGAATCGATCAGGGCATCGTCGCCTACTGGCTGCATCGGTGGCGCGAGGCAAAGCCGCTGAAGTATCTGGGATATGGAGCAATGGGGTGGCAGGTGCGCGACATGCTGCACCCGGAGGATCTGGCGGCTCTGATCCTCAAGCAGATCGATTCGGGAATCGCCCCACCCTGGGAATCGATTTGGCATGTTTCGGGAGGAAGGGAAAGCAGTTTTTCGCTGGCCGAGCTGAGTGGATGGTGCGGGGAACGCTGGGGGCAGCGAGTGGTGGTGGAGCGGGAGGCGGAGGCGCGATCGCAGGATGTCCCCTGGCTGATCCTCGACGCTCACCAGACCCGCGCCCGTTGGGACTGGGCGCCTAGGTGGAGCCGTCAGGCGATCCTGGAAGAGATCGCCGAACACGCCGACTCACATCCCGATTGGCTGGCGCAGTGCGAAGCTTGGCCAGCGTAGTGCGAAACGCAGTAAACTCCACCACTTCTCCACGGCGAAGGTTCCTTGATGAACTTCTCCTGACCCTGACCCGTGGGAGCAAGCCTGATGGCCGGCGTAGGCGTGGAAGGGGGCCTACATGGAAACACACATCACGACGAAAATTGGCTTCTCGGAAGAAAACTGCACCTGACCAATCGAAAAAAGCTGGCTCACGACACTCTTGTAAGCACCGGTGGCAAGAGGAAAGGGCATGCGTGAGCGGTGGAGATGGTCTATCAGGCGGTTGCTAAAGAACAATTTGAAGAATGGGACGATGAAGAACCACGGGGTTCGTGTTATTACCAAGCAACTCCCCGGCAACGATGGGAACTTCGTTGGGGGAACCACAAGAATCGGACCCCATCGGCTTCCATCGAGTCTCGGCAGAATTGGGCGGTGAGGGAGTGCGGGATTCTAAAAATGAATCATTGGTATGCCCAGCCGACCCATGAAGCGGTGGTCAAGTTCAGCGAGGTTCTCTCAATCCCAGAGTTTCGGGACTTCCATGAAAAGCTACGACGGCAAGCAGACTTCTTCGCCAAAACAAGGGAAGTGGAATTGGCCGTTTACTTCGTGCTGGAGATCGAGCGAAACAACCTGATCCATCTGCACCTGCTTATCAGGACCAGCGTGGAAGACCCGGTAGCCGTGTTGGGGAAGATTGTGCAGAAGGCCAGCGGAACCACGGCGGAACAGGCCCATTGTAAGAACATTCGGTCGGTGGCCTCCATTACCCGCTACACATTCAAAGACATGGCCGACGTGCAGGACGGGGAGCGGGAGGTTCTGCTGTTCAAGAAGGGGCTGGGGTTGAACCTGTCGGGGCAGTTTGGTGGCTACTTCGTGAAGACCAAACGGGAGTTGTGGAAGGAATGTCGGCGGGAATGGTTTGGGGACAGCTACATCGAGGAGTGGAGGCCGCCTGAGCCGCCCCAGCGGCGAGGGTGGCAGCCTAGCCAGGAACAGTTGGCCGCCGATGCAGAAGGCCGGCAAGATGGATACCAACAGACAGACGAGCCACAAACAGTCAAACGACGGGAGCCGACGCCATCGTGGCCGCTCGCACGTCACCACCGCCAGAGCGTGATGGCGTCGGCCCTGCCCGTGATTAGCCGGGTGTGTGAGCCGATTTTTCCCTGTGGACCGCCCAGAAACCGTTCCCCCGCAAACGCCAGCACCAGCAACACCTAAGGGACCCTTGTAGGCATGGTGTTGGCATGGTGTTGGCATGTTTCGAGGGGTTGGCCTAGCCCGTTTTTATGACCGACCGGCGCAAATCCAGGCATAAACATAATGACGTTTCAAGAATGGCTGGCGATTCGGGAAGGCTTGTGGCTGAACGACGACAAGGTCTTGGAAGGTCTCTCGAAGTTGCCGCAACCCAAGCCGAAGAAACAATCCCATCGCAAGCCGCTCACGCAGGCCGTGAGGCCGGCTCAGCCGCAGGTGCGTCCTGTGCTGCCGAAGTTTTCAATCGCACCAAAGAAAAAACGGACGACCGTGATGGTCGCCCGCATCGAATGCCAGTTATTCTCGTCAGATCAGGCAGTCGCATCTTGTTGCTTTTCACGTCGGCGGCGACGGGCGGCTCCGATACCAGAAACACAGGCACCGATACCGAACAAGGCTAGGGAAGAGGGTTCGGGAACGGTAGAAGTTGTCAAATAAGAAAGTTCAATACGTCCAATACTACCGGAGTCCGTGAAGAGACCTGCGGCTGGATTCGTTCCCAAATCCGCCTGCATTCCGAGACGGTTGAGCGTGACACTGTTTCCAAAAAAACCGCTGCTCAAATAAGGACCACTTTGGTAAGAATTGACGGCATCCCCTCGACTGCCAAGAACTCCAATGAGATCTCCTGAGTTGACGAAAATATCTCCGGTGGCAATGAAGCCTGTGCCGGCTATAGCCTTCGCACTAAACAATGAGGTAAAGTCATTCGTCGTTGCGGAATAAATTGGTGGAGGAGATGTAAAGCGGACGATCTCTACAGATTGGTTTGCTGTACTCGCATCCGTTACCACACGAACTCCGTCAATCACAAAGTCGGTCGGTGCAGTGAACCAGTAACCCCTAGTCAGACCGCCAAATGTGCCTGTTTGAGTTCCGACATCCAATATCAACCCTGCCCTTGCCGATCCCGCCGTAGCGACCAGCATCGCCACGCACGCCACCGCCAGTTGAATCGCCCGCATTATCTCGCTTCTCCAGTGTTGTAGGTCAGGAATCCGTAACATTACAAACAGCTACTGATGGTTTACTGCTGGATATCGAAGCTATCTCGAGGAGGAGGGGATGGAAATAGGGAGGCGGGAAAATCCGAAAAAAATTTTCCCGCCTCGCCAAAACGCTCCAACTGGACCGAAAAGTGTAAAGTCTCCGTATTCTGAGCCAGAAACGCCGAATCTCCTATCTTTTTGGCCTCTTTGCTTGCTTGATGGGAGCCAAGTGTCGTGTGTAATCCACTTTTGACACAAACGGCCACATTCGCAGTATTCCCATCGTTGTTCTGGGAATCGGGGGGATCACCACCGAGGCCACGAATGAGCCAGACCATCGCCATCTATCTGCGGGTGTCCAGCGCTCATCGCGACGTCGCTTCACCTACCGGCATCGCGATCGGTGGAACCAGCTCGCGAGGGGCGATTCGTTCGACGGAAAATTGTGGTGGTCTCGGATCATAGGGATCGGGATTGCTCTGGTTGCGGAGGTGAAGTTCTTCCAGCAAGCTTCCAAGGCGATAACGCAATTGCTCCAAGTCTTTGCCAGACTGCGGTGAGTAGACCTGCTGGCCTGCATCTTCCTCGTTCTTCTTCCTCAGTTGGCCGGACCATTGGGGCTGGTTGCGGATCCACTCCCGCAGGCCGCTCGAGTCGACTTGGGCAACCTGCGCGTAACGATTGAGATACTCGACCAGTTGCTGACCTGCGCGGAAGGATTTCAGACGCACACTGGGCACTGGCCCTTCCTTGGTTGGGTAAAAAACCGACAGCTCATCGGCGGCTTCCCACGACTTGGGCGTGCCGATCGTCTGCCAGGGGACCACCCCATCGGCTCCTTGAGCCCACGCATCGACCGACCAAGCCGCGACCGTGGCGTAGGGGTTTTGAATCGGGTTGGCTCCCCCATACATATACGCCATGGTGCCGAATTTCCTCTTTCGCTCGATCGCTCGATCGCGGTACTCTCGCAGGTTGCCATTGACGACGTCGACACTGGTGACCCCATCCAGCAGATCGCGTTGCCACTGGGGTCTTGAGATATCGGCGCGGTAGGTCATCCTTGCCGGTCCTGCGTCGGCGACGGCGCGCCAGTATTCGATCCCGAATCGACGCAGCGCCCAGAAGTCCTGCGTGTTGACCGGTTCGTCGAAAATCCAATAGGCGCTGCTCTGGTTTCCTTTCGGGCCTCGATGGTACACCTTGTTGTTCAGGTAGAACTCGAACATCGGCTCCTTCCACCCCTTCTCGCTCAGATGTCGCGCAAATCGGGTGGCTGCCTCGCGGAATTGTTCCCAGTACGCCTCTGGATAGGCCTGTTCGATCCAGTATCCGCCTTGAAAGAACTTGTCCTGCTGCATCGGCCAGTTCTCATTGAGCGGTAGGTAGAAGGCATCGACGGGAACTCCTGGTCGGCGTTGGTCAAGGAACGCAGAGCCATCGAGGAGTGGACCAAAGCGGGTGTCCCATTGGGACCAGTCCCACGAGCCGTCTGGAAGTTGCTTGGGCCGCGCTGCCTCCGTAACTCGCCCATTCCAGTTGTACATGAGGCGATTGAGGCAGGTTCGGTGGCGATGGGCCAGTCGATAGTAGTCGATATCGTGATCGGGAAGGCTGTAGCAGTTCATCTGCGGAATGAAGGTCAGACGATCCGGAAGCTGCCAGGACCAGATATGAATCGGCAGTTCCATCTTTTTCCCCGTCACTTCGATCTGAGGCTTGGCGATTTTTTCGCCAAAGTTCCGTGGGATGTAGATCTCCAGCAGGCATTTCTGGGAGCCAGTGATGGAAGGGATGGCCGAAGCGGGAAAACCGATCGGGATCAGCGGATCGTGGTGGCCTTGAATGGTTGGGGCTTCAAACAGTTCGCACTCGACGCCACCATCATCCAGCAGGCGAACCTCTTGCGCTTTCGCATCGATCCAGAAACAGATCGCCTCCCCCTTGGCCGCTGCCATCATATGGGGCTCCACGGGATGGCCATAAAGCGACTGGATCGGCAGATTTTCTGGCAACATCCAGGCGGGAGGTGGGACCTCGGGAATCGCGACGCTGGCGATGGCTGGAGTCTGAGAAGGGCCTGCAGGGCTGGTCGAACGTTGGGCAGGTGCATTCCTTCGGAACCAGACCGTGAAATAGGGAGCGTGCCTTTGGTTGCGCTGCCGACTGGAAAAAAAACGATTGGGCATCAGTCGAAACTCAAAACGATCTCTCTCCAGACGGTATTCGCTGCCGACGTCATCGACCACCAGGAAACCATGAGATTTGCCGTCGACGCGGGCCTGCAGTACCTCCGCCGACACAGGGATGGTTTGCCAACCGTCGCTGGTGCGAGGTGTGGCATCGGCAAAACCCCAGATCGTGCCAGATTGTCCCAACGCCGCATCTGTCAGGTCGCCTCCTCCATCGGTTCCCCAACGCCTTTTTCCGCGATCGGCCCAGACAAAGCTGCAGCCTGGCCCCCCCACGGCGTAACTTTCTCCCTCTCCTTCTTCCCAAGGAACCGACACGGTCGACAAGGTGACGCGCCCCAGAGTTTCCTCCCCCTCGGCATGCAGATGAAGCTGTGCGGCAATCACCTCGCAACCCGCCAGCGGTGTGGGATCGATATCGACCAGCGACATCTCTTCGATCCCCTTCAGCTTGATCCTGGGGGAGCCTCCGTTGTTCCCTTGCCGTTCGGCAGGATAGGCAGACACCCAGCTGTCTCGGACCACTGGCAGCCGAATCGACTCCACCCCGTCCAGAAGCGTTCTCTCTGCCGAAGCTATCTTGGATTCGGGTGCATCCTGTGCGGTCGATAAACCCTCGGTGGACAGAATGCACGGGAGAGCCAGGGCGACGCCCGTATAGAGCGCGGCCAATAAACTAGGTCGGCGGTGAGCGGCTGTGCGATCCATGGTTGGCGACTCCAAGTGAGGGGTGACATGAGCCCGCATGGCTCTCTCTGGCGCGACTGGCGAAATCGAATCTGGTTGAACACAAGGATGCCCAGTCCCGATCGATCGCGGACCTTGCAAACGGGCGGGCATGTGAGGTAACCGCCAGATGGTGGCAGAGGTAAGCTCGGCGTCCTTAGGGCGTGGTCGACATAAATCGGTATTCCAGATCGACGCGACCCCTTGCATCCTAGTTTGCCAGACGGTGCCGCAGGGGTAAATGACCGATCCTGGGTGAATGATTGAGGGGAGAGGAAGGTGGTGTAACGGACCAGTAATTTGTCAAAGGCGGTAAGCTGTGACGCAGGGAAAGGAAACGGTCCAGAAGCGACCTGCAACTGGACGAAAAGGACTCCAGAAGGCTTGGAAAGCAGCATCCAAGCGGCTGGGGGCTGGCGAGTGGGACTCGCCCGGCCTTCTCCAAGGGCCAATCTCTCGACAAGCATGAGGCATTCGTCGCATGAGCCGGCTAACGTGGTTTCAGAAAATCTATTGGCAGCATTTCTCGAAGCCAGTGGAAGAGCGGGCACTGATGTTGCATTTGCTGCAGCATCCAGTGGCAAGCGTTCTAGAGATAGGTATTGGCAGTGGTGAGCGGTTGCGGCGCGTGCTGCCAGTTTTGAAGGCCCCGGCCGGTGTGTTGCAGATTCGGTATGTAGGAGTCGATCTATTTGAGGCGGCCGAAGAGCACGGGGCGCGGCCTAACGATCACCTGCCGCTCAAATCGGTGCATCGTTTGGTATCCGAACGTGGGATGAAAGCCAGTTTGATCCCAGGTATTCCCGAGACGGCGCTGCCAAGAATCGCCCAGACCCTTCCCCCCAGCGATCTGGTAATCATCGACGCAGGCTGGCGGTCGCCCGAGCTGGCCGAGTGCTTCGCGCAGTGGTTGCCCCGCGTGACGACGCCAGGCGGTGTCCTTTTCGCGCGAGCAGGACGAGGGGAGGAATTGCGGCAAGTGAAGGTGGAGCGATCAGGGGTCAGTTCGACGAGCAAAGCGGCCTGACCGTTCAGGCTCCCTTCCGAGTCGGCTGGATCTGCAGGTCATCCGATTGCCGCGAGGCCAGAGGCAGAGCCACTGAAGGGGAGCCGCCAAGGTCCGCAGGATACCGACCTTCCGAAGTCCGCTTCAAGGTTAGCTTCTTTCTGAGACTACTGTACTGCCGCAGTCGGGTGACGATACGAGCCGTTTCGTTGGTCAATCGGAACGGGAAGACGGTCCAGTAGCGTCGGTACCAAGGCAGCTTGTAAGGCGTCTGGTAACCGATCGTCGTGCCGAACTGGTGATCGGTCTGGCCCACAGGGAGGGGAATGACCGCCAGGCTACGAAGACCCATGGTCCACTCGCGGTCGATGGCATGGTCGATCGGAAGAATCATCGGAACCAGGCGTTTGACGAAGACCTCGGCGGTATGACGCGACAGCAAATAAGCTCCGGTGCCGCATAGCCGCGTGGTGCAGACTGCCAGTTGATAGGGCCCGAACAGACTAGCGACCGGCAAAGGATGCGGGTTGTGAAACCCACATAGGCGAAGCAAGTCAAAGTGATCGCTGTACTCCAGGGCTGCATCGACAATCTCGCGTAGATTGCTGGCTGGGCAACTGTCATCTTCGGCGATGATCGCCCACGGATCTCCTGACTGCAAAAAACGATGGTAGCATTCGAGGTGGCTCATGTAGCAACCCACCGCGCCGGGATTGGTCCGCTGGCCGTGGATTCGCCGATACTGCGCCTCATCGTATTCCGGAATCGGAAAAGGAAGCTTCTTGCCGACGACAGCCGAGACGCGGGAGAAGGGTATCCCCGTCCGCTCGTAGTGCAAACGAACGTACTCCCAACGGTCGACGGCTGAGTCCATGTTGATGATGTAGGTATGCATGACCTCACTCTCTCAAATGGAGTCGATTCGGGTCAAGATCATTTGCCAATCGCCAGCTCCTGTGGCGTGGCGTCCGCCACTTTTGCATGCAAACTCATCTGGCGACCAACAGGTTGGCTTTCCCGACTCCTCTTTCCCCGTCGCCACCTAGCTGCTAGCGTCCCGACCGGAGTTCCTTCGTAAAATTCCTGCGGGTCGTCACGTCGACCTGCATGGGATTGAAACAAAGCGGGATGATCCATCGCATGGGAGGAATCAGGGGAGACTTCGCCAATGGATATTCGCCAGGAGACCGACTTGGGAATGGTGACAAGGATGGATTCGGTCGTGGGCGGAACGCCGGGAGAACGTCAGCCGGACCCGGTCGAGATCGCGAAGTGGCTTGCTAACCACGGTCGGGTGGCGGAACTGGTGATCGCATCGACGCTGGACAGGATGGGATCGAGCCAGCCGGGGGAGTTGGAGCGGTTGCTGGTGGAGGTCGCCCGACGCATGGTCTGTCGGATCGATTTCGAGCCGTCAAGAGCTTGGCCGCTGGCCAAGAGTTATCAGGGGGCTGGGGCTAGCTGGGATGCATGGCATCTGGCGGTGGTGGTCCGTCGCATGGTGATTCGTGAGCTGTTGCCGATGCGACGTACTGCCTTGTGATCAGCCCCGCCTCTTGGTAGCCACGCCTCTTGGTAGCCCCGGCTCTTGGTAGCCCCGCCTCTTGGTAGCCCCGCCTCTTGGTAGCCCCGCCTCTTGGTAGCCACCATCGCCAGATGGTGGATGGTTTTCATTGGACGCGTTTCTTAGCACTCCACCGCTTGGCCGCGGTGGCTACGTGGAGGAGGAGGTTTTGCATCGGAACGATCACTTGGTAGCCCCGCCTCTTGGTAGCCATCAATCG
>JBIINB010000042.1:0-33435 GCA_044337705.1 Pirellulaceae bacterium | reverse complement strand
ACCGGCTTTCGAAAAAATGCTCCCGCCTGCTCTCCGGCCATGCGGAATGATCTGCCCTTTAGATTCTCCAGCAGCACCGGAAGTTGGTCGACGGGAGCTAGCTGGCTTTGGCGCACAGCGTGCCCATTGACGGTAACCAGATCCTCGTCTCCATCCAGGTCGTAATCATTGAAGACGACCCCCCAACCGACAAAGAGAGACCCCATGGCCGTCACGTTGGTGCGGCGGGACATATGCAGAAAATTGAGGCGACTGGACTGCGAGTACAAGGCACAGGTTTCTGTTTCGTAGTGGGTGACAAAAAGATCGAACTTTCCATCGTTGTTATAGTCCCCCACCCCAACCCCCATACTGCCATCCGGGGTTCCTGCGTCATCGAGTGCCGTACCGGAGCGAAGCCCTATTTCGGTCAGCCTGCCATCCCCTTCGTTGCGATAGAGGTAATTCGCCTCCTCATCATTGGCAACATACCAGTCGGTATCTCCATCGGCATCCAGATCGCTGGCGAGCACGCCTAGCCCTCGGCCCCCGGGCGCCAGAAAGCCCATCGGCATCGGCTCGAATCGCCCATCCCCAAGATTCCTGAAAAACAGATGGTCAACCCCACGAAAATCGCGTGGACCGCAGACATCTCGGACGCCTCGCACAACACATGGCGGATTGTTGTTGAACGACCAGTCGGCATAATGAGCGACCAGAAGGTCCAAATCACCATCCCCTTCCAAATCGCCCCACGCTGCTGTCGACGACCAATTCGGATCGACGAGGCCGACCACTCTGGACACTTCCTGGAAGGTGCCATCCCCAAGGTTGTGCCACAGCTGCACACCCCCGTAGCCAGTGACGAGCAGATCGGGAAAGCCATCGTTATCGAAGTCCGATACATGGATTCCATGTTGGTAATGGCGGGAAAAATCGAGCCGTGACAGATGGAGAACAGGGCGAAAACGCCAATCTCCAAGCCCCTGATAGAGCCAACCTGGGAGGCCGACCACTTCCTTTTGTTCCGCCCGAAATCTCCCACCCTCCGCGTAGGCCAGATCGGCATTGCCGTCGCAATCGTAGTCGAAGGCGGCCAGTCCTCCACCCAGCGATTCAACAATACTATAGACCTCGTCTTCCCGGCCGTCGTTGTAGCGCACCTGAATTGCACTGTCGGAAGAACGATCTGCGAAGCGGATACGATAGGCCGTCACGTCGGTCGCATCGGAACTGGCCGCCTCAGGCTGCCTAACCGAAGCCGGTGCCGAAGCGGCAGGCGGCGCGGATGACGGTTTCTCGTCGGCTGGATTGCATCCTGCGAATAGCACCAGCAACAGGATAGGCCAAGCCCACGGTGCGGTTCGCAGTCGTTCCGTATCCATTACGCCAGATTCCCCAAAAATGGTTTCAGAATCTCGATTCAGGGAGAGACATAAACAGCACGCGCAACCCAAGATATGGAACCTCCATCCCAGGCATCGCAAAAGCGAGAAGGGGAAACGGATCCCGCAGGCGCTGACGGTACGGTCTATGTCTTGAGCAAATGGGGGTCAGGGCTTGACGGCCGCTTCCGATGGTTTGGAGCCAGCGGGCGATTCCGGTACGATCGTCCCACCTAATTGTATCACTGCCGATCGATGGACAGCGGCCTGAGCGGTGTCACCCGATCGCGAGAAAAGCAGGTAGAGATCCTGATGGGCCTCCACCATCGAGGGATTTGCCTGGAGGGCGGCCTGCAACCAAACGCGTCCCTCATCTCGCGAACTGTAGTGGAGCAGATCATGACCGACCTGATACAGAAGCTGCGCGTTGTTCGGCTGTCTCTCCGCATCGATCAGTCGAAGATCGATGTCCTTGAGCAATTTGTTCCCCTCTTCGGTCTTGGCAAATAGTGGTTCTGCCATGGAGTCCTGTCCGTCTTGCGCGTAAGCTCGTGCCAAGGCATAATTCATATCGACATCATCCGGCCATAGCTCCCGCAGCGGTGCCATCCGCTCGATCGCCTCTTTGGCCCGCCCCTCATCCAGAAGCGATCTACCCAGGAGCAACTGGGCCTCAAAGTCTCGTTTACCTTCCGCAACCAATCCCTCCAGAAGCGAAATCGCCTCCTGCGGCTTTTGGGTACCGAGCAACGACTCGGCCATTCCTTTCCGAGCTTCGATCGAGGCGGGTTGCTGCTGGAGGTACTGGCGATAGTAGGTCACCGCCTCTTCCCATTGGTTCAAATGGCGTTTGGTTTCCGCCATACCGAACTGCGCAGCCGCCAGATGGGGCTGCCGCTGGAGCGCCTCTGCGAATGCATCGCTCGCCTGAGTCCACTGTTGACGGTACTGGGCCAGCATTCCCAAGACAACGTACGGCATACCATCTTGAGGCAGTTCTTTCGTCCAGATTCCGACCATCCCCAAGGCGTCCCGGAACTGCATCCGAATCAACGAGCCAATGGAAAAGGCATGCAGCACTTCCCCCAGATCACTGCCTGCTTCCTGGATCAACCTAGGGAATTCCTTCGACACTTCGGAAAGCTCTCCCATCTGAGCGTTTAGCAGCATCGCTTCACGATCGACCTCCGTGGGGTTGCCTCCCAGTTGCCGAGCAAACCGGATCAGGAGGTCCGATCTTTCGAAATTGCGGAGGTGTCGCTGAGCTCGTGCTTTGAGCAGGGAGGTTTCGCCGGTGATCCCATACCTTTCTTCCAGGCGCAACAAGGCGTCGTGAGCCGGGCGATCCTGCCACTGGGAAATCAATCGTCTTGCGGAATCGAGTTGACGTTGGTAGACGATGCGGGAGACGCCAAATGCGAGAAAGGGGATGGCCAGCGCCAGAACAATCCAGGACCGCCAGAATCGGAAAGTCTTCCAGGCAGGGACTTGGCCCGTCCTGGAAAGGCTCATAGAGCCATCATCCCCGTGTGTGGTCGTACCAGGTTGTCGCACGCTGGGCATCTCGGGAAGCTCCGGCACGCATCGCCTGTTGGAGAGGATCTCCGCGGTGGGAGACCTTAAGGAAGAAAAGCGGAGGGCACGGGACTCGAACCCGCAACCCCTTTCGGGGCAATTGATTTCGAATCAACCTCCTCACCATTCGGTTACCCTCCGAAATCGCCTGTATTTTGGGCCGAAGGGGGTTTCGTGGCAAGGCCCATTCCCTGGGAAACCCGACTTTGCAGATGGTGCAACTTCTGAGGAGTGGGCCGGTCATGCCCCCGGGCCACAGTTTTGTACTCCCAGCAGACCGACCCATCCGATGTTCCCAGATGAGGTTGTGCCGTTGCTGCGAGCGCCAAACTCGCTCCTATCCCTCAAGAATCCAATGGAATTCCATCGATGTCGCAGAAGAAAATCTTCCGAGTTGTCACGCGCGGCCCGGATGGGGCACTTCGGATTCGGGACTTCCATTCGGCAGAACCTATCTCGCAAATGCACCTTCAGGTTGGAGTCGACGACTGCAGCACCGACCTGGAACTGAGGGGAATGCCGGTCTTCAAGGGGCTTGTTGGGCCGTTTCCGGAGGGGCAGGAGATCGTCCGCTACGAGTCGCCGGAAGTCTTTGAGCTACTGACTCGCGAGTGGGCGGTGGCACGTCCGGGCAGCCGGGCGGGGCGTCGCGCGAAAATTGTCCAGGAGGAATCCTGAGAGGCAGGATGTGCCCCCCCTGGAGCGATCGATCGCTGAGAGATGGCTGACTGGGAAGTCAGCGATCGGAGAAAAGCTACCCCGCTAGGACTCGAACCTAGAATAAAGGAACCAAAATCCCTTGTGTTGCCAATTACACCACGGGGCAATGCAGACCGGGTGGTCGCTGGTGTGCGAAAAGTTTAACGATTGGGCGATGCGTTGACAACCGCAAAGGCCAGTCGCTGCATTTCCAGCGATACATCGACCTGGACAATCTCCAACCCACTTCGGGACGGGTGAAGGGTGACGGGGGAAAAATTTAGAATCCCTGACACCTGGGTTTTTGCAATTCGATCGGCGATCGAAGTCGCCTCCGCCGCCGGTACAGCCAGGATAGCCAATTCGGTACCGGTCTTCTCCAGAGTTTCTTCCAGTCGATCGATTCCATAGATCGGAACGCCGCTGATTTTGCCTCCGATCACCGCTGGATCGCGATCGAAGGCTGCGACGCATCGAAAGCTTTGCCGCCAGAATCCATGATGACCGACCAGAGCCCGGCCCAGATTTCCGACTCCGATAATGCTCACCATCCAGGTGCGGTCGATGCCGAAACGGGCCTGTAGGGTTTCGACCATGGAGGCGACTTGGTAGCCGCGCCCGGGCTTTCCGGCCATCCCTAGTTCGGCCATATCGCGGCGCACTTGTGCATCGCTGAACCCCAGGATGGCCCCCAGCGTGCTGCTGGGAATCGTCTCGACACCTTGCCGCTGAAGCATCTGCAATTCACGCAAGTACAGGCCAGCTCGGCGCTCCGTCGGCTTTGCGATTCGATTGCCTGGCATAACCCCTCCGATCGCTACAACGCATAACAACGGTTTAGCTGGTCGTAACAAATTACGGAATCGACCATTATTTACCCTACCATCCCAGTTTACTTATCCCATCTTATTTCCATAGACGATGAAACAGGTGCTTTGGGCATCTATTCGTTGACTCGTCTACTTTACCAACCTTGTCGCCAGGCGGGAGTGAAGGAACTCGGCAAATCGTGTTCCTTCGGAGTGCCAGTGGCGCGTTTGTCCGGGTTGGGGAGCGAGATTCACTGCGAGGGGGAATGTCCGAAAGGAAGGTCAGGCGAAAGGGTTTTCGCCGACTGCCAGATGCTGCGTTCAGCTTAGATGGATCCAGGTTTCGAAGGAGAGCGAGAAATGAGAAAGCTGTTGGCTTTGCCAGCGTTGGCGGCGATTCTGTCCGCCTTCTCGGCAAACGTAGCTTCGGCTGCCTATTGCGGTGCGATCAGCTACGAAAATGCGGGTGTGGTCAGTGGGGATCCTTGTGCCCCACACAGTCACACCATCATGAAGACGGTCCGACGAGTGGTCTACGATCAGGAAGTGGTCCAAGCGACTCGATCGGAGTATCAAACGGTGTATGAAGACCGCGAGGTACAGCGAACGCGCTACGAGCGTTCGACTGAATACCGCGAGGTCAACTACACGGTCACTCGTCCTGTGTACGAAACACGGGAGAAGGTGATCAACTACACGGTGATGAAGCCGGTGTATGAGACCCGCACCAAGCAGGTCCAGTACACGGTGCGACGCCCTGTTTACGAAACGCACGAGAAGGTGATCAATTACACGGTGATGAAGCCGGTGTACGAGACCCATGAAAAGGTCATCAATTACACCGTTCGTCGGCCAGTGTATGAAACCCGCCAGAAGACGATCAACTACACGGTGATGAAGCCGGTGTATGAGACCCATGAAAAGGTCATCAACTACACCGTCATGGTCCCTGTGCAGGAAACTCGCGAGCGGACAATCAATTACACCGTCATGGTTCCCGTGACGGAGACTCGTGAACGTACCGTGACTCAGCGGATCACCAAGCCGGTGAATTACACCAAGACGGTCATGGTCCGTGGTGGAAGCTGGGAAACCCGCTCTGAAGAAGTCCCTGGACCAGTCGTCCGACGCACCATTCGCGAACCGGGCAGCTGGGTCTTTGACGAGGCGACTTGCAAGTGCGTCTATGTTCCTGGTGCCTGCCGCACCGAGTGCGTCCAGTGCCCACCCAAGACGATCTGCAAGAAGGTTTGGGTCCCCACCTGCGAAGAGAAGATCATCAACTGCGTTCGGTACGAAACCGAATGCGTTTCGAAGGTGGTTCCTTACACCGTCTGCAAGATGGTTCCTGAGTGCCGCACCAAGACGTCGACCTACACGGTTTGCAAGATGGTTCCGGAATGCCGGAGCAAGACCTGCACCTACACCACCTGCCGCATGGTACCCGAGTGCCGGACGAAGGTTTGCAACTACACGGTTTGCAATTGGGTTTGCGAACCGCGCAGCAAGACCTGCACCTACACCACCTGCCGCATGGTGCCTGAAGTGCGCAGCAAGACCTGCACCTACACCACCTGCCGCATGGTATGCGAGCCGAGGGTGAAGGACGTCTGCTACACGGTTTGCACGATGGTTCCAGAACAGCGATCGAAGACCTGCACCTACACGGTCTGCCGGATGGTTTCGGAATGCCGCACCAAGACGGTCCCCTACACCGTCTGCAATGCAGTTCCCTACACCTGCACCGTGAAGGTGGCCAAGCGAGTTTGCGTCCAGGTTCCTTACACCTACACCCGCTGCGTTCCCCGCGTTGTCTGCGAGGAAGTGCCGGTGACCGTCAGCTGTGGAAACGTTGATCCTTGCAGCAGCAATGGCAACGGCTTCGGCGGCAACGGTGGGTTGTTCAACGGACGGATTCGCAATGGCCTGCACAACCTGATTCATGGCGTCGGCGGATGCGTCCGCAACGTGCTCCATGGCGGTTGTGGCCTGCTGGGTGGTTGCGGTGCTGGTGCTGGTGCTGGTTGCAGCGAAGGTTGCGACAGCGGATGTGCCGCTCCTGCCGCCAGCAGCTGCGACAGCTGTGCCGGTTGATTCCTGAGTAATCCCAACGCGATCACCGACTGATAGCAGCATCGGTGATTCCCTCGAACTGGCCGGGCTTCCAAGCCCGGCCAGTTTTTTTATCCCCCGACGGCTCGCTGGGAGACTTGCTCTCTGTCGGCTACAATTCGGACCTGCCAGGTTGTCCCGGCCCCGATCCTCCCTAAAGGGAAGTCCACTGCGTGTCCGATTCCATCGATCTTGATTCGAAACCCACGAAGACGACTGAGCGATCGGCTTTGCCGTTCATTTTCGTCACCGTATTGCTGGATGTGCTTTCCTTCGGAATCATCATCCCCGTCCTGCCCAACCTGCTCAAACAAATGGTTGGCGGTGATGCCGCCATAGCCGCCAGCTACTATGGGCTCTTTGGTACCACCTGGGCCGTCGCTCAGTTCTTCTGCGCCCCGATCCTGGGATCGCTATCGGATCGTTTCGGCCGGCGTCCTGTGCTCCTGCTCTCCTGCCTGGGGCTTGGACTGGACTACATCCTGATGGCGCTCGCCCCCACCTGGCAATGGCTCTGGCTGGGGCGGTTGCTGTCCGGGATCACGGCCGCCAGTTTTGCCACCGCGGGTGCCTATGTCGCCGATGTCACACCGCCCGAAAAACGGGCAGCCAGCTACGGCATCTTCGGCGCTGCCTTCGGGCTCGGGTTCATCCTGGGTCCTGCCGTTGGTGGCATCCTTGGAAGCGTCCACCTGCGACTACCCTTCTGGGTCTCCGCCGCGCTGGCTTTGGCAAATGCGGCCTATGGTTTCTGGATCCTCCCTGAGTCATTGCCACCTGAGAAACGACGCAGCTTCTCCTGGAGCCGCGCCAATCCGATCGGAACATGGAAGTTCCTCTTCTCAATCCCTTCCCTTTCGCGACTGGCCTTGGTCGGCTTCCTCTACCAACTGGCGCACCAAGTCCTCCACAATGTCTTTGTCCTCTACACGCAGCATCGCTACGATTGGAAAGAACGTGAAGTGGGGCTCGCCCTCGCTGCTGTGGGAGTAGGAAGTGTCGTAGTCCAGGGGTTTCTGGTCCGCCGCATGATGGCTCGTTTCAATGAACCAATGTTGTTGCTGACGGCACTTTCTTTTGGCGTGGCCGGTATGCTGCTCTTCGGCATCGCTCCCAATGCCTCATGGTTCTGCCTCGCCATTCCCGTCATGGCCGGGCTTGGATTCTTCATGCCAGCTCTTCAGGGGATGATGACCCGCCAAGTCGAGGCCCAGCAACAGGGGCAGCTCCAGGGAGCCACCGGAGCCCTCCAATCGGTAGCGGGGTTGATCGGCCCCATGCTCTTCACTTCCCTGTTTGCCGCAGTTCTAAAACGCGAAGCTGCCCCATTCTGGACCGGTATTCCCTTCTGGGTCGCTGGACTCCTTCTGCTTCTTGCAATCTTCATCGCCATCCCAGCCGCTCGATCCTATCGCGATTCCTGATTCTCCCGTTTCCCGAGAACTACTCCGCCAGCCCCCTCGGACAAGGAAGTTCCCGTCGGAATTCTGAACTTGCTGGGGCGCGACACTGGAAGTATGTCGACATCTTGGCAACAATAGAGGGTTATCTGATCGCATTCGTTCGAGGGAGTCCTTCATGCAGTACGTTTTTCGACTCGCGGAATTGCTGGGTCATACCCCTGATCGCCACAAGAGACCGGGGACCATCAAAGCGATCGTCGAATATACTGGCCTGGACCGCCATCAGGTCGCCGCGCTGCTGAAGAATGAAGCGAAGTACATCCCGCTGGAAGCCCTCTCGCGACTGTGCGACTATCTGATCGAGCACGGATACGCCTCGGCGGAAGAACTTCCTGGTGCTTTGTTTGCCATCAAGCCGGAGAACTTCTGGGAACTGCTGGCACGACGCAAGCGATTGGAAATCTGCGTAGGTGTCCGGAGACCTCCGGAGTCCGACACGGCCGAATCGGCCTGGGTGGTTGCCAGCGACGCAGTGCTGGTTGGAGAAGTGCTCAACGGAGTCTCTACCCTCGGAGGCACCGCCAAAGCGAGGACCAACGAGCCGAATTCAGCTTCGCGTTCCTCCGAACTGCCTCCCCACCCGGAGCATCTTCGGCAATCGCTAGTCTGGAGCCCTGGGACGATGCCACCGGCCGATGTCCAGAATGCCGCCAGAAACATCCACTCCGACTTCTGCGAAGGGGCGGGAGATCGAGCCCTGGTGTGCGCAGGAAGCGTCAAGAGCAACCCCGTTGTCGAGATGGTCTTCGCCAATGCTTTCGCCGGCACACCCTTTCAGTCGGAAGACGATGTCGAAGATGCGTCGTTGCGACGATGCCCATTTTTCCTGAGATACCGCGACACCGACCCCCATCCCCCATCACTCGCAGCCGGCCTGAAACTCAGCCGCAACCAGAAGACCATGCAGCCTGGTCTTTACTACGAGCGAGAGGATGGGAAGTGGGAGTTCGCAGGGGGGGACGGGAAACGTGATGCTGCACTGGTGTTCTACATCTACCGCGAATCGCTCGGGCAATTGGAAATGGTACTCAGCGGCTTCTCCGGCCGCGCCACCCGCCTACTGGCCAGAACTCTTGCTCATCGCGCAGAAGACTTCTGGCCACCCGTTGCGCATGAGAACTATTGCCAAGTCGGCGCTTTCATCGTCCAGTACGAAGCGTCTCCAGAAGCTAGCGACCCAAGCGATATCCTGCGGACCGACCTGCTGGCCAATGCATCGATCCTTCCTATCCCCGCCAAAGCGATCTCCAAACGACTTGGGTAGCTGGCGAATCGGGGCCGCCGACTCCGGAATCCAAATCCAGTGGTCGATCGCGGTAACTTCCACCTGCCCCTGAACACAATCGCGTCTCATGGGTCGCTTCTATTAGAAAGATACGACGCTCTCGATCACTGCGTCGCAGGACGTACTGGTGGGCCACCGGTCGGTCTTGGATAAAGGCAGCAGTTGACAGGACAGACGTCATGGCTGGGACCAAAGCTACCTAGGGCTGGCCTGTCGCTTCCAGGCGTCATCCGCTCCACCACCAACTCCCCTATCATTCGGACAAACCGTCGATCCGTACCGACGGTGCGGATGCGATGCAACTGGATCCCCAGTTCCTGGCAGATCCCAGCCACCTCTTCATCGAGGTCGAAAAGTACCTCCATATGGTCGGAAACAAACCCTATCGGCTGGACCAGAACATCTTCCAACGGATGTTCCCTATGCAACTCGCGAATGCGATCCCCTACGTCAGGCTCCAGCCATGGTTGCTGCGGCGGTCCCGATCGACTCTGGTACGCCAGTTCCCAGATCCCGTGCCCAGCACCCTCGGCGATCAATCGAGCCGTCTCGGTCAATTGACGCACGTAGTTGCTGTTGTCGGACATCGCCATCGGAATGCTATGCGCTGTAAACAGCAGAGGTGCTTTCTTGCGCCTTGACTCCGGCAACTGCCCCAGCGCCTGCTTCAGGTATTCCACCTGTGGCTCGATAAAGCCCGGATGGTTGTATGGCATCCTCAGCTTGTCAACTCTTGGGGCCGATTCCCCAAGCTTGTGCCTAGCTTCTTCGATATTCTCTCGATACTGCCGACACCCGCTGTAGCAGCTGTATGCAGAAGTGAAGAAAGCAAGAGCATGCTTCCTCCCCTCCTCCCGCATTTGCTCCAGCGTTTCTGTCAAATAGGGGTTCCAGTTGCGATTACCCCAATAGACCGGAAGATCGATCCCGTGCTCCTTGAAATCGGCTTCGATGGCCGCCTTCAGCTCGCGGCACTGCTGCTGGATCGGGCTCTTGCCGCCAAAATGGTAATAGTGCTCAGCCACCTCCAACATCCGTTCTCTGGGTACGTTGCGGCCCCGCAGAACGTTCTCCAAGAACGGAATCACCTGCTCGGGTGCCTCCGGGCCCCCGAAAGAGACCAACAGCAACGCATCGTACATCTTCGCACCCTTGCATCTTTTGTTTGAAAGTCGGTCCCGCCGCAGCGGTAAGAAACGGCCCAGGCCGCTGCCATCCGGTTCGCCGCGATGGAACAACACCCTGCCCGACTCGATTTCGAGCAGAATCGGGTAGGAGGCGGGATTTCCCCCACCGTCCTCCCACACAACCCGTGCGTTCAGTTCCATATACGGCGGCTTTAGTGTATCAGGCGATCCAGGTTGTGGCCCTTCTGGACGAGCCTGAGTCCAGGACGCTCCGCGTCATGCCTGACGCACCAAAAAAAAATCGGCTGAGTTCAACTCAGCCGATTTTCTATGACCCCGACGGGACTCGAACCCGTGTTACCGCCGTGAAAGGGCGATGTCCTAGGCCGCTAGACGACGGGGCCAGATGTCAGAGATGCAGTGTCAAAAGCGATTTCTTGCCAGCATTCCCGACCTGGAGACCCAGTTTTATCGGGACTTGAGAATTCGGTCAAGAGACCCAAAGACTATCGGTGATTTCTCTGGAGCGGCTTGACCAATTCATCGAGCAAACTCGATTCCCAAGCCGCAAAGGAGCGTGACAAAGTTACCGTCTTTCCGGTACTCGAGCGATGCGTCTACTCTTCCAGAGGATTGACCGCAGGAGGAAAACCACCAGATTCCTCTGGAGCCTTTTGAATCGCTTCAAATACCTCACGACGGTGAACAGGCACCTCTTTTGGTGCCTCGACCCCTAAACGCACCTTGTCACCACGAATCTCCACCACGATGATCGTGATGTCGTTGTTGATGACGATGCTCTCATTTTTCTTGCGGGAGAGGACTAACATGGCATCTCTTCCTTAAGTCGGGGCTATCCGATCTTCGCCAAGGTTACCTCCACGCGTCACTGCATGGACCCAGCCTTTGCGGTCGCCCGTCCCAAACCCTTCCGTTTGCGTCGCAAATCCAAAAGCTAAAAAACTTTGGAACCCATCTTGACAGCGATCTGCACCAGCGTTCCTCTTTCCACTCTACGTGCGACTTTTGGGTAGTCAAGCAATTCCACCTGTTTGGAGCGATTTTTGCACGCATTTTTTTGCCCCTGAGGAAAATATGGTCCGATGCGGGGAGGAGTGGCTAGGGAATGATCGCCAGCACCCAGTTTCCAAGAGGTTCCGGGTGGTCCTGGATCGCGACGCTTCTGGTTTTTTTCCTCGCCGGCAGCGACCGAATTCCTGGGGTCAATGAGTCGCACTACTGGGCCAAGGCAATGCATGCCTGGAACCCAAATTGGGGGTCTGCCGATTTTTTCCTTTCCTCCCCCGACACTCACTGGCTCTTCTATCGCTCCATCGGGGCGATCACACTAATTCCCATCTCCCAGGAATCGACTCTCTGGATCGCTAGGGGAATTCAGTGGGTTTTCCAGGCGATGGCCTGGTGTTGGATGATGCGGCCGATCACGAAGTCCCCTTGGTGGATCGCCGGGAGCGCTGCAGCTTTTCTCAGTTGGATCCGCTTCTTCCACCTGTCCGGGGAGTGGGTCGCGGGAGGAGTGGAAGCGAAGGGATTTGCCTATGCTTGGGTCTGGCTTTCGATGGGCTGTATTTTGCGCCAGCGGTGGGGTGGCGCGCTGGCGAGCTGGGGAATAGCGACGGCCTTTCATGTGCTAGTGGGTGGCTGGTATCTAATTCTCTTGGCCGGATCAATCGGCGCTTCGCTCTTTGGCTCGGGCGCTTGGAAAGGGATCTTGTGGCGATGGCGGGAGGCTCCTGCCATGCTGGGGGCTCCAGTTCTCCGGGCTGCCTTTTTGGGGTTGGGCGCGGCACTGGTGGGACTGTTGCCTGCTTTGCTTCAGGACCGTGCCAGCAGCCGGGAGGAGCGGTGGTTGGCCCCCTGGATCTACGTCTACGATCGCTTACCTCACCATCTGGCCCCAACGCACTTTATTCCAGATCGATGGGCCATCCACTTGGTTGGCTTGGGACTCGCCTGGGGAATCTGGCGATTTGCCGATCGCTGCGACGAATCCAAGTCGCATGCGTCTGGCGTGGCAGGCTGGCTTGCTGGCATGACGCTTCTGGCTCATCTGCTCACCATGACGGCCTACCTGATCGATCTTCTAACGTCCGGGCGGATGGAGCTTTTAGCTGCGCAGTGGCTTCGTTTCTACTGGTGTCGTTGGGAAGATATTGCTCCCGGCCTCCTGCTTGCGATAGGCATGGGGCGTCTTAGCTCCCTCGATTCAATGTGGTATGGCTCCTACGATCCCGAATCGAAGCTGCCGATGCCTTCATCAGACGGGGGGCCTGCCGAACTGCCCTCTGCAGCGTTTCGTATTCCTTTGGTTGCGTTCTCACTGGTGGGATGGATCCCCATAGCACTTCGCCTGACCGACCCCTTGCGAGATTTAGTCGCCCCCGCCGACCGAATGCTCCTGCAGCAACCGCCGACCCCCGAGACCGCATCCCTCGACATGGCGCAGTGGCGTGCCGTTTGCCTTTGGGCGAAAGACCATACGTCCCCAGAATCGCTTTGGATCACTCCGCGTTACCAAAGCACTTTCCTGTGGTACGCTGCTCGTGGAGAATTTGTCAATCAGAAGAACATTCCGCAGGATGCCAGAGGGCTTGTTGAGTGGCACAAGAGGATGGCCTTCGTATTTTCCCCATCCCCCCATGGTGGACGCGGCAAAGTCTCCCACCTCTCCTGGTCCGACTTTGAGGCTTGGGGGGTCGATTTCATTCTGCTGGATCGCCGAGACAATGACGACCTACCATCCTGGCCGCTTGTTTACCCTCTTGAGCCGCATCGGAACGACCGTTTCATGGTGTTTCAGGTCTCACGCGGGCCGCGATCCCAGTTGCGATGAAAACCGGCGGCATCCTGGTTGCCCACGACGCCCCTAATGAAGCACGGTAGAGGGAACAGGAGGTAAGCGATGAACCAGGAAGAGGAACCATCAACCAGCGCACGATCAACTTCCCAATGGGCCCGGGTGATTCGTGAGCAACTGATTCAGGTTGATCGGCAATCCAAGCTGGTTGGCCGCACCACCGCCGACGCGCTCCATCCACCGCTATCGTATGGGAGGCACCGTGGACCGGCGCGTTCCTCCAGCCACGCTGCGGCAGTGGCCATCGTACTAGATCCATGGCACGGGTCGTGGCGGATCCCATTGCTGCTGCGTCCCTCCAGGATGCGTCACCATCCTGGCCAGATCGCTCTCCCTGGCGGCAGGTTACAGACCGGAGAGAGCTTTGAACAAGCAGGGGAACGGGAGCTTCGCGAGGAACTGGGGCTGGAACAGGATACACTGGAGTTTCTCGGTCCCCTCTCCGACCGCTACGTTTATGCCAGCGACCATCTGGTGCGTCCCCTGGTCTTTCTTTCCCATCAGCCTCTCCACTACTCACCGCATTGCGATGAAGTGGCGGCCCTGCTCTTCTTCCAGCAGGCTCAGTGGCTGTCGCACAGCTGTCGACAGAGCCGCATTCTTGAGGACCGGCCATGGACAGGTACGATCCCCGGAATCTCCCTGGAGGGCTTTTTCATCTGGGGCGCAACCGCCATGATCCTCGAGGACTGGGTGGCCAACTACGCGCAGTCGGAAGTCCTCCTGGATACGATGCCTGTCGGGTGATCGGCTAGGGCTCCAGTACCCGTCAGGCGGGCAGACCGGGCGAGATCTACTATCGGAATTGGGAGCTTTCCCATCGGTGCAGCCTGCTCGCTGCCACCGCAGCGTCCTACCGTTGATGGTCTCGCCATCCGAGCTGAAAGATACTATTCTCTTGAGATTCTATCGCAGGAACATCTGGGAGATCGGGAAGATGATACGTGTTGGAATCCTGGGGGCCTCGGGCTATACGGCGTTGGAATCGATGCATTGGCTGCTACGCCACCCCCAGGTGACGATCACGGCCGCAACCAGTCGGCAGGGAAATGGAAGCCCCATTTCGGAGATGCATCCTGCGCTCTTTCGACGCCTGGAAGTGCCAGTGGAAGATCTTTCGAATGAATCGCTGCTGGAGCGATGTGACGTGGTTTTCTCGTGCCTTCCGCACGGCGCCTCCGCTCATGCCGTCAAAGACCTGCTGGAGATGGGCGGAAAGGTGATCGACTTGAGTGCAGACTATCGCCTGAGCACTCCAGAACTGTATAAGAAGTGGTACGAAGAAGAACATCCAGACTCGGCGAGGCTGGGAAGTACCCCCTATGGATTACCGGAACTGTTTGGGGAGCAACTTCGGGGCGTGTCACTGATCGCCAATCCCGGCTGTTATCCGACTTCGGCTATTTTGCCGCTGGCCCCGATCCTAAAGGAAGGCTTGATCGATCCCAACGCGATTATCGTCGATAGCAAAAGCGGAATCAGTGGTGCCGGGCGCACTCCGAAGGTAGGAACGCTTTACTGCGAAACAGCAGAAAGCTTTCATGCCTATTCGGTCGGGAATCATCGGCATCAGCCAGAGATTGTCGATATCCTCAAAAGGGCCACGGGCCGCGATGCCACGATCGTCTTCACTCCCCATCTGACGCCGATGGAACGGGGGATCTTTTCGACGATCTACGTTCGCCCTCTGGAAGGGGTCTCGGCCAATCAGGTGCGTGAGTGCATCGCCGCTGCCTACGATGGCCAGCCTTTCATCCGCATGGTGCCCGGACTGCCCGCCACCCGCTACACCGCCCGCACAAATTACGTCGACATCAGCGTTCGCTCCAATCAGCAGTGGATCATCCTTCTTTGCACGATCGACAATCTGGTCAAGGGAGCCGCTGGCGCTGCTGTGCAGAATCTTAATATGATGTTTGGCCTTGACCCCACCATGGCTCTTGTTGACTGAACGACAGATAGAAAGAAGGATCGATGAGCCGACTGCATATTCCCAAAGGCTTTCGTTTTTCCGGCGTCAGTGCAGGCATCAAGTCGAAGGCCAATGCCAAAGATGTTTCGCTGATTGTTGCCGATCAGCCTTGCACTGCGGCTGGTTGCTTCACTACCAATCAGATCGTCGCCGCACCGGTGGTCTACTCCCGCTCGTTGGTCCCTTCGGCCTCGGTCCGTGGCGTGGTGATCAACAGCGGCAACGCCAATGCCTGCACTGGAGTGCGAGGCATGGACGATGCCAAAAAAATGGCGAAGCTGGCCAATACTGCGGTCGGTGGTGGCGACAAGGATTCGATGCTGGTGATGAGCACTGGCATCATCGGCCGGTTCCTTCCAATGGAAAAGGTCGAACGAGGCATCGCTTTAGCTTCCAGCTCCCTGGCTCCAGGAGAAGATGCATTTCTAGCAGCCACCGACGGCATCATGACCACCGATGCTTTCCGCAAGATCGAATCGAGGGTGATGCCGCTGCGTCAAGGCGAGGTTGCGATGGCCGGAATGGCCAAGGGGGCGGGGATGATCGGACCCCGGATGGCAACGATGCTGGCGATTGTCGTCACCGACGCCATCCTTTCGCCGGAAGCCGCCCGGAAGATGTTGCAAAGGGCCGCCAATCGTTCGTTCAACCGCATCAGCGTGGAAGGACACATGAGCACCAACGATTCACTGGTTCTCCTGGCAAGCAATCGCATTGCGGTAGGAGACCAGGAGATCAACTCCCTGGAAAAGATGCTGGAACAACTCTGCATCGACTTGGCCAAGAAGATACCCGATGACGGTGAAGGTGCGACCCATCTGATTGAGATCCGAGTGCGTGGTGCTGCCAGCGAAGACGATGCAGACCAGATCGCCAGAACGATAGCGTTGAGCAACCTAGTCAAGACGGCAATCACAGGGGGCGACCCGAACTGGGGCCGTATCGTCTCGGCTGCCGGTTACGCAGGTCGCCCGATCGATCCCGCCCGAACGCGACTGATGCTCAATGGCTTCCTGCTTTTCGATCATGGGGAGCCACAGCCTTTTGATGCCAAGGCGGTCAGTCAGAGTATCCGGGGCAGCAAGGCGACGACCATCGACCTGGAAGTGGGGCCAGGGGATGGGGAAGCGACGCACTGGACGAGCGACCTGAATGCGGAGTATGTCCACTTCAACTCCGAGTACACCACCTGACCGATTCCGGAGCTATGGCCGAGCCGAACGAAATTCGATCGCCATCGACAGGGGCGCTGGAGTCACCCAGCATGGACGCTGCCGCCGATGCGATGGTACTCGCGGTACCACGCCACAAATCGCTCGATCCCCTGGTCGATGGTCGTCGAGGGTGAGAAGCCAAAGTCCCGCTGCAGGTCATCGATATTGGCAAATGTCGACAGCACATCCCCTGGCTGCATCGGTACCATTCTCTGGACCGCCTTTCGCCCCGCCGCCCGTTCGATCTGCTGGATAAACTCTGCCAGCTTGACGGGGCGATTGTTGCCGATGTTGTAGACGCGGTAGGGGGCATTGCTGGTCGCCGGATCGGGTCGCTCACCGTCCCACTGCAGATTCGGCTCCGCCGGCCGATCCACCATCCTGACCATCGCCTCCACCACATCATCCACGTAGGTGAAATCCCGCTCCATCAGCCCATGGTTGTAGACGTCGATCGGTTTGCCCTGAAAAATTGCTTCGGTGAACTTGTAGAGCGCCATGTCGGGGCGCCCCCACGGACCATAGACAGTGAAGAATCGTAGACCGGTGGTGGGAATCCGAAACAGGTGGCTGTAGGAATGAGCCATCAGTTCGTTTGCCTTCTTGGTTGCAGCGTAGATGCTGATCGGATGGTCGACATTCTGCTGCACATCGAAGGGCTGACTTCGGTTGGCACCATAAACGCTGCTGCTGCTGGCGTAAAGCAAATGCTTCACCTGGTGATGACGGCACAGTTCAAGGATCTGCATCATCCCAACCAAGTTGGAATCGACGTAGGCTCGCGGATTCTCCAGCGAATACCGGACACCGGCCTGAGCCGCCAGGTGAACGACAAAGGGGAAATGATGCCTTTGAAAAAGTGCTTCCAGACCATTGGCATCGACCAGATCCAGCGTTTCGAAGTGGAATCCCTCCCGCGACGCGATCTCCGCTATCCGATCTCGCTTCAGCTTAGGGTCGTAATAGGCATTCAAATTGTCGATCCCGACGACTTGCCACCCATCTTCCAGCAACCGCTTGGAGAAGTGGAAGCCGACGAAGCCTGCAGCGCCGGTCACCAGGACCGGCCCCCGAAACTTGCTCATCCTGCCCTCAACTCTTGCTGAAACTAGGAAACGAAAGAAGGTTTCCTTCCCGATCGCGACAATCGATCTCCAGATGCTCTGGGAAAACCGTATCGCTGCCGAAAATCTGGATCGTCGCTCCGGAAAGCTCTTCCATTCTGACGATTTCCCGACGCTTTCGATTGCTCAAGTAGGCCGCCACCTGCTCGTTGACACGCACCGACACCCGAGACACATTGGGGACCTCGCACGCCAGCATCAGCAAACGAGTGACTTCGATCGCCATGCTTTCGGGAGTTTTCACCAGCCCCTTTCCCTGACAGCAAGGACAGTCGTGGTAGACGCTCTTTTTGAAGCTGGGGCGGATCCTCTGCCGAGTCATCTCAATGAGGCCGAAGGGGCTGGTCCTGAGGATCTTGGTCCTAGCCCGATCGCGCTTCATCGCATCGCGAAGCGCCTTTTCGACCCGCCTTCGATGGGACTCCTTTCGCATATCGATGAAGTCATTGACGATGACTCCCCCGAGATCTCGCAGCCGCAGCTGGCGGGCGATTTCCTTGGCTGCAGTCACGTTCACCTGGACCGCGGTCTCTTCGGCCGAATCATCCGTACGGAAATTGCCGCTGTTGACATCGATCGCAACCAGGGCTTCTGTTGAATCGATGACGATCGATCCGCCACCCTTGAGGGGAACCTTGCGGTTGTGGATTCGTGCAATTTCCTCTTCCAGCTGGTACTTGTGGAAGAGCGGTTCCCGGCCTTCGTAAAGCTTCAATCGGTCGGCGAACTTGGGCATCACCAGTTCCACGAAACCTCTGGCGCGTTCGTAAGATTCCGGATGATCGACAAGAATTGTATCGATATCCTCGGTGAAGGTATCGCGGATCGTACGAATCATCATGTCGCTCTCTTCGTACACATCGCCGGGCCCTCCCCCCTGCTTCAATCGCTTGACGATCGCTTTCCATAGACGCAGCAGATAGGCGATATCCCTGGAGAGTTCTCGACGCGTTCGGTCCTGGCCAGCGGTGCGGACGATGAACCCCAGCCCTTTCGGCGGCTTTAACTCAATCAGCATTTTCCTCAGCTTCAATCTCTGCTCTTCGTCTTCAATCTTGCGACTGACCCCCACACGGCCCAGGGCGGGCATCAGCACCAGATAGCGCCCCGGAATGCTGATGTAGGTCGACAACGTCGGCCCCTTCGTCCCGATCCCTTCCTTGATCACTTGGACCAGAACTTCATCACCTCTGCGAAAGATTTCCTGGATCGGTGGCTTGAACCGCGGACGGCCGCTTCTGGGATGTTTGCCTCTTTGGCGATCCCGACCGCCAGCCGAACCAGATTCCTTTCCATCCTCTGCGTCTTCCCCGCTATCGTCGATATCTGAATAATGACCATCGAGAATCTCTTCGGGGTCGTAACCTGCCTGGCGGAAGTACTGTGGTTCGATATCGCTGATGTGCAGAAACCCGTTTCGGCCGACACCGAAATCGACGAACGCCGCCTGAATGCTTGGTTCCAGATTGACGATCCTGCCCCTGTAGATATTTCCTACAAAGTTATTCTGGCTGGCTCGCTCGGTATAAAGCTCCTCGAGAACTCCATTCTCCAGTACCGCGATCCGACATTCCTCGGACTGCGACATGTTGATCAGCATTTCTTTCTTCATTGTCATTCCTTATTGGACAAATTCTGGTTTCTCACAGCTCCAGGCCATGCCAGGGAGCCTCAATGTATTCGCACTTCCTGCTTGGGTCACAACTGGATCGACAGTTCGGGGAGCAAGCCTGCCAGTTGGGACTGCAAAAACGACTCGACCTCTCTGGCGGTATCCAATCGCAAGGCCCTCCACGCCAGTGCTTCGCACTCGCGAGAGGTCACCGATCGAATCGCCTTCTTGACTTGCGGGATAGCTGACGGGGGTGCCGAAAGCGTGCGGAACCCCATCCCGACAAGGAGCAGCGCATAGGCCATATTGCTGCTCATTTCTCCGCAAACGCTGGTGGGTACCGAATGCTGCGTCGCTACCTCGATCGTCTTGTGTATCAGGCGCAGCACCGCAGGATCGCATGCCTGATAAAGATCGGCCACCGCTTCGTTGCTGCGGTCGACCGCCAGGGTGTACTGGGTCAGATCGTTCGTTCCAATGCTGAAAAAATCGACCTCCTTTGCGAATTGATCCAACATCATGACCGCAGAAGGGACCTCCACCATCATGCCAACAGGGATGGCTTCATTGCAGCGAATCCCTTCTTCTTTCAAATCCTCCACGACACTGCGGACGACAAACCGAGCGCTTCGCAGCTCATCCAGAGTTGAGATCATCGGGAACATGACCCGCACATCCCCTTCCACACTGGCCCGCAGAATGGCTCGCAGCTGCGTTCGCAGCAGGGAGGGATTCCTGAGCGAAAGCCGAATGCTGCGAAGCCCCAGGAACGGATTGTTTTCGTGCTGCGGATTACCGTGCATCCCCATCTTGTCGGCGCCCAGGTCAAGCGTTCGGATGATGACCGGCTGGTTGGGAAACTGCTGAACCACCGAACGATACACCTCATAGTGCTGCTGCTCGGTCGGCTCACTGGTCGATCCCAGATAGAGAAACTCAGTCCTGTAAAGCCCCACCCCTTTAGCCCCGCGCGCGTGACAAGCCTCCACCTCGGAAGGAAATTCGATATTCGCCAGCAACTCGACGTCGATTCCATCGGTGGTCCTGGCAGGAAGGTCCCGAAGCTCTTCCAACTGCACTGCGATGCGCTGGCGGTACTGCCGCCGCTGAAGGTACCGATCCTTGGTCGCCTCATCGGGTGCCAGAATGACACGGCCCCGATAGCCATCGATGATGATGGAATCATCGCTTTGAATTTGGTGCAGGAATGGACCGACTCCCACTACCGCGGGAATTTCGAGCCCTCTGGCGACGATGGCGGTATGTCCCCCAGCCCCACCCGACTCGGTGCAAAAACCGAGCACTTTACGGGGATCCAGGCTAGCAGTTTCCCCTGGCGTCAGATCGTGGCTGGCGACCACCGAAGGAAGGCTCAACTGCGCCAAGGTAGTCGTCGGCTGACCCGATAGCCGCTCCAGCAGCATCCTTTCGATATCGTGGACGTCAGCGGCACGGTCTGCCAGAAATCCAGATCCCGCTCGACGAAACGCAGCGGCATACCCGGTCAGCACTTCACTGACGGCAAACTCTGCCGATTGTTTGCGTTGGAAAATCAGCCCTCGCAACGTCTCGCGCAGTTGGGGATCCAGCAGCATCTGCTGCTGGGCGGAGAAGATGCCGGCCAAGTGCTTGCCCAGCTGCGCGGTTGTCTGGACACCTCGCTCGGAAAGCGCTTTGGCAGCATGATCAATTACTTCGAGGAGCCGCTGCCACTCGGTGTCGCATTCGTCGGGAGCGATGCGGCACCTGGCGATACGATACCCTTCTCGGTCCAACACCCAGGCTGGACCGATCGCGACTCCCGGAGAAACTGGAATCCCCTGCAATTCAAGCATGCGTCGAACGAGGCAATACGCCCGGGCTGATCTTTCAGCCGACGGGTTTCCCGCCCACTCCTTCCCGCGCTCTCTTCCAGCGCGCTGCGACTTGCCGAGCCTCTTGGGCGATCGGAAAGTCTCTCCTGGCGACGCAAACTATTCCGTTTCGAAAAACCCCTGCTCGAAAAGGTCAGCAAGCATCCCGACTGCCTGCTGGGCATCTGGGCCGGTGGCACGCAACAACAGCTCAGTCCCTTCGGTGGCACCCAGGGTCAACAACCCCAGGATGCTTTTCCCGTCGACGACCTGCCCCAATCGAACCACCTCGACCTTGCTTTGGAACTGGTTGGCTAGCCTGGCTACCATGTCGGCTGGGCGCATATGCAGCCCATTTGGACTGTTCACCAACACCCGGCATTCAATCGCCTGCTCAACCATGCCACCGCTCACTGATTGCCTGCTGACGCTCTGCTTGTTCCAACAGAGCTCCTTCCAATTGGTTTTTCTTTTTCCATCGATCGCGGAAAGCACGTCGCCCAACTGCTTCCCAGATCCACTCTGCTCCCTAGATCGATCGGCACCGCCGACCTGGCACGGGAACCCTGACTTTCTTTTCCGTTCGTCTCTCAGGAGACGAACTGATTGTTGTCTGCCTCTTCCAGCAGATGCTGGATATCCTCCGCAGACTTCGACTGCTTGAGCACCTTGCAGAAGGCATCATCACGAAGTTGCCGCGAAATGTATTCCAGAGCGCGAAGGTGATCTCCAGGACGATCCGGAGGCGAGATGAGCAGAAAAAACAGCTGCACTCGGTCACCATCTAAGCTGTCAAAATCGACCCCGGGCATGCTGATGCCCACGGTGCCGATCAGTCGATCCACACTGGGATGCTTGGTGTGGGGCACCGCGATCCCGCGGCCGATCCCAGTGCTTCCCAACATCTCCCTCTTCATGATCGCTCGGATGATGTCATCCCGATCTTCGCCACGCAATTGCCTGGCCGCCACCAGCGCGTCGACCATTTCGGAGACAACCGATTCCTTGTCGGTTGCACCCAATTCTGCCTTCATGGCGGATACCGATACGAATTCCATAAATTTCATTGGTTTATCCTTTTTCAGACACAAGCATCCTCAGGCGATGCTCAGCCCTCCCGCTCGGGAATCTCCAAATGCTTGTGACCGGCCACCTTGTGGTCGGTAATCCGTTCCTTGTGCTTGCGGAGTTGCTGCTCAACCTTCTCGATCGCCGAATCCAAGGCGGCCTGAACCGTTGTGGCGCTCGCGGAGGCAACAAAATCATGCGAACCATCCGCCGAGATGTTGAACTCCAGGGTCGGCTTTTCCTGGTGCTCCAGGTCGACCGTCACCTCGATCGCATTGATTCGATCAAAAAATCGCCTCAGTTTCTCCGACTTCTCCACAATCAATTGCTGGTCGCCAGCCTTCAAATGACCGTGCCTGGCCGAGACGTTGACTTGCATTGCATTCATCCTTGCTTCGCGCAAAAAGAATCGATCGCCGACCGCAACGCCTTGACCCACGGCCTTCATCAGCCGGCAGGCCATGGCCCACCCTGGGCTCCCTCGACAAAAAATTCATCCTGTTTCCGAGGCCCGCATCGAGCCCACTTGGCATCAAGCTAGCTTCCACCAGCATGGATGCCCATAGGGGATGGCCGCATTATACCCCCCTAACGATTTCGCCACAAATCCCAACAGCCCCCCGATAGGAAGGAGATGTGACCAGAATCATTCCTGGCGAGTACTAGGGTCGCCCCCTTGTGAACCTTCACCGACCTTCGGAGCAGTGGGGCGCCCAGGTGGCTTATTTCCGACTGGGACCTTCCGGGTGCGGCGTGGTGGACGCACCGCTGGTAGGCCATCTGCGCCAGCGATCATGACAGAATCTCTCTTCGACGACTCCCCTTCCAAATTCGAAAGCCAAGTCGGCCCAGGACGTCGCAGGTCGGCAACTAGGCAGAACTCCTGCCGATTGAATGCCAATTGTCGACACCGCACCCGCTGAAAGCCCCAGGAAGTAACTCGATCCCGACAAGACTCCCAATCTCCCGCAAGATCCCAGGATGCCAGCTTTAATGTCAGCACCAAGCCTTCCAGTTGGTTAGCCGGGTGACAGACGATCCGCTCCACGGTTTCCAAGGTGTAACTGGAAGCCACGTTGGCATCGCAGAAAAGCCAACGAAACTTCCCAAACCGCTCCTTGCTCATCGCCGGCGTTCTCTCGCGCCAGTGCTCGAACCCCTTCTGATGCAGGAGCCACGGGTCCATCTCGGCTGGGTCGACTCCCGTAACTTTCAGCCCCTGCTCCAGCAGCCACTGACAGGCTCCCCCCGGTGCGCTTCCCAGCTCCACCACCCGGTCTCCGGCCTGCAGCGGCAATCCGCTCCAAGCCACCGCCTCGGCTGCTTTCCAGTAGGCACGACTGATCCAGGGTGACGGTCTAGCCAGCGGCGGCACCCCACCCGGCCAAGTTTCCTCCACCCGCGTCGATCGATGGCATCCAATCCACCATCGATCAGGCGATACGACGATCACATCCAGGACCCGCCCCTCCATCGAACTTGAACCACGAGCGAAAACTTGTTCGTGGCGGGGATCCCCTGCTTCTTTCAGACGTTCCCGCAACTTGCCGGCCAACTCCTGGGCCAGCAAACTCTCCCCAGGTTCAAACCGCCGGTCACCTGGCACCCCGCTGTCACGCTCCCAAACGTGAACCGCTTCCCAGTCCAACTCACGATACTGTTCGATCATCTGATCGATCATTCCCAGGGCTTCCTGGCCTTCGATCGCCCCAAAAGCATGCCCCGATGTGCGAATCCAGGGGATTTGCGGCAACGCTTCCGACCAGGGAGCCATGCGGACCGGATACTTAAAGGTAAGGAATCCGGGTCTTGAGAAGGAAAGCTTCCAAGGCAATGGAGGTTTCTGCAACTGCTGCCTGAGCGTCAACTCGGCACCATGCTGGCAGACTGCGAAGACAAAAGGACTGAAAAACTTCACACTTTCATCCCCATTCGGCCCGCTTTCCCAAGTCGTACTGTGGACGAGGACCACGGGCGAGCCGTATAACGATAGCAAGAACTTTCGGCGAATGCAGCGTCTTTTGGACGCCAGGGCGAATCGATCGCCCGCTCGCAGGAAACATCGTATCCATCGTTCGTGTCGATTGAATGCAGGGGATTTATGGCGAAGAAGGAAGAAGCTTTTGAAGTGGATGGAACGGTGATTGCCGCTTTGGCCAACACGCGATTCCGCGTCCAACTGGAAACCGGTACTGAAGTCCTGGCCCATGTCGCAGGGAAAATGAGGAAAAACTTCATTCGCATCGTCCCTGGTGACAAGGTACGAGTGGAACTTTCTCCTTACGATCTGAGCAAGGGGCGGATTGTATTCCGCGAACGATAGAGTTCCCCACCAAGATTCGGTCCGGAATCTCGAATCAGCTTAGGATCCACAGGGTGTTGCGATCCCGAGCCAATATGCTGGTGTATTCCGCCTTTCCCAATATCTTTTCCAATCACGGGAGTCGACGTATGGTTTTCCGCCGATTCGGCCGCGCTGCTGTCAGGAACTCGAAAGTTCTTGCCCTCACTGGCGCCGCCTTGATTTCTTCTCTCTCAAACCTCCAGGCGCAAGCCCCAGCGACAAACAAACCGTTTGTCACGGTCGCCATCGCCCCACTGGGCAGAATGCTTCAGGATCTCAGCTACGTCATGCGTGCTGCAGGTGCTCCTGAGATCAGCGGCACGGCCACCATGATGGTCAACGGGTATTCTTCCGGGATTGACCGAAACCGACCAGCCGGCCTCACGGTCGCGCTGGATGATACGGGAACCCCAGTCCTGGTTGGCTATCTCCCGCTAACCGATCGTGAAGCATTCTTTGAACCGCTGCGGACCCTAGGGGAAGTCGACGATCTGGGGGATGGCAAATTTGCCATGGAAATCGGCGCCCAAACCGTTTTCGCTCGCGAAAAGGGGGAATGGCTTTACGTGGCCCAGGAGGAAGGCCAACTGGAAAACGTTCCCGAAAATCCCCTGGAATCGATCGGCAAACAGGCTGAACGCTACGACCTTTCCTTCCGCATCGCCATGGAGAACATCCCCAAGGAACTCAAGCAGATGCTCTCCGAACAGATGCGAAGCGGCTATGAGGAAGCTCTCGCTCAGCAATCCGCCGGCCAGTCGGAAGAAGAAGCTGCTGCCGCCGAAGCGGCAGGGGAACAGGCGATGGATCAGATGACCCGCATGTTGGACGAGACAGACGAACTTCTGATCGGTTGGGGAGTCGACCAGAAATCGAAGAAAACTTTCGTTGACATCGGAACCCAGTTTGTCGATGGGTCAGACCTGGCCAAGCAGATCGCAGCAATGAAGGATCTCAAGAGCGGCTTTTCGGGTTTTCAGTCCACCGACAATGCATCCAGCATGCGTTTCACCAGCGCGGTCGCTAAAGAGGATCTTGGCCAGCTTACCCCGACTCTCGATAACGCCCTGGACATGGCCTTCAAGCGGATCGATGAAATCGCCAATGGGGATTCCCGAGGAGAAGACGGCAAAGCCTTCCTGCGAACCGTTCGCGACGTGCTGATCGCCACCTTCGAAGAAGGTCTGATCGACGGTGGATATCGGCTGACCCTGGACGACGGGCCGCAACTGGTCGCTGGTGCTCGAGTTGCCGACGGCAAAAAAGTCGCTCAGGCAGTCCAGACGCTTTACAGCAAACTGCAACTTCCAGAACTGCCCCCCATCCAGTTCAACGCCAGCAACTACAAAGGCGTGACTTTCCATCCCGGCAAATTGGCAGTCCCATCCAACCAGGAAGAACTCCGAAAGGCCTTCGGTGCGCAAATCGACTTTGTCGTCGGGACAGCGGACAAAGGAATCTTCCTGGCACTAGGTAAAGATGCCGAAGCTCAACTCAAGACAACTATCGATGCCAATGAGTCCCCACTGTCGGACGTCACACCTCTCGATTTCCACGTCGAAATGGTTCCCGTCATGGGCTTCCTGCAGACGATGCAGGATAACCCTATGATCGCCGCCATCTCCAACACGCTGCAGCAATACTCCGCCTCCGATTCGCTTCAGGTCAACACCAAGGTCGTTCCTCGTGGACTTGTCTACCGATTCACTGCGGAAGAAGGAGTGCTTCGAGCTGTTGGTGGGGCCGCGCGATCGGGAATTCAGCCGGGTGGATTCTGATTGTCCCAAGATGGCCAAGGTATTCCTTTACCTAGTCAGCTAAACCAAACCCTGGCGTACCACTGTAAACGCCAGGGTTTTTTTCTGTCTACAGCACTCCCTTTTCAAAACAGCACCAGGGCATCGCAAATATCTATGCTGCCCCATCTTTCGTCGCCTGGTACTCGGGAATCCAGGGACATTCGATTGCTGCTGCTAGCATTCAGCCAGAGGCCATTACCTTTTTGCATGCACTTCTTTTTTTCGCAACTCGAATTCCTCCTTCGGTTCTACCTGTCAATCTGCCGAAAGTAATTGCATCGACCAGCCCGATGGAACGCTTGGGCCATGATCTTCATCGGTCCGCTACCCGGACACAGTGTCGTAGCGACAGGATGGACCATGAGAGAAGATGGCGGAATGCCGAAGCGATCAATCGACCCGGTGAATCGTCGCCATTGGCTGCGTTATGCTGCCGGCTCGACCTTCAGCCTTGGCTTGGTGAACCTTCCGCTTTTGCGCGCAGCGGAAGCCGGCTCTTCCACCGGATCCAGCCATCCCAGGATGAAATCAGAGTCGATTCAAAGAATCCCCTGGAACCAGCTGAACGATCCTGCTCGAAACAAGTTGAAGGCGGTCCTCGATCACCCCAGTTATTTTCGGCGCATGCCCAGCCAGACGCTGGAATGCGATCCTGAGCTCTTCACTTTCTTGGTACGCCATCCCGAAGTGATTGTCAGCATCTGGAAGGTGATGGGTGTGACCAAGGTGGAGGTGGAGCGGACAGGGGAGTTCACTTTCCGTGGTCAGGACGGAGCCGGGACTCGATGCCAGTCGGAACTGGTTTATGGTACCGATCAACTGCACATCTTCTATGCGATTGGGGACTACGACGGTTCCATGACCACCAAGCCGGTAGAAGGAAGATGCGTTTGCGTGCTCCACAGCCAGCAGGTGCCTTCTGCCGATGGCACATCCTGGCTTCAGGGGCGAATGGACCTGTTCCTGAAGCTCGATCAACTCGGGGCTGACCTGATCGTTCGTACCATCGGTCCATTCATCGCCAAGACAGCCGACATGAATTTCATCGAATCGGCGAAGTTCCTGTCTCAACTCTCTCAGGCGGCACAACGGAATCCAGAAGGCTTCCAGGAACTGGTCTATCAACTGGAGGATCTTCAGCCAAGAGTCCGAGACGAGCTGCTTGCTGTCGCTGCAAGAAGCGCTCGACGGCAGATCCAGTGGACCGGGTCCTCTGCTGCATTCACCAATCAGAAACGGCCCCTTCCCACCGCTTCCACATCCGATCCATCCCCCTCCTCCTCTCCGTCGCCGTGGATTTTCCCGGAAAAAGACGACTTGATCATGCGACGGTGAGGCTCCCTTCCGTCGCTTACCGGGCAGCTCCTCTCGATTCGGAGTGCCTCTTCCGGCTACCATGAGCGAGCGGTTGGGAAGAGACAGCGGGTGGGGTCTGCTGGCAGGTTAAGGTCTGCAACGGAGGCGATGACGATGAGCTGGCAGCTTTGGCCGCTTAAGAGGTTTGGCTGGCTCGTCTCCCTATGCTGCAGCTTGGCCGGCTGGCAAACTGTCTGCGCTGCCCACCGCGTTCTCGTCGTCGTACCGGATCGATCGTTCGTTCCTGCATTGGCAGCATGGGAAGCGCATCGCATCTCGCAAGGGTATCGCATTGAATACCAAGTCGCCCCACGGGAAAGCGATGCACTCCAGTCGCAGATCGCCCAATGGGCCAAGGGGCTATCCGAGCAACGGGTCTTCGTGCTGCTGGCTGGCGACAGCCCCACCATGGCTTCGCGATTTTCCGCCCTCCCAGCCACCTCCCCCAGTGTGCCTACGGGGTATATTCCTGCGCGAGCCATCCAGAAGTTCGGACCGGAAAAACAGATCGCGACAGATCTCCATTTCTCGGACCGAGACCTGAACGGCATACCGGACCTTGCGATTGGACGAATTCCCGCCTCCACCCCAGAACAACTGGCTTCCTATCTGGATCGCGTCATTCAGTATGAACTGTCGGAGGATTACACGGAGTGGCGTGATCGCCTGGAGGTGGTCGCCGGCATCGGAGGCTTCGGCGTCCTTACCGACGCAGCGATAGAAGTGGCCACTCGAAGGCTTCTGGGGCTAGGGATTCCTGAGTCGCGAGAGATCGGACTGGTGCATGCCAGCGCCAACAGCCCGCACTGCCCCGATCCCAACCGGTTCCAGCAAACAGTTCTCCAGCGACTGAACCGAGGACCTGCGTTTTGGATCTACATCGGACATGGCCACGTCCAGACCCTGGACAACTTCCGGATTGCAGACCAGTCGCTGGAGATTCTCCATCATCGATCCATCGACCGGGTACAGATTCATAACAGCCAGACGATCGCACTGTTCTTCGCCTGCTACACGGGAGCCTTCGATGCGAGGGAGCCCTGCCTTGCTGAGTCACTGTTGCTGCAGCGACAAGGACCGATCGCCGTCGTTGCATCCACCCGCGTCACGATGCCCTACGGTATGGCCAACTTGGGTGCTGAGCTGATGTCGCAATGCTTTGGACAGCAATGTCCTACGGTCGGGGAACTCCTGCTGCAGGCAAAGATCCGATCGATCGCTCCAGATGACACCAACGCTCCATTGGCTTCGCTTCGTCCGATGCTGGAACAGTTTGCGCAAGCGCTCAGCCCCGAGGGACATCATCTGGAAGACGAACGGATGGATCACTTGGCATTGATTCACCTCCTAGGCGACCCAACACTTCGATTGTCCCATCCCAATCCACTGCCACTAGATTGCCCAACACAGCTTTCCAACGACTCCCCGTTGCCGATCCGACTGCAACTCCCATCGGCATCGAAGGTGACAATCGAACTGGCGTTGCGTCGCGACAAGCTACCTAGCAACATTCCGCAGCCAAAGCAGGACAGCAACCTGGAAGAATTTTTCCAAGGCCTAGGCATGAGGTACCAGGCAGCCCAGCAGACTTGTCTGCACCGACAGGAGGGAGAGCTTGCAGCGGGTGAACACCAACTGAAGATCGAACTTCCTTCGGTGCCTCGAGGCAAATACATCCTTCGGGCTCGTGCTGAACACGCGGGAGGCTGGTCGCTGGCAAGCCGGCCTCTGACGATCAATTCTGCGGAACAAACCAAGGACAAAAATAGCAAAGCCGAAAGGGACTCGGTGGACCTACGGCGATGACCGGTCCTACCAGCGTCCGTTTTGAGCTCTCGGAAAAACGAAGGAGGTGGATCAGTTAGCAGCCGCCGCCGCGACAGGTGCAGCAGAATCAATAGGTACAGGATCGGCGACACCCTGGTGAGCGGCGATCGCACGCAGCGCTTCCTCAATACCCTTTTCAGCTGCTTCGGCCTGCTGCTTCACAGGAACCACAGCGGCCATTGATTCGTTCCATTTTGCCAAAATCTGCGCCAGCTGCGGTACAGCATCGGTCAAGTTCTTGGAAAGTTGCTCCACCGACTGCTTTTTCGCTACCAGGGACGCCATCGTTTCAGCCGCCATCTTTTCCCAAGCATCCTTCTCAGCAGTCATGGAAACTAAACCTTCCTGCAGCAGCTTGACCTTCTGCGATTGACCATCGAGCGCTGTCTGAAGGGCAGCCAGCGCCGCCGTTAGCTCAGCATCCCCTGCCATCAGATCGAGACTCGCCTTAGCAGCATCGCGAGCGGTCGTTGAGGACTCGATCGACTTACCCAACTGCGCAATCAAGGATTGCCTGGCCGTCAGTTCGGCCACCCGGACCTGGATCTTTCCCGTCAGATCAACGTAGGATGCGTCCAGCGCGACAACTTCCTTTTCGCTTGCCCCTTTTTCCTCATTCCACTTGGTGACCTGTCCTTCAAGAGCCAACTTCTGCTTCTCCCAATCAGCTGCCACCGCTTCCAGCATCCCTAGCTGCTCGAGCGTCTTCAGGTTGGCATCTTCGCGGGCCTTCAGATCGGCTTCGAGTTCTCCAAGCCGGGCAAGGAACGTCAATTCGGCCTTCCAGCGTTCCACAGCTGCCGCCGAACCATCCAGTTGTCCCTTGGCGTTCGCAGCTGCTGCGTCGGCTTCGTTCTTCTTCTTGAGCGCTTCGGCGACCATCGGTTCAGTCTGCTGAACCATCGGCACCAAGGGATCCAGCTGCGCCTTGATGGCATCGCGGGCTTGCGTCTCCTTGGTCAGTTCTCCTTTCATCGTCTCAAGGGCCGTAGCCAACTTGGACATTTCGGCCTTCTGTGTCTCCAACATAGTCTGATGCTCTTGCAGTTTTTGGGCGAGCATTTTAGCGATCTCTTGTGTCGCCGCGTCTTCCATCGCAGCGGTAGCAGTTCCGATTTGCTTCTGGGCTTCGACCAGCGGCGGTATCGCCTGCTCCAGCTTCACGACAGCTTGCGAGATCTTCTGAAAGTTCTCGGTGCTAACTGCAATATCCGCGGTGTACTTTTCCACCAACGCTACTTTGGCCGCATATCCCTGTTCCAGTTCGCCCTTCGACTTGACCATCTGCTGGTACTTGGCTTCCAGGTCGACGTACTGCTGCGTCATGGCAGAAGCCGTTTGAGCCAGCGGTTCGTAAGCGGCTCGGAAGCTGTTCAGTTGCCCCTCGGCTGCAGCCAACCGTTCCTCGATCCGTTCCGGATTGGGGCTCAAATTCCCCAGTCGCTTGGCGTCGGCCCCCTGGTAGATTCGAATCTCCCCTGTCCAATCGGCGCCAAAGATTCTGTCCGACTCGTCGCAGTAGCTCACCGCCGTACCCTGCTCGGCACTCGCTTCCATCGCCTTCTGCTGAGCGCCATTTTGATCCCATAATTTAACGACGCGGTCGCGCCCGTTGCTGACGATACGGCCATCCCGAGTGAATTCGATCGCCGAGACGCCGCCACCGTGAGCTCCCCAGGATTTGACCTGACCTCCATTCTCCATCTCCCAGAGCCGGATGGTTCCATCTTCGCTTCCGCTGGCCAGGATATTCGAATCGCCCCTCCAGGAAAGTGACGTCACGGCGGCAGTATGGCCATTGAGTACCAGATACTCGCGTCCCGTTTTCGCTTCCCACACCAACAACCCACCGTTGCGGTCACTGGTGGCTAGCAGGACCCCGTCCGGACTGAATTCCGCAGCGTAGATCCAATCGGTGTGCTTCTTGGTCTCATAAAGCAACTTGCCGGAATCGGTCGAATAGACTCGCACCATTTTCTGCGGTCCTCCGAGGACGATCATGTCGTGCCCCGGGCTGATGTCAGCAGCCAAGACCGTATCGAGTTCTTCGCCGACCTCGGCGATTCTTCTGCCATCCCGCACATTGAAGATCACCACCTTCCCCGTGGCTCCTCCACGTCCCCCTCCGACCATTAAGAGCGATCCGTTGCGACTGAACCGCAGAGCCTGCGGCTGTCCTTCTGGAAATGGGAGCACGCCCTTCAATTCAGCAGTCACCGAATCATAGAGCAGCACCTGCTTCTGACCAGTGACAGCGACCAAGGGGACCCATGGGCTGGTAGCGATCGAGGGGATCGCTGTGGTTGCACGAGTCCTCACCAGTGGCTGGAGCGGTAGATGCCCAGGAATGGTGACAACAGCCGGACGCTTGGTGGGCGATGCATCCATCGCCATGGATACCTTTTTCTTCTTGGGTGCAGCGGCCTTGCTGCCCTTGTTCTCCAAGACGCCTGCATCGACCCACTTCCGCAGGATCAACCGCTCCGCTTCCGGAATCGGATCGGAATCCGGAGGCATCGTCGGTTCCTCCTGATGCTCCACCAGTTTGATCATGTAGCTGGCGGATGCGTCGCCGGCTTCAATCGATGCCCCCGATCCGCCCCCTTGCATCAATTGGTTGTAACTGGTGACGTCGAAACCACCACTTTTCTTATCTGGGTTATGGCAGGTGGCGCAGCGCTGCTTGAGAATCGGCAGCACGTGATCGTCGTAAGTGACCTTTTCCGCCTCATCAGCAAACGCTATCCCCGACAACAGGGTTGACCCCAATACGCTAAGCCAAAATCGTTTCAGATGCATCGTCCTTCCACCTTTCCCATCCATCCCGCTCGCCGGGGACAGTCCGTTGATCCGATTCTCTGCAAAGCCTCTCAGGCGCTACTACCGCTACCCTTTCACCATCCCTAAAAGTACCCCGCCAATCCCACCAACCACCTGTCGAAACAGAAAAGTTCTCGCGAACCCGCGACATCTCTCTGGCTTTGCGGCAACATTGCCACGACCGATATTTTGCGAAAATCGCTCAAGCGATCGCCAGGATTGCTTCCGCTAGTGATTGAAGACAAACTCCCTGCTGTTCAGGATGGCCCAGAACGTATCTTCCAAAGCCGCCTTGGGATCCTTCTCTGCTTGCAGCAGCTCTAGGATTCCCGCCTTTTCCTTGTCCGTCGGCCGCCTAGTCAATGCACTGATGTACATCAAATCAATGATCTGCTCGGGCGTCTTCCCTCCATCCATCCACTGCTTGATCAGATTGCCCTGCTGAATCTTCTGCTGAACCGTCTCACCGTTGAGCAAGTGGAGAGCCTGCGACAAATTCGGCTCCATTTTCACCTCACACGAACAGACCGTAGCGCGAGAGGCCCGTCCGAAGGTGCTCAGGAAGTAGGTGCTGGTATTTCCGTCCGCGATCTGTACGGCCCTTGCTCCCAGTGGCAGGCCGGCAAACTTGTTGCGAGTTCCAGTCACTGCGGTGATCATGTCCAGAAGGACCTCCGATCGCACGCGTCGTAGCTTGGCATGGGAGAAATTGCGGTCATCCGACTCGTTCGTCGGATTCGTCTTGGTGCTCAACTGATAGGTGCGGGATGTGCAGATATCCTTGACCAGCTTTTTGAAGTCATATTTGTACTCGGTGAATTTCGCCGCCAGCGTATCCAGCAACTCCTTGTTCACTGGTGGGTTGCTGATACGTATATCATCTACTTCGTTGATGATCCCCTGCCCAAAGAAATGCTCCCAGACGATGTTCACCAAATTCTGGGCGAAGAAGGGATTTTCAGGGGAAGCAAGCCACCCTGCTAGGACCTCTCGGCGATCCCTTCCTACCAGTTCCGGTGTGTTGCCACCCAAGAACTTGGGAGGCAGCACCTTGCCCCCTACAGGGTGCTTCACATCGCCACCACCCGAATTGAAGACGATCGTCTCCCGAGGATCTTCACCTTGCTTTCGACC